>NZ_JBCGCU010000029.1:0-874 GCF_038739665.1 Pseudoalteromonas qingdaonensis | reverse complement strand
TCACCACGGAGTGATTCATGACTGGGGTGAAGTCGTAACAAGGTAGCCCTAGGGGAACCTGGGGCTGGATCACCTCCTTATACGATTTAGAACGAATTTGTTCGCAGTGTCCACACAGATGATTGTTGATTATGAAATAGAGAACAAACGTCATTGTTTGGGTCTGTAGCTCAGCTGGTTAGAGCGCACGCCTGATAAGCGTGAGGTCGGTAGTTCAAGTCTACTCAGACCCACCACTTTGCTTCACCGCAAAGACCGGTAAAAACAATACGTATCCTAGTAATGTGGGGCTATAGCTCAGCTGGGAGAGCGCCTGCCTTGCACGCAGGAGGTCAGCAGTTCGATCCTGCTTAGCTCCACCACTTTACTACTCCTTCTTATAGATAAACATTCTTTCGGGGACATGCCCTGAGAATAGAGTGTGTTTAACTCTGAGAAGTTTATTCTCTTGCTCTTTAAAAATTTGGAAAGCTGATAAAAACTTTGAATTGTTCAATTTTGAATGATTTAGAGTTCTCAATAAGTAAAGAAATATGCCAGTTAGCGAAAGCTAATTGTGCGTCTACTTTAGTATTCTAACTTCTGGCGAAGTTAACAGTCACACTGTGGAACTCAATTCCATTTTTCAAGGTGATTGTGTTTGAGGCAAAGCCGCCGAGTTATTTGTCGCCGGGAGCAACCTTTTTGGTTGTGACCAAGCAAATGACGACAGCAATGCCGCATCAAGCGCAAGCATAAAGAAAAACATTTTGGGTTGTATGGTTAAGTGACTAAGCGTACACGGTGGATGCCTTGGCAGTTGGAGGCGATGAAGGACGTATTAACTTGCGATAAGCCTGGTCAAGCTAGTAAAAAGCGCTTGAGGCCAGGATTT
>NZ_JBCGCU010000027.1:0-2500 GCF_038739665.1 Pseudoalteromonas qingdaonensis | reverse complement strand
GTTAACTGCGCGTTGAGTTGCAAGGTATAGACCCGAAACCCGGTGATCTAGCCATGGGCAGGTTGAAGGTTGAGTAACATCAACTGGAGGACCGAACCCACTAACGTTGAAAAGTTAGGGGATGACCTGTGGCTAGGAGTGAAAGGCTAATCAAACCGGGAGATAGCTGGTTCTCCCCGAAATCTATTTAGGTAGAGCCTCGGACGAATACCATTGGGGGTAGAGCACTGTTTGGGCTAGGGGGTCATCCCGACTTACCAACCCCATGCAAACTCCGAATACCAATGAGTACTATCCGGGAGACACACGGCGGGTGCTAACGTCCGTCGTGGAGAGGGAAACAACCCAGACCGCCAGCTAAGGTCCCAAAGTGTATGTTAAGTGGGAAACGATGTGGGAAGGCTAAAACAGCTAGGAGGTTGGCTTAGAAGCAGCCACCCTTTAAAGAAAGCGTAATAGCTCACTAGTCGAGTCGGCCTGCGCGGAAGATGTAACGGGGCTAAACATACCACCGAAGCTGCGGCTGCAACTTATGTTGCGGGGTAGGGGAGCGTTGTGTAAGTGGCTGAAGGTGTGCCGGGAGGCATGCTGGACATATCACAAGTGCGAATGCTGACATGAGTAACGATAATGCGGGTGAAAAACCCGCACGCCGGAAGACCAAGGGTTCCTATCCCATGTTAATCAGGGTAGGGTGAGTCGACCCCTAAGGCGAGGCCGAAAGGCGTAGTCGATGGGAAACGGGTTAATATTCCCGTACTTGGTATAGATGCGATGGGGGGACGGAGAAGGCTAGGCAGGCACGGCGATGGTTGTCCGTGTGAAAGGTTGTAGGCTTGAATCTTAGGTAAATCCGGGATTCTTTAAGGCTGAGAGCCGAGACGACACTCTACGGAGTGGAAGCTGTTGGTGCCATACTTCCAGGAAAAGCCTCTAAGCTTCAGTTTATACCGAATCGTACCCCAAACCGACACAGGTGGTCAGGTAGAGAATACTAAGGCGCTTGAGAGAACTCGGGTGAAGGAACTAGGCAAAATAGTACCGTAACTTCGGGAGAAGGTACGCTCCTATCTGTGATGAGACTTGCTCTCTAAGCGGACGGGAGTCGCAGTGACCAGGTGGCTGGGACTGTTTATTAAAAACACAGCACTCTGCTAAATCGCGAGATGACGTATAGGGTGTGACACCTGCCCGGTGCCGGAAGGTTAATTGATGGGGTTAGCGTAAGCGAAGCTCTTGATCGAAGCCCCGGTAAACGGCGGCCGTAACTATAACGGTCCTAAGGTAGCGAAATTCCTTGTCGGGTAAGTTCCGACCTGCACGAATGGTGTAACCATGGCCACGCTGTCTCCACCCGAGACTCAGTGAAATTGAAATCGCAGTGAAGATGCTGTGTACCCGCGGCTAGACGGAAAGACCCCGTGAACCTTTACTACAGCTTGGCACTGAACATTGAGCCTACATGTGTAGGATAGGTGGGAGGCTTTGAAGCGGTGACGCCAGTTACCGTGGAGCCATCCTTGAAATACCACCCTTGTATGTTTGATGTTCTAACGTTGGCCCCTGAATCGGGGTTGCGGACAGTGCCTGGTGGGTAGTTTGACTGGGGCGGTCTCCTCCCAAAGAGTAACGGAGGAGCACGAAGGTTGGCTAAGTACGGTCGGACATCGTACGGTTAGTGTAATGGTAGAAGCCAGCTTAACTGCGAGACAGACACGTCGAGCAGGTACGAAAGTAGGTCATAGTGATCCGGTGGTTCTGAATGGAAGGGCCATCGCTCAACGGATAAAAGGTACTCCGGGGATAACAGGCTGATACCGCCCAAGAGTTCATATCGACGGCGGTGTTTGGCACCTCGATGTCGGCTCATCACATCCTGGGGCTGAAGTCGGTCCCAAGGGTATGGCTGTTCGCCATTTAAAGTGGTACGCGAGCTGGGTTTAGAACGTCGTGAGACAGTTCGGTCCCTATCTGCCGTGGGCGTTTGAGAATTGAGAGGGGCTGCTCCTAGTACGAGAGGACCGGAGTGGACGAACCGCTGGTGTTCGGGTTGTGATGCCAATTGCATTGCCCGGTAGCTACGTTCGGAATCGATAACCGCTGAAAGCATCTAAGCGGGAAGCGAGCCTCGAGATGAGTTCTCACTTGGAGTTTAACTCCACTGAAGGGCCGTTGAAGACTACAACGTTGATAGGCAGGGTGTGGAAGCGCTGTGAGGCGTTAAGCTAACCTGTACTAATTACCCGTGAGGCTTAACCATACAACGCCAAAATGGTGTGAGACTGTTAAGTTAGAAGTTAGAAATTAAAGACTGAAGTAGACAGTTACTTATAAAGCTTTCCGAATTTAACTAACGTGATGAATTTAATCATGTTAGACAATTTATGCTTGGTGACAATAGCGTTCTGGACCCACCTGACCCCATGCCGAACTCAGTAGTGAAACGGAACAGCGCCGATGATAGTGTGGCATTTGCCATGTGAAAGTAGGTCATCACCAG
>NZ_JBCGCU010000026.1:0-14713 GCF_038739665.1 Pseudoalteromonas qingdaonensis | reverse complement strand
TACATAATCATAAACTGGCTCATGGCCGCTTTCCAGTCCCTGATGGGCATTGTCCATTTCTTCGAGATCTGGTGAAGTGCCAGATATAGTATCTTCATCACTGAGTCATCCGTCGGGAATGAGCGCCTGGTTTTCGTGATTTTACGCAGGCTAGCATTCAGCGACTCAATGGCGTTCGTGGTGTAAATCACTTTGCGGATTTCCGGCGGATAATCGAAGAACACGCTCAGCCGCTCCCAGTTGTTACGCCAGGACAGGCTAATGCTCGGATGTTCGTCATCCCACCTCTGTGCAAACTCGGTCAGGGCTAACTCAGCCTCGGCCAAAGTCGCTGCGCCATAAATGCGTTTCAGGTCGGCCGCGATGGCTTTACGCTGCTTCCAACTGACATATCGCAGTGAGTGGCGGATTTGATGCACGATACACAGTTGCACTTGGGTTTTAGGGTATACGGCTTCGATTGCTTCTGGGAAGCCCTTGAGGCCATCGACACAGGCAATGAAGATATCTTGCACGCCTCGGTTTTTCAGCTCATTCATGACCGACAGCCAGAACTTCGCCCCCTCTGTTTGAGCCATCCAGAGACCGAGCAATTCTTTCTCGCCGTCCGCGTTGATACCCAAGGCCAGATATACAGATTTATTCTGTACAGCACCCGAATCACGGCTACGTACAACCAGGCAATCGAGATAAACTACGGGGTACACCGAATCAAGCGGGCGCTGCTGCCATTGCTTCACTTCGTCCAGCACTTCATTGGTGACTTGCGAGATAAATGTCGCGGATACATCTACGCCGTAGGACTCCTCAAAATGGGCCTGAATATCGCGGGTTGTCATGCCTCGGGCATACAGCGATATGATGCGGTCATCGAAGCCGCCAAGCTGTTTCTCACCTTTCTTGACCAGCTTAGGGCTAAAGGTGCCGTTGCGGTCACGGGGAATATCCAGGTCAATTTCACCGTGAACGCTGCGCACAGTTTTGCTGGATTTACCGTTACGGGAATTACCGGAGTTATGGCCCTCTTGCGCATGTTTGGCATAGCCGAGATGTTGTTCCATCTCAGCATTCAAGGCGCGTTCTGCGACCTTTTTAGTCAATTGCTTAAGCAGCCCGGCTTCGCCGAGGATATCATCTGGAGAATCACAGCCATCAAGCAGCTGATCGATAAGTTTGTCTGTTATTGGCATTCTGCATTCCTTTCAACAGGTTAAGAATGCCACTTACACAGAGTTTTTTACAGTCTCTGATTCGCTAATGCTTGCGAACTCAGCGTTTTGTTAAACGCTGCGCTTAGCTTTCAACACGGTTTAACGAGTCGTCCTGACTCGGTAAACCTAACTACGCATCCATGCTCCGTTGTCTCAAGCACACTCCGCAACAAAAGCCGATTTCTCCAGCGCGAATCTAAACGGGAAGATCGATACCTGTAGGTCAGGTTTCAACCTGACAATTTTTGTCGGCCGCCGATAAGACGCTTTGTGGGTCGATGCTCTGCGTCGACAAAAATGCCTCGCTCTCAATAACACACTCCACAACAAAAGCCGATTTCTTCAGCGCGAATCCAAACGGGAGGATCGATACCTGTAGGTCAGGTTTCAACCTGACAATTTTTGTCGGCCGCCGACAAGACGCTTTGTAGGTCGATGCTCTGCGTCGACAAAGATGCCTTTGGATAGCTTTTGTCGAGCTTTCGTTGTAGGTCGGCCTTTTAGGCCGACAAAGGGCAACAATGCAGCTTCAGGGATGAATTACTTGCACTCATGGTTAGTTCTTGTCGGGCCGCCGACTGCGGCGGTAATTGATAGATATTGTCGCGTTGGGCGACGAGTGACCGAAGCATCGCTTCGCAGCGCGAGGAGGTGGAGGCATGGATGCCGACAGGAAGACAGCTTCAGGGATGAATTCCCTTGCACTGAGGGTTGTTTTGTCGCGTTGGCGACGACAACCAAAGGGCGGTTTGCGCCAACCGCCCCTTGGAACCCCAAGGCGCCCGTGATTCGCTAATGCTTACGAACTCAGCGTTTTGTTAAACGCTGCGCTTAGCTTTCGACACGGTTTAACGAGTCGTCCTGACTCGGTAAACCTAACTACGCAGTCCCCCTCCTCGCAGAGCTCGTCGCCTTCAAGCGGCGAGAGTGAAACTGTTCACTCTCTTATATCCGCTCTCAGCCATACTCGTTGTTTCAAGCACACTCCACAACAAAAACTGATTTCTCCAGCGCGTATCTAAACGGGATGTATGATACCTGTGAAAGTGGTGTGGGATTTAAGAGCAGTCAGCTTAGCTTTCAAAAGGTAGTGATTAGTAACTCACAGCTACCCTTTTCCAGTCATTGGGCCAAACCTGATTATTTCCGTACACGCAAACCTGCAAAACACTTTTGCCAACTCAACACCGATAACTGTAGTATTGTTCATAACTGTATGACTCCAATCATAAAAGCTAGCTATTAATAAGACTAGCAGGAAGGAGGGAGTCTAATTATCTGTTATGCTCTATCGAGACTGTAAGTAATGGAAAATTATTTTCTTGGATTAGAGGCTGTTCACCCGAGTTGCCTTGTAAAGATTATTACTGGTGATAAGTTGCCGAAGAGGTTGATAATTTGGGAGTTTACAAACGAGATTAAGCCAATCGATATTTACTGTTATTTACAAGCTAAATACGGTGCCCCAAATGGTCTTCAAAACTTTCTTAGAAATGACTCGTCAGATAACCTAATTCACTGGGAGTGGTCGTTAGTAGGTGAGTTCGGAATAGTTTCTATTCAAGGGCACAACTTTCGAACCGAGGTACATCTCATTGGCGAGCACGACGGTAAAGGTCTAACGCTCGAAGACTTTATTATGCAAATTAAGTCAGATTTTAAAAGCTATGGTAAATCCATGAAATCGGTTCGAGTAGAGCTTGAAAAGTGGACTCGATTCTTAAATCCATATCACCGTATTAACTCTGTCATAACCAAAAATATAAAGTCACTAAACGCCCTTGATGTAAAGATTGAAGAAGATAGAGAGCTCATAAAATTTAACGAGGAGAATCTACCAAAATTGGAAGAAAATTGGAAATATGTCCGAGACAAATACGATAACGCGATAGGTATAACTTTTGGACTTCGCTCGATGCTACCCGTGCTTGCGGAATCGTTTATTAATCTACTTATTTTTGTGCTGGCGAAGCCTGAGATCAAAAAAAACGAAAGACTTTTCCAAAACACCATACGTCAGCAGATAGATATTCGAGTTCAATCACTTCATTTAAATTGTATGGGGTTCACACGCCCGATCGATTACACAGACGATGTATGCAAGAGATTCCATACATTGATGAATGAACGAAATGATTTGCTTCACGGCAATGTAGAGGTAAATAAGCTAAAAATTGGCGAGGTATATTTCAAAGGCAAAGTCCCTGTATTTGTCGGCTATGAGGATATGTGGCAAAGTGCAATGGGAATTTCCCTAAACTCTGTCAAATACAATACTATCTTTGATGATCATGCGGTTGTTACTAACTTTATAGAGTTCATACTTGAGCACCTTTCTAAAGATCTAAAGGAACAAGTTCAATACATCATGGCAAACAGTGAACTTGGTTATAATCCAGCAAACGGACGGTTAGGGTCACTATTTTCAGATAGCATGGCTGATTTTCGAGTGAGTGTAGATTAAGCATAACACTGCGTTATATTTCCGAGAGGATTCTATGGATTGGGACATTATTTTTAAAGTGTTTGCAGGCTTTTTAGCTTCGGTTGGTTCGGCTGGTGCCATTATTTTTGGATTATCTAGCTGGCTAGGTAAGGTCTGGGCGCAGCGAATTCTAGAACAAGAAAAGAATAAAATGGCTGCAGAGTTAGAAACAACGAAACGCGAGTTGGATTTCGCGAAAGAAAAACTATTAAGTAACCATTCTGACAAAATTGCTATTTATCGCATGGTTATAGATACCGTTGCTGAAATTCTTGCCGCTTTTGATTCTCACTCAAGTCGTCAGCTCTCACCTGAAGATGCAAGAAATGCTCTTAATACTTTTAACCGAGACCGTATTCGATTATACGGATATTTAGGTATGCTAGCTCCTCAAAGTGTAATGGATGCTCAAGACAAATTAATTGACCTGCTACTTTTGGTTGCTAATGGTAATACTGTATATGATTGGGCAGCAGTGCGCGAGTTAGCTTTGTCATTGATTAATGAGGTTCGCAAAGATGTAGGCATCGACAAATCTCCAATTTCATACAACGGGGATCTGTAAACGCTTGGCTTGTGCTCCTTCGTTGTTCATTGTAACCAAGCCTTTTGTGCCGCTTAGCGTGGTGTTAGGCATTCAGGATATTTATGTACTCTAAGAGACACGTAGAACGTTATAAAGGTTTTCACATTATTGCGGCTTTCTTCCGTAATGAATTTCAAGCTAAGGCTAAACATAAATTCCTTAAAGAACTTAGAGTTAATAAATGTCAAAGCCTAGACAACTCTGTAGTAGAAATAAAAGGAAAAATTGATAAATATCTAATAGAGAATCATGAACAAATAAAAGATCAAGTTATTGCTACCCATAAATCATGGATGCTCAAAAACGATTTTGAATATAAAGGTATTTCTCACAACTCAAGGTATCGTCGAGCCTCTCACTGTTATTCTTGTAAAAGCTTAGTAGATAACTCGCAAGATATTGAATGTAAAGCATGTGATTGGATTGTTTGTAGCCATTGTGGTGTATGTGGTTGCGGATATATTGGTCCAAAGTACGCCTAACAAGCTCTTTGAAAGCGAACTGCTCATGCTCGGCTCGGTTTCGCTTTGCTAAACCTTTTTAGTCAAACATTATTATATTTTTTACGGGGCGGTTAAAATCTGCTTCTTATTCTAAACGAGCTAACAGATTGCGATAATTTTTCTGTAGAGCGCTGGTGTATCAGCCTAATCCCCTTATATTGCATCCGAAACGGGATGCGAGAAGAGTAATCGCCCGTTGGATTACGGGCGAAAACATGCCCAGTACATGGATGTGCTGTGCATGTTGGTTACGTTCATTTCTCGTAGCACGTTGAGGAAATAATGCAATGTTGGGGCGCCTTGGGGTTCTTAGGGGTGGTTGGCGTAAACCACCCCTAAGGTGCCGTCGTCACCACGACAAGATCTTAATTTGTAGGTACTTTGCGCCGACATTTCATTTCACGCCACCTTTTGTCGGGATGGAATCCCGACCTACATCTGGCAGCAAAAGCTGGAATAAAAATAAACGCCGGTGTATCAGCCTATCCCCCCTTACATTGCATCCGAAACGGGATGCGAGAAGAGTAATCGCCTGCGGGGATGGCGGGCGAAAATATGCCCAGGGCAGGGATGCCCTGTGCATGTTGGTTACGTTCATTTCTCGTAGCGCGTTGAGGAAATAATGCAATGTTGGGGCGCCTTGGGGTTCTTAGGGGTGGTTGGCGTAAACCACCCCTAAGGTGCCGTCGTCACCACGACAAGATCTTAATTTGAAGGCCCTTTGTAGGTGCTTTGCGCCGACACTTCATTTCACGGCACCTTTTGTCGGGATGGAATCCCGACCTACAAGTCAAAATCCCGACCTCCATCTGGCAGCAAAAGCTGGAATAAAAATAAACGCCGGTGTATCAGCCTTATCCCCTTACATTGCATCCGAAACGGGGTGCGAGAAGAGTAATCGCCCGCTGGGATGGCGGGCGAAAGCATGCCCAGGGCAGGGATGCCCTGTGCATGTTGGTTACGTTCATTTCTCGTAGCGCGTTGAGGAAATAATGCAATGTTGGGGCGCCTTGGGGTTCTTAGGGGTGGTTGGCGTAAACCACCCCTAAGGTGTCGTCGCCACCGCGACAAGATCTTAATTTGAAGGCCCTTTGTAGGTACTTTGCGCCGACATTTCATTTCACGCCACCTTTTGTCGGGATGGAATCCCGACCTACAAGTCAAAATCCCGACCTTGTATCTACAGGTTGAGGTTTGCCGAAAGGGCCGACAAGAAAGCTCGTCGGCCTTGCAAGGCTAAAGCCTCGCCTACAGTACCGAGATAAAAATGCCTTAAGGCATTCGCCTGTTGTTGTTTTTAATAAAATATTCCTAACAAATATTTCCTTTGAAATATTTGTTTCCCCTGCGACTATACAGTAATCTCATGTATTAAAACCTGGTGACAAAGACCTGCGATAAAGACCTGCGACAAAGACCTGCGACTTAACGCCAAAGACTGAACGCCGAAGGGGAGAAACAACAATGAACAACAAAGCCCAATCTATTTTGAGTGCTGCCATTGCAACGGCCTTGTTGCTGTCTAGTCATGGTCTGGCTTACGCTCAGCCAACGGCGCCCTTTGTCAGTGATGTGCCTTTGGTTCAGCCGGCCATGCTCTCTCCGGCGTTTTGGTTAAAACAGCAGGCGGATAACGCGCCGCTGATGAGTGAGCGGCAAATCCAGGCCTTTAACCGCAAACTGATTGCTAATAATCCCTATGTTACAGACCCTCTGACCTATGCGGATGAGCTCTCTCGTGATGAGCTGAACCAACATCTGGAAAAAGCCAGTTCGACTCCTTCCAGCCCAAGGTTTTATACCGATGGCCGCCAGCTGACAGACGAGGATTTCGCGCGCTATCACACCAACACCAATAAAGCCCAAGTGCAGGACAAGAACCAGGTGCGTTTTGGCATGGTGGTTGAGCGCACGTCGCTACGCACCTTTCCCACCGATGATCGCGTGTTAAACGCGGAAATGGATGCGGATTTGGATCGTTTCCAGGAAAGTGGCGCCTTCCCGGGTGAGGCGGTGGCTGTGCTGCATGAAAGTGCGGATGGGCTCTGGTATCTGGTGGCCGCCTACAACTACACCGCCTGGGTGAAAAAGTCGGCCATTGCCGTGGGGGATAAAGACACCATTGTCGATTATATGCAGGCCAAGGACTTCATCATTGTCAGCGGCGACAAGGTAGACACCAGCTTTGTGCCCAATAAACCACGGGTTTCTGAGTTGCAATTGGATATGGGCGTGCGTCTGGCGCTGATGCCACAAGAGCAAATTGAGCACCTGACTCATGGCCAAAACAGTTTTGCCAGCTATATAGTCAAGCTGCCGGTGCGCAATGGGGACGGCTCTTTGGCCTTTGAAAAGGCGCTCTTACCGCGCTCCAGCGATGTTAGCCTGGGTTATTTGCCGCTTACCCGGCATAACCTCATTGCTCAGGGGTTTAAGTTTTTAGGCGAGCGTTATGGCTGGGGGCACGATTACAATGCCCGAGATTGCACCGGCTTTGTCGGCGAGATTTATAAAACCTTTGGCGTGATGATGCCGCGTAATTCTTCATGGCAGGGCAAGGGGGAGTACGGTTATAACTGGCGCTTTGATGACGAAGCCACGCTAGAACAAAAGCAGCAGGTGCTGGCACAGATGCAGGTGGGTGACCTTATCTATATTCCCGGCCATGTGATGATGTATATCGGCGATTATCAAGGCCAGCCCTATGTGATCCATGATGTGAAAGGGCTTGGTTACTTAAAAGGCGATGGCGGTTTTTACGATGGCGAGCTTAACGGCGTTTCCGTGACGCCCTTGTTGCCTCTGCATTTAAATGCCGATATCTCCTATTTAGATAAAACCTATGCCATTAAACGTATCGCTCCGGGCGGTGCACTATGATCATTAAGTCGGTACGCTTTGCCCGTTTGTCGGTGCCTTTGCACACCCCTTTTAAAACGGCGCTGCGCACGGTTTCCAGCATAGAAGACCTGGTGGTCATAATCGACACCCAGTGTGGCAAAAGGGGTTATGGCTGCGCCCCGAGCACCCCGGTGATCACCGGCGACACCCACCAATCCATAATTAGCATTATCAACACAGTACTGGCGCCTCAGCTTATCAATCAGGATGTGCGCAATATCAATGCCCTTTGCGATCGTTTGGCCGCTGCCGTGGTGGCCAACTCCAGTGCCAAGGCGGCGCTGGAAATCGCCTTGTATGATCTGTGGGCGCAAGGTTTGGGCGTGCCCTTGTATCGGGCCTTGGGGGGCAATCAAAGCGAGCTTAAAACCGATGTCACCATCAGCGTCGATGCCATAGATAAAATGCTGAGCGATTGTGATATCGCCCTAGCTAAAGGCTTTGATGTGCTGAAAATCAAAATTGGCAACGACCTTGAGCAGGATATTCAACGGGTGCGCGCCATTGCCCGGCATGTGGGCAACAAGGCGGCGCTGCGTCTGGATGTGAATCAGGGCTGGGATGCCAAGCAAGCGGTGCGCGCACTGCAGGCCATAGAAAGCGAAGGTATAGTCCTGGAGCTGGTGGAGCAGCCGGTAAAAGCCAATGACGTTGACGGCCTTGAGTATATTAGTGCGCGGGTCCAGTCTAAGATCATGGCCGATGAAAGTGCCTTCTCACCCAGGCAGGTGATCACCCTGCTGGAGCGTGGCGCCGTGGATATTATCAATATTAAGCTGATGAAAAGCGGCGGTATCAGTCGTGCCTTGCGGATTGCCGATATCGCCGCCACCTATGAGCGCCCTTGTATGATCGGTTGTATGCTGGAGGGCAGTATTGCCGTTGCCGCGGCGGCACATCTGGCGGCGGCCAAGGCCAGGCAAATCGGCCTGATAGATTTAGACGGTCCGGCTCTTGGCCAGTACGACCCAGTGCAAGGCGGAACCCGCTTTTGCGGGCCCGCTATCACCCTAAATACTGGTCCTGGCTTGGGAATTACCGGCATTGAGGGCCTTATCGAACTACCCAATGGAGTATGGCAATGAATAACACACTAACCAGCCTAGCGATGCTGCTCGCCAGTGCCTGTAGCGGACTGGCCTGGGCCGAGCCTATTCAAGATGACAACCGACAGTTGGCGGTGGTAGTAACCGACTCCTGGACAGATATTCAAGGTGAAATGACCTTGTTTGAGCGCGATGAAGACAATCAATGGCAACTAGTGAGTGAACCCAGCGCCGTGGTGATTGGTCGCACTGGCCTGGCCTGGGGCATTGGCTTACATGGGCACCAGCAAGGCCAGCAGAAGGTGGAAGGAGATGGCAAGGCGCCCGCCGGAGTATTTCGTTTGGGGGATGCCTTTGGTTATTTGGATGCGCTTATCACCGGCCTGGATTATCACCCCATGGATGCGCGGGATTACTGCATCGATGTGAACGGCTCGCCCTATTACAACCAGTTGGTGAATACCAAGGAGGTGGGTGAAAAGGCGGTAGAAGGCTCATCCGAGGCCATGCGTCGCGATATTCACAGCCAGGACGATTTATACAAAAAGGGCATACTTGTTGCCCATAACCCAGAGAATATCAGCGGTGCCGGCAGCTGTATTTTTATGCACTTGTGGCGCGCTGCGGATAAGCCCACGGCAGGGTGCACGGCCATGGCTGAGGCGGATATGGATGCCCTGTTGCGCTGGCTGGATAAAGACAAACAACCCCTAATGGTGATTTTGCCGCGCATGGAATATGGGCTAAAGCAAACATCCTGGCGCTTGCCGCCCTTAGGGCCACAAGAATAAGCACAAGGCGGGCTGATGATAAACGCATATTATGAAGCGCTCGACTGGCTGGTATTCGGCGCCTATGCTCTGCTTATCGTGCTGACGGCCTGGTGGTTTAACCGCAAAAAGGCCAACACCTCGGCGGAGTATTTTCTCGGTGGTAATGCCATGCCGACCTGGATGGTGGCGATATCTGTGCTGGCCACCTCGCAATCGGCGGCCACCTTTATCGGTGGCCCAGATCAAGGCTATCAGGGAGATTTATCTTATTTGGCCACCAATATAGGCGCCTTTATTGCGGCACTGGTGGTGGCTCAGGTGCTTATTCCGCGCTTTTATCAATATCGTGTTTATACTGTTTATGAGCTGCTGGAGCAGCAGGTGGGCCCCAAGGCCAAGCGCCGTGCCGGTTTGATGTATTTATTCGGCCGGGTGTTTGCCAGCGGTGCGCGCTTGTATATGGCCGCCATTGCCGTGGCCATGATCCTCTATGGCAATATCGCCGCTAGCAGCGTCATTATGGCGACCCTGGTGCTGGTGATCATAGGTCTTGCCTACAGCATTTTTGGCGGTATTCGCACCGTTATCTATTCCGATGTGATTCAGTGCTTGGTGTATACCAGTGCCGCGGTGTGCGTGATTGTCAGTTTATGGCTGGCTATTCCCGCTGATTTCTCAACCATTATCGAGGCGTTGCAAAACCCGGGGCCGGAGCAAGGCTCCAAGCTGGCCTTGTTTAAATTTGACCTGGATTTTTCCGCCGCCGGGGTGTTTAACATGGCGTCGGTACTGACCGGCTTTGTGCTCTTAAACATTGCCGCCTTCGGTCTGGATCAGGACATGACGCAGCGGGTGCTGACCTGTAAAGATGCGCGCTCCGGCAGTCGCGCTATTATGCTGTCCATCGCCATGGTGATCCCTGTGATGTTCTTGTTTATCGTCATTGGTCTGCTGCTGTTTGTGTTTTATCAGCGCCCCGACATCATGCTGGGTGCTATCGATGGCGCCAATGTCGGGCAATTCCAGGGTGAGAAGATCACCGTCTTTATGCACTATGTCCTTAATGAAATTCCCGCCGGCGTAAAGGGCCTGGTGACCATAGGCATTATTGCCGCCGCCATTTCCACCCTGAACTCAGGGCTCAGCTCCATGGCCTCCGTAGTGGTGCAGGATATCTACCGGCCTTGGCATGAAAAGTGTCAGCGCCAGCAGGGCGACGCACAAAAAGAAGATCATCATTATGTGCTGGTAGGGCGCTTTGCCATGTTGGGAGTATCACTGGCGCTCGGCTTCATGGCCATTCTTTGTTACTTCTGGCAGCAATATTCGCAAATGCCGCTGCTGAAATTTGCCCTGAGTGTTATGGTGTTTTCGTACTCTGGCCTGTTGGGCGTGTACTTCACTAGTCTTTTCCTCGGACGCGGCAGCGAAGCGTCCGTGCTCGCAGCCCTGATAGTCGGCTTTGTGGCCACCTTGTTGATGCAGCCCTATGTGCAAGCAATGCTGTTGCCGAGCCAGTGGCAGTTTAACCTGGGTTTCACCTGGCAGTTGTGTATCGGCACAGCCTTAGCCACCCTGGTTTGTGCTCTGGGCCGCAAGCCCGAACAGCTAAGCCAAGCGAATCGTCATTCACTCCATCAAGAGGTGCGTCATGGCTAACTGGGTACTGGCCATAGACGGTGGCGGCACAAAAACGGCATTACGCCTATATGACCAAAACGGTCAAGTAGTGCAAGAGCAAAGAGGGCCGGGCTCGTCACTGGGTCATGACTTGCAACTGGGTTGTGATACCCTGTGTGCCCAGGTGGCAAGCATACTTCACGATGCGGCTATATTGCCGAGTCAGGTCAATTGCGTTGCCGGTGTTGCCGGCGCCGGGAATCCGTATAATCAAGCGCAATTACGCAGCCGCTTACAGGCACTTGGTTTAGCCGAAGTAAAGGTGGTCAGCGATGCCATTACCTCCGCCTATGGTGCTAATTTGGGCGCCCCGGTGGCTTGTGTTGCCCTTGGCACCGGCAGTGTAGGCACCCGTTTACTGGCCGATGGCAGCACGCACTTAGTTGGTGGTTGGGGTTTTACCCTGGGCGATGAAGGCAGCGGTGCCCGTTTGGGAGCCATGTTGGTGCAGGCCCTGATGCAGGCGCTGGACAGACAACAAGCGCTTAGCCCCTTGCTCGAGGTGCTGGCGCAAAGAGTCGGTCACAGCCGCGAGGCGCTGAGTCAGTGGCTAAGCGGTGCTAAGGTGGGGGATTATGCAGGCCTAAGTGAGCTGGTGTGGCCCTATCAAGGGCGCTGCGATATTGCCGCAGAAATACTGCAACGTCATGCCCGGGCGGTTGAGCAACTAATCCTCGCTACCCGCGGAGAATATGATTTGCCTGTGGTATTGTTGGGCGGTTTAGCCGACAATACGACCCCATTATTGGCACCCTGGTGTCAGGCCCTGGTGCAGCGCGCAAGGGGTTCGGCTCTGGATGGTGCCTATTTGCTGGCATTAAAGAATTTATAATTGGATCAAGTAGATGAGTTTACCAAGTGACCATAGCTCTGAGTTATTGCTAGAGTTAAATACCATAGTTTCTGAGGGACAAAACCCGCAAACCCTGGATATTGACCTCTTACCCAGCGAGGCTATTCTTCGTAAACTCAATGATGAAGATCAAAAGGTTGCCCCGGCGATCAGGGAAATTATTCCGGCCATCGCCAAGGCGGTCGATGCCATAGTTGATGCCTTTGCTAAGGGCGGCCGCCTTATCTATATCGGCGCCGGGACCAGTGGTCGTTTGGGGGTGCTTGATGCCGCCGAATGTCCTCCCACCTTTAGCGTTGAACCCGGTCAGGTGGTCGGCATTATCGCCGGTGGTGAGCGGGCGATTCAAAAGGCGGTGGAAGGGGCAGAAGATAATGCCGCCATGGCAATTGAAGACTTACAAAACCACCAGCTAAAAAGTGACGATGTGCTGGTGGGCATTGCTGCCAGTGGTCGTACACCTTATGTGGTATCGGCGCTCAATTATGCCCGTGCGCAGGGCTGTGTCACCGTGGGTATTAGCTGTTCGCCCAATTCGGCGGTGCTTAATGCCGCAGATATCCAGCTGGCTGCCGTGGTCGGCCCAGAAGCCCTGACCGGCTCGACGCGCATGAAGTCGGGCACAGCGCAGAAGCTGGTACTTAATATGCTCAGCACCGCCAGCATGATCCGCTCTGGCAAGGTGTATCGCAACCTGATGGTGGATGTAAATGCCAGCAACGATAAGCTTAAGGCCCGTGCCGTGCGTATCGTAATGCAGGCCACCGAGTGCACTGAGCTGGAGGCGGTCGAGGCACTGGCACAGAGCGAGCATAGTGCCAAGTTAGCGATTTTAATGCTGTTGACCGGCAAAACCGCGAGTGAGGGCAAGGCCTTGCTGGATAATAACAAGGGTTTTTTACGCTCGGCAGTGCAAGAGGTTGAAGGCGATGCTTAAGCGCCTGTTGGCAGCTTTTACCCTATTGATTTTACTTAGCAGTGCCTGTGCTCAGGCCGACCAGCTAGATATCCAGGTTGGCGCCAGTCGCTTTGAGCACTACCTGCCTTTACTTAAAGGCAAGCGGGTTGGTCTGGTGGTTAACCAAACTTCTACCTTGGGCGACACCCACCTGGTTGATGCCTTGCTGGCCAAGCAGGTTAAGATCACCACCATTTTTGCCCCAGAGCACGGCTTTCGCGGTGATCAGGATGCCGGCGCCCATATAGATTCGGGCATAGATACCAAAACCGGGCTGCCCATAGTTTCTATTTATGGCAAGAACAAGCAGCCCAGCGCCGAGGTGATGAGCCAGGTCGATGTGGTGCTGTTCGATATTCAAGACGTGGGTGTGCGCTTTTATACTTATATCAGTTCCATGCACTATATGATGCAGGCCAGCGCCGCGGCCAAGGCTGAGTTTATCGTGCTCGACAGGCCCAACCCCAATATCGCCTATATTGACGGGCCGATACTGGAGCCGGAGTTTCGCTCCTTTGTTGGCATGCACCCGATACCCGTTTTACACGGCATGACTGTGGGTGAGCTGGCGCAAATGATAGTGGGAGAAAACTGGCTCGATAAGGGCATAAACCCGACTCTGACAGTGATCCCCGTGGCGAATTACGCTCGTGATAGGGGTTATTCCTTGCCGATAAAACCCAGCCCCAACCTGCCCAACGATCAGGCCATAGGTTTATATCCGTCTTTGTGCTTCTTTGAGGCAACGCCGGTCAGCATCGGCCGTGGTACGGATTTCCCGTTTCAGGTGTTAGGCCATGACAAGGTGGCTCTAGGCGAATTTACTTTTTCTCCACGTTCCATTCTTGGTGCTGCCAGCTCCCCTAAACTGGAAGGTCTGGTGGCCAAGGGCTTAGATCTACGCCAAAGCCAGGTCAGGGGCCTGGATTTGGGTTGGCTGATTGCCGCTCATAAGCGTTTTGCCGAGCAGGGGGAGGTGTTCTTCAGTAGCGCCTGGTTTATGGATAAGCTTGCCGGTACGGATGCTTTACGTGTGGCGATAGAGTCCGATCAAAGCGAGGCTGAGATAAGAAAGAGCTGGCAAAGCGGTCTCGATGCCTTTAAAGCGGCGCGGAAAAAATACCTGCTTTATCCTTAGGTTTGTCGGCAATTTGCTCTTGCATTTGTAGGTCGATGCTTTGCGCCGACATTTCATTTCACGGCACCTTTTGTCGGGATAAATCCCGACCTACAAGGCAAAATCCCGACTTACATCTGGTAGCAAAAGCCGGAATACAAATAAACGTCGATGTATCAGCCTAATCCCCTTACATTGCACCCGAAACGCGCTACGAGAAGAGTAATTGCCAGCACGACGCTGGCGAAAACATGCTCAGTGCAGGGATGCGCTGTGCATGTTGGTTACCTTCATTTCTCGTAGTGCGCTGAGGAAAAAGTGCAATGTTGGGGCGCCTTGGGGTTCTTAGGGGTGGTTGGCGTAAACCACCCCTAAGGTGCCGTCGTCACCACGACAAGATCTAAATTTGAAAGCCCTTTGTAGGTGTTTCGCGCCGACATTTCATTTCACGGTACCTTTTGTCGGGATAAATCCCGACCTTGTATCTCTCAGTATTAGATGATTAGCTATCACCTAATACATCGGAAGTGAGTGAGTTTGTGGCCGACCTTAGCAATAACAATGCTGCGATGTAGATTAGACCCTCACTTCTATCACTCA
>NZ_JBCGCU010000025.1:0-29727 GCF_038739665.1 Pseudoalteromonas qingdaonensis | reverse complement strand
GAGACTGTAAAAAACTCTGTGTAAGTGGCATTCTTAACCTGTTGAAAGGAATGCAGAATGCCAATAACAGACAAACTTATCGATCAGCTGCTTGATGGCTGTGATTCTCCAGATGATATCCTCGGCGAAGCCGGGCTGCTTAAGCAATTGACTAAAAAGGTCGCAGAACGCGCCTTGAATGCTGAGATGGAACAACATCTCGGCTATGCCAAACATGCGCAAGAGGGCCATAACTCCGGTAATTCCCGTAACGGTAAATCCAGCAAAACTGTGCGCAGCGTTCACGGTGAAATTGACCTGGATATTCCCCGTGACCGCAACGGCACCTTTAGCCCTAAGCTGGTCAAGAAAGGTGAGAAACAGCTTGGCGGCTTCGATGACCGCATCATATCGCTGTATGCCCGAGGCATGACAACCCGCGATATTCAGGCCCATTTTGAGGAGTCCTACGGCGTAGATGTATCCGCGACATTTATCTCGCAAGTCACCAATGAAGTGCTGGACGAAGTGAAGCAATGGCAGCAGCGCCCGCTTGATTCGGTGTACCCCGTAGTTTATCTCGATTGCCTGGTTGTACGTAGCCGTGATTCGGGTGCTGTACAGAATAAATCTGTATATCTGGCCTTGGGTATCAACGCGGACGGCGAGAAAGAATTGCTCGGTCTCTGGATGGCTCAAACAGAGGGGGCGAAGTTCTGGCTGTCGGTCATGAATGAGCTGAAAAACCGAGGCGTGCAAGATATCTTCATTGCCTGTGTCGATGGCCTCAAGGGCTTCCCAGAAGCAATCGAAGCCGTATACCCTAAAACCCAAGTGCAACTGTGTATCGTGCATCAAATCCGCCACTCACTGCGATATGTCAGTTGGAAGCAGCGTAAAGCCATCGCGGCCGACCTGAAACGCATTTATGGCGCAGCGACTTTGGCCGAGGCTGAGTTAGCCCTGACCGAGTTTGCACAGAGGTGGGATGACGAACATCCGAGCATTAGCCTGTCCTGGCGTAACAACTGGGAGCGGCTGAGCGTGTTCTTCGATTATCCGCCGGAAATCCGCAAAGTGATTTACACCACGAACGCCATTGAGTCGCTGAATGCTAGCCTGCGTAAAATCACGAAAACCAGGCGCTCATTCCCGACGGATGACTCAGTGATGAAGATACTATATCTGGCACTTCACCAGATCTCGAAGAAATGGACAATGCCCATCAGGGACTGGAAAGCGGCCATGAGCCAGTTTATGATTATGTACAGTGACCGTGTATCACTATGACAAACAGCCACTTACACAAAAGATCTTACAGTCTCCTTGTGATCAAGAGACAGCTATAAAAGCGGCTTAATATAATGATTCACAAAAACCACTTACTGTTCCCAGTAAGCTTGTTCCAAGCAATCTTCACGTTCTGGTAGACCACGGGTTAAGCGTGGTGAGTGCTGTACCAATACTTCGTAGCTGGCACGGTTTGCATACTTGCTGATCTGCGCCAAAGACGAGTAGGTGATCGCCGCATGCTCATGCTTGGCCGAGTTAGGCACATTCAACTTATGGTATTCGTTCGCACTGATATCGTGGAGCACGGCGGCTAGGGCGCAGTCGCCGGCACCATTGGTGTTTTTAATGCTATCCGGTCCACCCATAAACGGCGCGGTATGGCTGTAGGCTTTAATTGGAGTGTCGCAGTCCTGCTTGCGCATGGCTCGGGAAAACTCATAGCGATTAAAGTCGGCAATGGCACCAGGCAATAACGGATACTCGGTTTCACGCTGGCATGACTCATCGACATAACCGGCCATAAACATGCCTTTTTCACCTGCGGTACAGATCACTAGATCAACCCAGTCCAAGGCCTTGTCGGCGGCCAATAGGGGATCTTCAAAACCTGTGATGGCTTCCCCTTCTTCCTCATTCATGGCGAGGATATCAACGTGCTTTTGGACAAACTCAGCCCACCATTTGGGGTCTTGTTCGATCAAAAAGCGGGTGCCCAGAGTCAGTACCACGGGGACGCCGGCATCATTGGCGTATTTTACCGCCTGCATGGTGGCGTCGGTCATGGTTTCAGCTCCTTGAGTACGCATAAGGTAGGCGCTGATCACAAGAGCCGAAGAGTCTTCAATAAGCTCTTTATCTATGGACTCGGGACGAAGGTGGTTCATTAACCCGGCACTGATGGCAAAGGTGCGCTCGCCACTTTCATCAATCAGGGTAAAGCAGCGGCCGATAGGGCCATCCACGGGCTGCAGATAATCCAGGTCAACACGACTTGAGGTGTTGCAGAGGAAACGATAGGCGTAGCTGCCTATTTTGATGTTCTCACTCATAACCCCAAGCAATACCGAGCGATCATCGGCCAGCACAGAATAATTGTGCATGGTATTGCCTATGGTGCCACCGGCAAACTCGTAGTCGATCATCTCGTTAAGTTTAAGACGATCGTACAAGGCATTGGTGGTTTCACTGTCGATCACCTGAGACATGCCTCGACGTAGACCAAACTCATCAAGAAAAGCTAAATCGACCTTGGCTTCAATATCGACCACGATCTGATCAATACCGACTATGTAGCTGCGCTTAAGACGCGACTCGGCATTGATTTGATTGGTAAGTGGATCTTTCTCTTCCACCGGAAAATAATGTTTGTGTCTTCGACGACCAGGAAACTTCATGACTTACCCGTTTGCGGTATTCATAGAACAAAAAAAGCGGCGAATTATATCTTAATTTAGCCAGTGCGGGCTATGGTGATACTTATAAAATTACCGCTTTTCGCGATATAATCGCGTCTTTATTGTAGTTATTTGAGCATATATGACGAAGTTTGACGATCAATATTGGATGCAAAAGGCTTTGGAGTGCGCGCAACGTGCTGAAGCTATTGATGAAATCCCTGTGGGCGCGGTGCTTGTTAAAGATGATAAACTTATCGCGCAAGGGTGGAATCAATCTATCACGCTCAACGACCCATCCGCCCATGCGGAAATGATGGCGATTCGCGCTGCCGGGGAAGTGCTCAATAACTACCGTCTGATTGATTGCATCCTCTATGTGACCTTAGAACCTTGCTCCATGTGCGCTGGGCTTTTAGTGCACAGTCGTATTAAACGTTTAGTTTTTGGCGCGTCTGATCTTAAAACCGGCTCAGCGGGTTCGATTATGAATCTGGTGCAGGAGCCAAGGTTAAATCATCAGCTTGAGGTGACATCTGGGGTATTGGCAGAGGAATGTTCGGCGCAGTTATCGGCGTTTTTTAAACGTCGTCGGCAAGAGCATAAAGAATTGAAGAAAGCGCGACAGCAGCGCACGGAGGAGAATTAAGACTCCGCCATACGCTGTTGCTCTAGCTCTTCCATTTGCTGGGCGGCAAACATACGGCAGCGCCAGAGGATTTTACTGTGAGTGTTCTTTCTTAACACTCGGCGACGTTTGGCGCTAGAAAATAGCACGCGTTGTTTAAAGCTATGCGTTCTGCGACGTTTCAACATAGTACTGCTCCTGAAAGTGAGAGGGGGAGAGCTACCATCACATCACCTTTAAGTGACAGTTTTATGGCATTCCTGCTGATTCTTCCGTGGCGCTAGCATTGGCAACACCCAAGGCTTGGTTTTCATCTAACCATACCAAGGTGTCGTAGTAGCGCCTTATATTATCTACGTAGGTTACGGCAACATCTCCACGCGCATAACCATACTTTGTTGTTCGATAATAGCGTTTCTTCACCAACAGCGGTAGGTATTTTTTAACGTCCGCCCACTTGTCCGGATCGTCGCCGCCGCGCTCGGTCAAAGCACGGGCATCGTTCACATGACCCCAGCCAACATTATAAGAAGCCAGGGCAAACCAGGTGCGATCCGGTTGTGGAATGCGATCCGGTACACGCTCCAGTAAATAACGCAGGTATTTGGCACCGCCATCAATATTTTGTTCCGGCTTAAGGCGGTTTTTTACCCCCACCTGTTTGGCGGTAGGCAAGGTCAGCATCATGATGCCGCGCACCCCGGTGGGCGATTTAGCGCGGGGGTCCCACATCGACTCTTGGTAACTAAGCGCGGCCAGCAGACGCCAGTCGAGCTCATGGGCATATTGCTTAAACCAGGGCGCGTATTTGGGCAGAGTATCGGCCACGGCCTCAATAAAGGCCAGGGTATTCACATAGTTGAACTGACGTACATGACCAAAGTATTTTTCTTCTAACGCATAGAGACGGTTGTTTTCTTTTACCTCGCCGAAAAACTCTATCATCAGGGCATAAAGAGAATCATCGTCGTCTTTGCGCATTAACCAGGCAATGGGGTCGTTACGAGTCACCGAAAAACCGATGCTGAGATTGGGGTGATAACGACGAAACAGTGCCAGGGTATGAGAGTCGGCCAGGGTGTAATCAATTTCGCCATCAATAATGGCCTGCAGCAGCTCGGATTCATCCAGTTCATCTGTTTCATTCCAGGTGAGCTGCGGAAATTGCTTTTGTGCTCTGAGCAGACTTTGCGAGTGGCTGCTGCGCGCTAAGACGGTGAGCTTGCCTTCTAGGTCCTCGAAATCTCGTGGGCGAGGGCGCCCTTGTTTATACACAAGTTTTTGGCTGATGGTGCGATAACTTGGGCCAAAGCGATAGTGCTCGGCCCGGCTCGGTGAGTAGCCTATCCCCGAGGCTATAAGATCTAAAGAGCCGTTATCGAGGCGGGCAAACATATCGCTGAGGCTGAAAAAGGGCACTATATCCAGCTCAACGCCCATATAGTCGGCAAACTCCTGCGCCAGCTCATATTCAAAGCCTTGTTCGCCCTGAGTGCCCTGATAATAGTTACTGGCGCCAGCCAAGGTACCCACTCTTAGGGTTTTGGTGTGATAAATATGTTCCAGTTGCGTTGGTTGTTGTGGCTCACTACAGCCAAAAAGTGCCACTAAAGCAATTGATAACAAAAATAATCTCACAGCCAGCCCCTGTCGCTTTGTAAGCTACTCTTATAACAAAACCAAGGCCTTGCGTCACCACTACTTTGCGGCAATAGGAGTAACATCATTAAATGCGGACAATCGTCCTTGTTGCACCCCCTTTAACTCGCATTTTAAGGGAAATTAAGTATAATGCGCGGCAACTGTCGTTCAATCCTTAACCCCGGATGATAATACCTATGTTGATCCTTCGCGGTGCGCCAGCACTTTCCGATTTTCGCGTTCAAAAAGTGCTTACTCTGTGTAAGCAAGCAAACCTTCCCGTAACCGATGTCTATGCCGAGTTTATGCACTTTGCCGACCTAAAAGCAGAGCTAAGTGCCGACGAGCACACTAAACTTGAGAAGCTACTGACCTACGGGCCGCATATTCCAGAGCACGAGCCGCAAGGTACGCTGATCCTGGTAACACCGCGTCCAGGCACGATTTCACCTTGGGCTTCTAAGGCCACCGATATCGCCCATAACTGTGGTCTAACTCAGGTTCACCGCATCGAGCGCGGTATCGCTTACTATGTTGAAGGTGACTTAAGCGCCGAGCAGCAGCAAGAGGTTTCTGCACTGCTACACGACCGCATGACCGAAGCGACACATAGCACACTTGAAGAAGCCAGCAAGCTGTTCACCAATGAGCAGCCGCGCCCAATGTCATCGGTTGACATTCTTGGCGGTGGCCGCGAAGCGCTAGCAAAAGCAAACGTTGAGCAGGGCTTTGCCTTAGCGGACGACGAAATCGACTACCTGGTTGAGAACTTCCAGAAGCTAGGTCGTAACCCGAACGACATCGAACTATTTATGTTCGCCCAGGCTAACTCTGAGCACTGTCGTCACAAAATCTTTAACGCCGATTGGACTATCGACGGCGTAGAGCAGCCGAAATCGCTGTTCAAAATGATTAAAAACACCTACGAGCAAAACAGCGTAAACGTATTATCTGCTTATAAAGATAACGCCGCAGTAATGAAGGGCTCGGTAGCGGGTCGTTTCTTCCCTGATTTTGTAGGTGAATACACTTATCATCAGGAAAACATTGAAATCCTGATGAAGGTTGAAACTCACAACCACCCAACCGCTATTTCTCCTTTCTCTGGTGCCTCTACCGGTTCTGGTGGTGAAATCCGTGATGAAGGTGCAACGGGCCGTGGTTCTAAACCAAAAGCGGGCCTAGTTGGTTTTACCGTATCTAACCTACGCATCCCAGGCTTTGAACAGCCGTGGGAAACCAAGTACGGCAAGCCGGGTCGCATCGTTGAAGCGCTAGATATTATGATCGAAGGCCCACTGGGTGGCGCGGCGTTCAACAACGAATTTGGTCGTCCAAACCTGCTAGGTTACTTCCGTACCTATGAAGAATTAGTAAACAGCCACAATGGTGAAGAGGTACGTGGTTACCACAAGCCAATCATGATCGCCGGTGGTCTGGGTAATATCCGTACCGAGCACGTACAAAAAGGTGAAATCCCTGTTGGTGCCAAGCTAATTGTACTGGGTGGCCCAGCGATGAACATCGGCCTAGGTGGCGGTGCTGCTTCATCTATGGCCTCGGGTCAATCAAACGAAGACCTGGACTTTGCCTCTGTACAACGTGAAAACCCAGAAATGGAGCGTCGTTGTCAGGAAGTGATCGACAAGTGTTGGCAACTAGGTGATGACAACCCAATCGCATTTATCCACGATGTGGGCGCGGGCGGTCTATCAAATGCCTTCCCTGAGCTGGTAGACGACGGTGGCCGTGGTGGTATTTTCGAGCTTCGTAATGTACCAAACGATGAGCCGGGCATGGCGCCACACGAAATCTGGTGTAACGAATCACAAGAGCGTTATGTACTTGCAGTAGCAGTAGAAAACTTCGAACGTTTCGAGCAAATCTGTAAGCGTGAGCGTGCGCAATATGCGGTTATTGGTACAGCGACCGAAGAGCGTCATCTGCGCGTTGCCGACTCACACTTTGGCAACAACCCGGTAGATCTTCCTCTGGAAGTACTACTTGGTAAAGCACCTAAGATGCACCGTGACGTAACGTCAAAACAAGCACAAGGTGAAGCGCTAGAGACTGCTCAGATTACAGTAAATGACGCGGTTCAACGTCTACTTCGTCTACCTGCGATTGCAGAGAAAACCTTCCTTATCACCATAGGTGACCGCTCGGTAACCGGTTTGGTTGCGCGCGACCAGATGGTTGGCCCTTGGCAGGTGCCGGTAGCGAACTGTGCGGTAACAGCGGCAGCATTTGATACCTACCATGGTGAAGCCATGTCTATGGGTGAGCGTACCCCTGCGGCACTGCTTAACTTTGGTGCTTCTGCTCGTCTGGCAGTGGCCGAGTCACTGACCAACATCGCTTGTGCGGATATAGGTTCACTAAATAACATCAAGCTATCTGCAAACTGGATGGCTGCAGCGGGTCACCCGGGTGAAGATGCGGGTCTTTACGAAGCGGTAAAAGCCGTGGGTGAAGAGCTGTGTCCAGCACTTGGCCTGACTATACCGGTTGGTAAAGACTCAATGTCAATGAAGACCACCTGGCAGGATAACGGTGAAGACAAGGCGGTAACTGCGCCACTATCGCTGGTTATCACTGCATTTGGTCGTGTTGAAGACATTCGTAAAACGGTAACGCCGCAGCTGCGCACCGATAAAGGCGAGTCAACGCTACTACTTATCGACCTTGGCGCTGGCCAAAACCGTATGGGTGCATCTAGCCTGGCTCAGGTTTATAAGCAACTTGGTGACAAGACCCCTGACGTTGATAGCCCAGAGCTATTAAAAGGCTTCTTCGAAGCCATGCAGGCGCTTGTAAGCGAAGAGAAACTACTTGCTTACCATGACCGTTCAGACGGTGGTTTATTCGTAAGCGTTGCGGAAATGGCGTTTGCTGGTCACACAGGTGTGACGCTTGAACTAGACGCGCTAGCCGGTTCTGACCTTGAAGTGCTATTCAACGAAGAGCTAGGTGCGGTAATTCAGGTTCGCAATAGCGACCTGGACGCGGTTAAAGCGGTACTTGCTAATCACGGTCTTGCGGCAATGAGCCACGAGATTGGTACCTTGAACCAGGCCGACCAGCTAATCATCAAGCGCGGTGGTGCTGCACTTGTTGATAACAGCCGTACCGAGCTTCGTTTAGCCTGGGCCGAAACCACGTATCAGATGCAGTCTCTACGTGACAACCCAGCCTGTGCACAGCAAGAGCATGACGCAAAAGCGGATGCGAAAGACCCAGGTCTGAATGTGAAGCTAAGTTTCGACATCAATGAAGATGTTGCTGCGCCTTACATTGCCACCGGTGCTAAGCCGAAAATGGCTATCTTGCGTGAGCAGGGTGTTAACTCTCACGTTGAAATGGCGGCAGCATTTAACCGCGCAGGTTTTGCGGCCATCGACGTACATATGAGCGACATCCTTGAAGGTCGTTTGACTCTTGAAGAGTTCAAAGGCCTGGTAGCTTGTGGTGGTTTCTCATACGGTGACGTACTAGGTGCCGGTGAAGGTTGGGCTAAGTCGATTCTATTCAATGATATGGCTCGCGAGCAGTTCCAAACCTTCTTTGAGCGTCAAGATACTTTCAGTCTAGGTGTATGTAACGGCTGTCAGATGATGTCGACACTACGCGAATTGATCCCAGGCACTGAGCATTGGCCACGTTTCGTAACCAACCAAAGTGAGCGTTTCGAAGCCCGTGTTGCTCTTGTTGAAGTACAAGACAGCCCGTCTGTGTTCTTCAATGGCATGGCCGGTTCACGTATGCCTATCGCTGTTTCTCACGGTGAAGGTCGTGCCGAGTTCGCAAACGATGCGGCAATCCAAACCGCGGTTAACTCAGGCACAGTTGCGGTTAAATACGTAGACAACTACGGCAACCCAACCATGCAATATCCGGCGAACCCGAATGGTTCTCCAGAGGCAATTTCAGGTATTACTTCTACCGATGGTCGTGCCACCGTGATGATGCCACACCCAGAGCGTGTATTCCGCGCTGTGGCTAACTCATGGCACCCGGATGAGTGGAAAGAAGATAGCCCGTGGATGCGTATGTTCCGTAACGCACGTAAGCACATTGGCTAATACCTGGATTAATTTCTGGGTAAATTACCAAAGATAACAAAAAGGCTGCAGTTGCAGCCTTTTTTGTGTGCGGCGCATTCAGTTTCTCCGTGTTAGTATTAAGCCAAAGGTTAAGGTTAAGCTAAAGGAAGGCTATGCTGCGTAAGGCTTTTTTAATAATACTCGGGGTGATCCTGGTGCTCGTAACCGCGCTTGCGGTGGCCTATGGATTTCGCAGCGAGCTCACCCATATGCTGGCCAAGCATTATTTGCAGCATCAGGGCGCCACGCTGACCTGCGCACGCTGGCAATGGGGCTCAGGGCTGCTGGCCATAGATGCGGATCGCTTGTGCCTGGAATATCAGGGGCATTCCTTAACCCTGGAAAAAGTCACCTTAACTCCTTCTTCCTTACATATAGACAAGGCTTTTGTGCTGGCAGGCCCTATAGCCGCCAGTGACAGCCAAGAGCAAGAGGCCAGCCCCTGGCAGCCTGCACCCTTGGCTTTATTACTCCCCCTTAAAAGACCCTTATTGAGCATAGCCGAGGCCAGCGTCAGTTTCACCGATTTCAGCCGCCCCATGACCTTTGCTATTGAAGAAACGCAAATCAATCATTTTCAAATCACAGGTGATATCCAGGGCCATTGGTTGCTCAAAGCCGATGCCATTGAGGTAGACGTAGCCCTTGCACGCGACTTTGCCAAAGTGCTCGGCGACTATATTAAAACCCAGCAAAACCATGCCCTAGACTGGCATGCGGATGTGGCCCAATTAGCGCTCAAGGGCGAGTTTTGGGGTAATAGCCTGGATGCGACTTTAGCCCTGCATCTTGATGGCGAGCTGCGCACTGAGCCCCAATGCCTATGGAAGCTTGCAAGTCGGGGACAGGTGCATATTCAATCCGACGACATGCAGCAATACCGTATTACTGCCCAGCAATTACAGAGTGAACTGGGCGCTCTAAGCCATTGTCAGACCTTGGATAAGTACAGTGCCTACCTAGGAGAGCTGGCCGAACAGCCTTGGCAACTGAGTAGTGGCCAAACTATGACGGTTAATATGAGCGGTGAGTTTAGCCTGCCCGCACTAAGCATGGCTAACCGGGCGGGGCAGCAGTCAATCCTGATTGAAGCAAACAACAGCCAGGGCAACTGGCAAACCCTGACTTTAAGCAGTGAGTATCTGTTGGCGGCGCAATTAGACAGTATCGGCTCGTTGCAAAGCCAGGGCACCTTGACAGATAAGCAGGTGCAGGGGCACTTTCTGGGTCAAGTAGCATTACCACCACAGCAGGAACTTAAATTTAAGCCGCTGCAGGCACAAGGCCAATTTGGTTACGATTACCAAGGTTCGGCCTGGTTGCGAGGCGATGTAAAAACACCCGCCTTAAGCTATCAGGATTATCAGTTAAAGGGTCTGTCGCTGACCCTGGATGCAGCCCTGGGCCTTGATGGCCAGGTAGAAGCTGAGCTAACTACCGCAGTGGCGGCGCTTAATAGCCCACAGTTGAAGGCGCGCACCCTGACGCAGCAATATCAAATTGGTGCCAATGCGCTCGGCAAGGGCGAGCGACAGGCTAAGGTTGAGATGCAAAGTCAGCTAGCGGATCTTGAGGTTCAAGGTGTGCGTGTAAGTGGCCTTAAGCTCGACAGCAATTTGGCCATCAGCCGAGTTATCGAGGGTACTCATCTTGCTTCTTGGCAAGGAGTTGAGGCGCTACTTAAACATAACTGGAGCGACAATGCCCACGCCTTGAGTGTGGTTGTTAATGACACCGAATTAAGTAGCTTTATGCCCCTGATGCAGCAACTTGAACCCGAACTGGTACTTGGCGACGGCACGGTTTCCTTGCATCTTGAGGGCGATGCGCTGCTAGAGCGCTTTGACTGGCAAATGGATATCAATAACGCCGAGGTTTTGTATCAGGACTACCTGGCTCAGTCTCTTAACATGGCGCCCGCAGGCAGTGTGAATTCAGGCGCACTTCAGCTCGAAACGACTAAGTTTACCCTAAGTGAAGTGCGTGCCGGCCCAATACTTAAAGAGGTATCAGGTGAGCTGGGGATGGATAAGGATTTCTATGTCAGCCAGGTGCAGGGCAAGCTATTTGATGGCAGTTTTGCTTTGGATAAGCTCTATTTAACTGGCCTGGAAAAGGAGCGCAAACTGGCCCTGCTGCGCCTTGATGGGATCCGCGCCGAAAATGTTTTGGCCCTGGAGCCACAACAGGGCATTAGTGTAAAAGGGCTGCTGGCCGCCGAGCTGCCGCTGCGTTTTAACGAGCAGGGGGTGAGCATAGAAAATGGCCGTGTTTATTCCCAGGCTGCAGGCAAGTTGACCATAGATAACAATGCTGCCTTTAATGCAGTTAAGGAGCAGCAGCAACAGCTAGGGCCCATGTTGGCCATGCTGGAGAATTTAGACATCAACAGCATTAATGCCGATGTTGATTTAACCAATGATGGTTGGTTAACAATGGCGATGCAATTGAAGGGAAAAAATCCCGAGCATCAACAAGAAGTTAATTTTAACTATAATCATCAGGAAAATATCTATACCTTATTCAGAGCGCTGCGCTTAAGTGACGAAATCACCAAAAGAGTAGAGCGAGAGTATCAAGCGAAGGAGTAAAGCAATGAGTACGCGAATGCTGGTGGCCTTGGTCGGCGCTTTAACCTTAATGGGCTGCACCCATAAGGTTGAGGTGGAAAGTAAAGAGCCGATCACCATCAACCTAAATGTGAAAGTGGATCATGAAATCCGCGTTAAAGTAGACAAAGAGCTTGATGAGCTTTTTGGTGACGACAGTGAGCTATTTTAGGAGGCGAATATGAAACTAGTTAAATGGAGTATGTTACTCAGTGCCAGCATGTTGGCCTTTAGTGCCTGGGCACTGACCCTAGATCAAGCCAAAGCTCAGGGCATTGTTGGCGAAACCAGTAATGGTTATTTGGAGTTGGTGCAAAGCTCTGCCGAGGCGCAGCAGTTGATCACAGAGATCAATGCCAAGCGTAAGGCTAAATACCTGTCTATGGCCAAGAAAAATGGCATCAGCCTAAGTCAGGTTGAAGCTTTGGCCGGTGCTAAAGCCATTGAAAAGACTGCCGCCGGGCACATGGTTAAGGTCGATGGCCAGTGGCGTAAAAAGTAGTACCTTAAAAAGTATAAGCCAAAGATATAAAAACAGCGCTATGTAGACCATGACGCTGTTTTTTTATGGGCAAAAGAATGTGTTAGCTTACGGCTTAAGCGATAAGGCGCTCGGCCAGGCTTAGCTCCATGGTTGCTTTAAGCAAGCGGTAAAGATTAATCGAGGCATCGATCTCTTCTTTACGATTGGTTAAAGACTCAATATTCAAACCCAAAGGCACACCTAAATGGGCACAGCTGCGTAGAATTAAATCCAGGTTCTCACGGCAAATACGCACCGACTCACTTAAGGTGTTGTCGGCATCGAGCATGCGCCACTTGGTCGCCTCAGGTACGGAAATCCCTAACCACTGCATAAAGTCCAAGGTGGTTTCACCGCCGCAGGGCGTAAAGGTCAGAATAATACGTTGAGGGGTCAGCCCTTGCTGGCGACAACTACGGGCATAGCTGGTGATCAAATCTATGGTCGCTTGCGCATTGTAGACAGCTTGCGAGATAAAGAACTTACAACCTTGCTCTGTCTTGGTTAACAGACGTTCGTGTTCATTACCCTTGCTGGCATGGCGCTCGGCTATGGTGACACCACCTAAAAAGAAATCATGGTCGTGTGCATTAATATGGGTGTAAGCATCATTTAGGCTTAGTTTAACTTCACCGCTTGAGGATGGGCTGCCAACTAATACCAGGTTATTGAGCTTATATTCCGTATAGGTAGTGTCTAACCATTGATTAAACTCGCCGGCGCTGCGCTGGGCCACGCTTTTATAAGTGATCACATCGAGTTGCGATAAGCGACGCAATAAACCACTGTAATGACGCGGGTCTATGGTTTCCTTAAACGGGAAAGGGCGGGGTGCATTGGTGCGACTGCTTTCATCCTGAATATCATAAACGATAACACCGTCGTACTCGATTTCATGCAAGCGGCCTAATAGCTTCTCGGCAATGGCTTGCAGCTTGGTATCGTCTGTGCCTGTCTTCGGTGGTGTGGTGCCGATAAGGTAAACCCCTTGGCGGGGGTCTTCTATTTTCTCTTGCAGTGTTAGCGCCATGATCCTCATTCCCATATGCAGTTAATGAAATTACTATAACAGCCATTTAGACGTCTAAACAGCTTTTTCTAGTGAAACTTACTCAAGGATGTTGAATTCCATTCAAGTTGCCTTGTAGGTCGGGATTTTATCCCGACAAATATGCGCATTTGTTGAGATGTCGGCGCACGGCACCAGCTAACTGCCTGTCAGTGTAGGGATCCTTAAACGTAAACTCCTTCAACCTGCTTTTGACACATTTTTTTACAGCAAAATAAGCCGCCGATTAAGCGTTTAGGGTGAATTTATTGCATAATGGATTGGTTTTGAAAATCAGATAACAATCAGACTTAAAGGATAGGAAGATGAAACTATCGGTTATTGCCTCGGGCATTGCCCTGGCGCTTACGCTAGGCGGCTGTCAAAGCACGCAGACAACGCAAACAAGTACCACAGCTGCAACGGCGCAACAGAACAATAAAGTATTTGCCCAGGACTACGTATTAGAAGAGCTAGACAATGGTCTGCGGGTGATGGTGGTAAAAACCGATTATCCCGATGTGGTGTCGCTGCAGATCCCTGTTTCTGTGGGTTCACGTAACGAAGTCGAAGAAGGCAAAACCGGTTTTGCTCACTTCTTTGAGCACATGATGTTTAAGGGCTCGGAAAAATTCCCCGAAGATGTCTACGCCGATATCATGAAAAACTCAGGTGTTGATAACCGCGCTTACACCACCAATGATTACACCAACTACCACCTTAATTTCTCTAAGCAGCATTTAGACAAGGTGTTGGAAATCAAGGCCGATGTATTTCAAAACCTTAGATACAGCGAAGAGCAGTTCCGCACCGAGGCGCTGACGGTTAAGGGCGAATACCTTAAAAACAATGCCAGCCCAATTCGCAAGCTGCTGGCGGCGGTGCGCAAAGAAGCCTTCGATAAACACACTTATGAGCACACTACCATGGGCTTCTTTGAAGATATCGAAGCCATGCCGGATCAAAGTGAATACGGGCAAACCTTCTTTAAGCGTTTCTACAAACCAGAGTATGTGTCTTTGGTTATCGTTGGCGATGTTGACCCCAAAGAAACCATTGCCATGGTGAAAAAGCACTGGGGCAACTGGCAGCGTGGCGACTATCAGGCTGATATTCCGGTAGAGCCAAAGCAAGCTGCACCGCGTTATGTGCATGAGCAGTATGAAGGCTTACCGGGTCACTGGCTGTTGGTTTCTTACAAGGGTACCGAGTGGAACCCAAATACCAAGGACCGCGCCGCTTTGGATCTGCTGTCACAGCTTTATTTTTCTGAAAACTCAGAGCTATACCAACAGCTGGTGGTAGAAAAGCAGATTGCTTCGCAAATGTTTACCTACAACCCGGAAACCAAGGATCCGGGTCTATTGCATGTATTCGTTAAGGTGGATGACGAAGAAAACCTGGCAGTGGTACGTGATGCCATTAATCAAACCTATGCCCAGGCGCGCACCGAGCTGGTAGATGAAGGCAAGCTGGCGGCATTGAAATCAAATGCAAAATACAGCTTTATTAACAGCCTGGACTCATCTCAGGCAATCGCATCAACGCTTGCCAGCTATATGCACTTCGAGCGCGATCCTGAGGTGATCAACGCCCTGTATCAAAGTGCCGACAGTGTCAGTGCTGAAGATATTCGCGCCATTGCTAATCAGTACTTCACCGACAACAACCGCACTACGGTCACCATGTCGGCCAAGGATGCAGTCGCCGGTTTTGACGCCGAAGTGCAGCTTGATACCCTGGTAGCTGATATCAACAACAAGCCGACAGAGCAGCTATTTACCGTGCTGGATAAAACCAACAGCTCGCCACTGGTTGACGTAAACTGGTTATTCTACACCGGCGCTGCGGCCGACCCTGAAGGTAAAAAGGGTGTGGCGGCCTTAACTGCGGCCATGCTGGCCAAAGGCGGCAGCCAGTCGATGAGCTACAAGGAAATTCAAAAAGCCCTGTATCCCATTGCCGGCAGCTTTGCTTATCAAATCGATAAGGAAATGATCTCGCTGCGCGGTCGCATCCACAAGGATAACGCCGAGCAGTGGTATGAGCTGGTCAGCGATCAATTACTAGAGCCGGGCTTCCGTGAAGATGACTTCGCCCGTTTAAAGAAAGAGCTGATCGATGGCATCGAGTCGGGTCTTAAAGCCTCTAACGATGAAGAGCTAGGTAAAGAAGTGCTTTACGCCGAGCTGTATCAGGGCCACCCTTATGGCGCCTACAACTACGGTGACTTGTCTGACTTAGAAGCCTTGACTCTGGATGACGTTAAAGCCTTCTACGCGAAGAACTTCACTCAACGTAATCTGCACCTGGGCCTTATCGGTGCCGTGCCTGAAAAGGTTAAAGCGCAGATGATGAGTGACTTGCAAGGCTTACCTGCCGGTGAGCAAGCTCGCCTAGATATCCCTGATGCACCAGCACTGAGCGGCCATCATGCCACCATTATTGAAAAGAGTGCTAAGTCGACCGCCGTGTCTTTTGGTTTCCCAATTGAAACTACGCGTTCAAGCAAAGACTGGACGGCGCTGTGGTTGGTTCGTTCCTTCCTCGGTGAGCACCGTAACTCAAATGCCAAGCTGTATGAGCGTATTCGCCAGGTGCGTGGTATGAACTATGGTGACTATGCCTATATTGAGTACTTCCCGCGCGGCATGTTCCAAACCAAGCCGGATGCTAACCTGGGTCGCTCCGAGCAGATCTTCCAGGTCTGGTTGCGTCCGCTGCGCTCTAATAACGATGCCCACTTTGCTACCCGTACCGCATTGCGCGAGCTGGATAAGCTGATCAGCCAGGGTATGAGCGAGGTAGACTTTAACGCTACCCGTAACTTCCTGACTAACTTTTTGCCGCAGTTGGTGGCAAGCCAAAACCGTCAGTTAGGTTATGCTTTAGACAGCCAGTTCTATGGCACTGATAACTTCGCCGACTATGTGCGCTCACAGCTGGAAACACTTACAGTGGCAGATGTGAACCGAGTTATTCGCGAGAACCTGCAAACAGATAATATTCATTATGTGTTTGTTAGTGGTGATGGTGAAGATATGAAGGCGCGTTTAGCAAACGAGCAGGTTTCACCGCTTAAATACAACACCGAAAAACCAGCAGAGCTAGTGGCCGAAGATAAGCAAATCGAAAGCTACAAGCTGGCTATTCCAAGCAAAAACATCAAGGTTGTACCTCTGGAAGAAGTGTTTAAGTAAGTAGTAGAGAAAACAAAAAGCCGCTCAATCGAGCGGCTTTCTTTTTATGCTTACGCGTTATTTCTTTTTCGCTTTAGCCTTGGCTTTTTTGCGTTTGGCCTTCATCTTTTCCGGATCTTTTTTCTTCTTCGGCGGCAGCTTGGCTTCTTTGTGCTGCGGCTCCAGACCTTTGATCTTACGACGCTTCAATACCTGATCCGTGTAGCGTTCAATTTTACCTAACATGGCCACTTCATGGGCTTCAACCAAGGAGATGGCGGTACCTTTTTTACCAGCGCGGGCGGTACGACCAATACGGTGTACATAGACATCGGCGCTGCGTGGCATATCGAAGTTGAACACATGGCTGATGTCGTTAACATCGATACCACGGGCGGCAACATCGGTGGCAATCAATATCTTGGTGCGACCGCTGTGGAAGCTGGCCATGGCCGCCATACGTTTATCCTGTGGCATTTCACCGCGCAACCAGGTGGTCTTGATATCATGAGTGAATAACTCGCCAACCAGCTTTTCCAGGCGCTCACGGGTTTTCACAAAGACGATGGCTTTTTCAACAGTCTCTTGCTGTAGCAGGCTCACCAATAGCTTGAGTTTATGGTCGTAATCATCGGCCAGGTGCACCCATTGCAAAATCTTACCGCGCTCAGAACGTGAAGGCGAAGCCTCTAGTTGTGCCGGCTCGTTTAAGATGCGCTCGGAGAACTTGGCGACGCTGTCACCTTCCAAGGTGGCAGAGAAAAGCATACATTGGCGGCGGTTTTTCGCTTCTTCACAAATGCGCAGCATTTCCTTACGAAAACCCATGTCCAGCATGCGGTCCGCTTCGTCCAAAATCAGCAGCTCCACATCTTCGGCGTGGAAGTTTTCTGTGTCCAGATATTCCATTAGGCGCCCCGGCGTGGCGATCAGGATATCGTTATTCTTTTCAAAGATCTCTTTATGCGTGCCGTAGTTGATACCACCGGTAACCACACCGATTTTCAAATGTGTGTCTGTCGCCAGCTTTTCACATTGCTCATGTACCTGGTAAGCCAGCTCACGAGTTGGGGTCATGATCAAGACGCGGGCGAAACCTGGGTTACGACGCGGATGGTCCAACAGGTACTGAATGGCGGGGATCAAAAACGCCGCGGTTTTGCCGGTGCCGGTCGGAGCGCAGGCAAGGACATCACGGCCTTCCAGCGCTTCTGGAATAGCCAGTTGCTGAATGCTGGTGGGCTTAGTAAAACCTAGGCTGTCAATGGCATTGAGTAGCGCGGTATCAAGATCAAAATCGGCAAATTGCATAAAGGAGTCAAAATGATGGACAATTAAGGCAATTATACGTGGCACATGCTCAAACACAAAGGTCTAAAGTGGCAGGTTTTCAGTTTAAACAGTTTTCTATCGCGCAATGCAGCACCGCCATGAAGGTTTCCACCGACGGTATTATGCTCGGAGCCTGGGCGGAGCTGGGCTCGGCGCAGCAAATATTAGATGTAGGCACGGGCACCGGATTGCTGGCATTAATGTGTAAACAGCGTGCGCCCCACTCTGATGTGCAAGCCCTGGATATAGAGCCGGATGCCTGCGCCCAGGCAAAAAGTAATGTGGCGGCAAGTCCCTGGCCGGATATAGAAATAACGCAGGGCGATGCGCAGTATTTTGACAGTGAACGTAAGTTTGATCTGCTGATCAGCAATCCGCCTTATTTTGAGAACGCCTTAAAGGCACAAGACGATAAACGTAATCTGGCACGCCATACCGACAGTTTGCCGTTTTCGGCACTGATAAATCTATGGCAAAGGGTGGGCCATGCAAACACTGAGCTGGCGGTGATCCTTCCTCGTGAGCAAGGACAAGAGTTAGTAAAGTTAGCCGAGCAGGCGGGCATTTACGGCGCCTGTGCGAAGTAAAAAGTACCGAGCGCAAAGGTGTCAGTCGGTGGCTTATGCAATTTAGCTGGCAGGCGGGAGAGTGTGAAAAGCAGCAGCTGGTGATCCACGCCGGCGACGATTACAGTGAGGATTATCGCCGCCTGTGCCGTGAATTTTATTTACGTTTTTAGACTTACAACTCGGCGTATTCGGTCATGATCTGCTCCACCCAGGTGGCAATGCGATCATCGCTTTTTTCGTACTGGCTGTCTTCATCCAGGGCCAGGCCGACAAAGTGTGAGCCATCTTCCGTCAGCGCCTTCGAGGCTTCAAACTCATAGTCATCGCTGTTAGGCCAGAAACCGATAAACTGCACCTCTTGCGGCGCGATTTCATCATGGAGCATGCCAAGAGCATCCTGGAACCATTGGCCATAGCCTTGTTGGTCGCCCATACCGAGCAGGGCAATCACCTTGCCCGCCAGGTTTACGTCCTTGATATCATCCCAGTGCGACTCCCAGTCTTCTTGAATTTCGCCGAAGTCCCAGGTGGAAATACCAAAAATGACAAAATCATAATTTTCGGCCGTTTTCAGCGGTTCATCCTTAATATTAAAGAGATCAACGACGTCTGCACCGATAATGTCGCGGATTTTTTCAGCCGCTATTTCTGTGTAGCAGGTGGTCGAACCGTAAAATAAACCAATCTTCATTGTTATCACATCGCTTGTCATTGATAGGGCGAAGTCTAACGTATCGTGCCCCGAGTATCTATCTGATATGATGCAATTAACCTAAATCTGCATGGCCATTGATGTGAATAAGCAGCCGCCACACCCGGATAACCTAGAGCATATTGAGCAATTTTTGGATGCCTTGTTTCTTGAAAGCGGCGCCAGTGACAATACCTTGTCCGCCTATCGCACCGATTTAAAAAAATTCAGCGACTTTCTCGCCCCCCAGGCCTTGCTTGATGTAGATACGCAAGAGGTGGAGCAATACCTGGCCTATCGGGTTGATCTCGGTTTAAGTCCGCGCAGTACGGCACGCAGTATCAGTGCCTTAAAACGCTTTTATCAGCATCAAATAGTCGACAAGCGTTTGACACGCTCGCCTTTGGAAACCATTAGCCGCCCTAAGGCCACGCAATCCTTACCAAAAACCCTGAGCGAGGAAGATGTGGAGGCGCTATTGGCTGCCCCCGATTGTGAGGATGCCATGGGCCTGCGCGACAGAGCCATGTTAGAGCTGCTTTATGCAACTGGGCTGCGTGTCAGCGAACTGATCGGCCTGAGATTAGAGCATGTTAACCAGAATCAAGCAGTGGTCTTTGTAAAGGGCAAGGGTGGTAAAGAGCGCCTGGTGCCCATGGGCGAAGAAGCCCTCGACTGGCTTGCGCGCTATTTGAAATTTGCCCGCCCAGCGCTGATAAAACACGCCACGGATTTTGTCTTTGTCTCCAAACGCGGTATTGGTATGACAAGGCAAACCTTTTGGCATCGCATTAAACACTATGCTATGTTGGCGAACATTAAATCAGATCTGTCGCCGCATACCCTGCGTCATGCCTTTGCAACTCATTTGCTTAATCATGGTGCGGACCTGCGAGTAGTACAGATGATGCTGGGTCACAGCGATTTGTCGACCACACAGATATATACGCATGTGGCCAACGAGCGACTAAAATTAGTGCATCAAACTCATCATCCGCGAGCTTAGCTCGAGGTCGAAAGACTAGGTTATGAGCTTAGGGCGTGAATTTTATTCTGGTTTCACGGTCTAGCTAGTATGACTAGTCGATTTTTAGAGAATTTATTATGAAAAAAGTATTTATCGCACTGGCTCTGGCTGGTGTTAGTGCGGCAACCAGCCTAGGTGCTTGGGCTGAACAACCTGCAGTTGCGAGCGACAGCGCAGTGAAAGCCTTGTTCACACAATTGGGTCTGAACGCCAAGAAAGTAAACACCACGCCTTTGGACGGTGTGGTTGAAGTGATCACCAATCGTGGCGTGTTTTATGCCAGCGAAGACGGTCGCTACCTGTTTCAAGGCACACTAGTTGATGTGCAGAATAAAGAAAACCTGACCGAGGCGGCGCTAAGCGGTGTGCGTCTTGAAGGGGTGGAGCAATATAAAGACTCGATGATCGTCTACAAGGCCGATAAAGAAAAAGGCAAGATCACCGTATTCACCGATATCACCTGTGGTTACTGCCGTAAGTTGCACCGTGAGTTAGAGGATTACCTTGAAGCCGGTATTACTGTTCAGTATCTGGGCTTCCCGCGCGGCGGCATGGGTTCACAAGGTTATAAAGATCTGATGAATGTATGGTGTGCTGAGGATCAGCAAAAAGCACTGACAGATGCAAAAGCCGGTTCTACGCCAAAAGAAGTGAAGCAGTGTAATGCCCCGGTGGCGGAGCACTACCAGCTAGGACAAAGCTTTGGTATCAGTGGTACGCCGGCAATTATCCTGTCTGACGGCAGCATGATCCCAGGCTATCAACCGGCTGCCGCTATCAGTGTTGCTATTGATCAGTTAAACACTAAATCCTAATTGGATCATTACTGGGTCTGCTTAGCTAGGGCGCACTTATTGCTCTAGCGGCAGGCTTATTTTTTTGTCTTTATAGTAATTCTGTTAAGTATGTGAGCAGATATAGCGCTGGATAAATGATGTGCTAACAAGGCGGAGTTTTTCTTATGTAGTTACTCTACATTGAAAAATTCTAACGCGGTGAGCACGATATTTAGCCCGCTAGAATGCTTAGCTATTTAAGTGAATTGCTATTAAAAACATGGAGTCGAGCCTTGCAGGCGCAAACTACCATTACCGCCCGTCAGCGCGTGGATGATTCTCATCTTAGCGCCCAGTTACACCCAGTTATTCGTCAACTCTATGCAGCACGGGGCGTCACCGACCCGGCGCAGATAGATAACAGCGTCACCACCTTGCATGATTTTCGCTTATTTCGCGATATAGACAAGGCCGCAGAGCTGCTGTTTACAAGTCTGCAAAAGCAGGAAAAGGTACTTATTGTCGGCGACTTCGATGCCGATGGCGCCACCAGTACCGCGACCCTGATGCAGGGCTTGCAGATGTTTGGCTTTACCCAGCTTGATTACCTGGTGCCCGACCGCTTTAACTTTGGTTATGGTCTGAGTGTTGAGCTGGCGGAGCATATTATTACCCTGGCGCCAGAACTGGTGATCACGGTCGATAGCGGTATTTCCTGTATTAACGGTATCGCCCGGGTTAAAGAGGCGGGTATCAAGGTACTGGTTACCGACCACCACTTGCAAGGTGAGCGCCTGCCCAATGCCGATGCCATAGTGAACCCCAATCGTCACGACTGTCAGTTTCCCTCCAAGTCCATTGCCGGAGTGGGCGTTGCCTTTTATCTCTTGATTGCCTTTCGCCATGCCCTGCGTGAAGCGAACTGGTATGAACAACAAGGACAGGCAGAGCCTAACTTGGGAAATTTGTTAGATCTGGTCGCACTGGGCACGGTCGCTGATGTGGTGGCACTTGATGCCAATAACCGTACCTTGGTGTACCAGGGCTTGGCGCGCATTCGCAGTGGCCGTACTCGCCCAGGTATCGAAGCCCTGATTGAAGTGGCCAGACGCAACCGCGCTCGCCTCAGTGCCAGCGATTTTGGCTTTGCCCTAGCGCCGCGTTTGAATGCCGCCGGGCGCTTGGATGATATGAGCCTGGGTATCGCCTGTTTATTGGCACCGGAGCTCAATCAGGCCCGGCGTATTGCCGGTGAACTCGATGCCCTGAACGCCGAGCGTAAGGAAATCGAGCAGGGTATGCAGCAAGAAGCGCAGGCAGCGCTGAGCAGGCTTTCTTTGGGCACGAATCAGATTCCCGATGCCCTGTGTTTGTATCAACAGGACTGGCACCAAGGGGTGATAGGTATTCTTGCCGGGCGCTTAAAAGAGCAGCACCACAGGCCTACCGCCATCTTTGCCGCCGGAGACAATGGTCAGCTTAAGGGTTCATGTCGCTCTATTGACGGCGTGCATATGCGCGATGTGCTGGCCCATATCGATGCCCAGCATCCGGGTTTGATCATCAAATTCGGCGGTCATGCCATGGCCGCGGGCTTAAGCATAGAAGAAGCCCGCTTTAGCGAGTTCCAGCAGGCATTTGTTGCCGAGGTGGCCAAAGAGCTAACCGAGGAAGCCAAGGAGTGTGTCTTGCTTACCGATGGTGAATTGCCGGCGGATTGCTTCTCGCTGGACTTTGCCGAACTGCTGCGCCAGGCAGGCCCTTTTGGACAGCATTTTCCCGAGCCGGTGTTTGAGCACACTTTTGAGCTGTTGCAACAAAGGATAGTGGGGGAGAAGCACCTGAAACTGGTGCTGCGCCATCAAAGTGGTCGGGTTGTCGATGCCATTGCCTTTAATATCGATGTGCGTGCCTGGCCCGATACTCAGGTGCGTTATGTGCATCTGGCTTATCAGCTCGATATCAATGAGTTTCGTGGTCAGTTCTCGCTGCAATTAATAGTGCGGGAAATGCAAAAACGCAGCTGATCACACGGCCCTAACCAGGGCCAATAAAATTGTACTAATTCGTATAAAAGCGCTAATAAATTCGACAATTATTTGTTAAAATCGAGCGCTTTTATCGACGCGCCAATTTTAAGCGGGCGTGAGTCTATTTTTTGCGGAGTAACATGCATGTTTGAAGTGAATCCTGTGATTAACCAAATCAAGGAAATTCGCGAACGTACTGAGCTTCTTCGGGGGTATCTTTGACTATGCTCACAAGAAAGAGCGTTTAGAAGAAGTTAATGCCGAACTTGAAGATCCAGCGGTGTGGAATGAGCCAGAGCGCGCTCAGGGCCTAGGTAAAGAAAAATCTAGCCTGGAAGCCATTGTTGAGACCATAAAGAAGCTCGAAACTGGTACCGACGATGTTGAAGGCCTTGTTGAGCTGGCGGTTGAAGCCGAAGACGAGGAAACCTTTGCCGAGGCGCAAAGCGAGCTTGAAGACCTTAACGCCCACCTGGAACAGCTTGAATTCCGCCGCATGTTTAGCGGTGACCAGGACAGCAATGATGCCTATCTGGATCTGCAGGCAGGTTCAGGCGGCACCGAGGCGCAAGACTGGTGTAACATGTTGCTGCGTATGTACTTACGTTGGGCCGAAGCGAAAGGCTTTAAGGCCGAGATAGTGGAAGCAACCGATGGTGATGTGGCCGGTATCAAGGGCGCCACGGTGAAGATCAGTGGTGAATATGCTTATGGCTGGCTACGCACAGAGACAGGCGTACACCGTTTAGTGCGTAAGAGTCCGTTCGATTCCGGTGGTCGTCGTCATACTTCGTTTGCCTCGGCATTCGTTTATCCCGAGATCGATGACAACATTGAAATCGATATTAACCCGGCCGATTTGCGTATCGATGTATACCGTGCATCGGGAGCCGGTGGTCAGCACGTTAACCGTACCGAATCTGCAGTACGTATTACTCACTTGCCGACCAATACCGTGGTGCAATGTCAGAATGACCGCTCGCAGCACAAAAACAAAGACCAGGCGATGAAACAGCTTAAAGCCAAGCTGTTTGAGCTTGAGTTGCAAAAGCAAAATGCCGAGAAGCAAGCGCAGGAAGATGCCAAATCAGACATTGGCTGGGGCTCACAGATACGCTCTTATGTCCTTGATGATTCGCGTATTAAAGACCTGCGCACCGGAGTTGAGAACCGTAATACCCAAGCCGTATTAGACGGTGATCTCGACAAGTTTATTGAAGCAAGCCTGAAATCAGGGCTGTAATTTAACGCCAAATTAATAGAGCTAGAAAATGACAGATCAAATCCAAGACGAAAACAAATTAATTGCAGAGCGTCGCGCCAAGCTCGACGCTATTCGCGAAAATTGTAGTGCAAACGGCCACCCGAATACTTTCCGCCGAAAACACTACACAGCTGATCTTCAAGCAGAATTTGGTGATAAATCGAAAGAAGAACTGATAGAGCTAGACCATCAGGTTGCCGTTGCCGGTCGTCTTCTTGCCAAGCGTGGTCCTTTCCTTGTGCTTCAGGATATGAAAGGCCGCATTCAGGCATATGCTTCAAAAGACGTACAAAAAGATCTGAAAGAAAAATACGGTCAGCTTGATATCGGCGACATTATTGGCGTGTCTGGTCCATTGCATAAATCGGGTAAAGGCGACCTTTACGTTGATATGCAGGAGTATGAGCTACTGACGAAGTCACTGCGTCCATTACCAGAGAAGTTCCACGGCCTGTCGGATCAGGAAACCAAATACCGTCAGCGTTATGTGGATCTGATCACCAACATGGATACTCGTGAGACCTTCCGTATTCGTTCTAAGGTAATTGAAGGCATTCGTCGTTTCCTTACCGATCGTGACTTTATGGAAGTGGAAACGCCTATGCTTCAGGTTATCCCTGGCGGTGCATCGGCACGTCCATTCGTAACCCACCATAATGCTCTGGACATAGATATGTACCTGCGTATCGCCCCTGAGCTTTACTTGAAGCGTTTAGTGGTAGGTGGTTTTGACCGTGTATTCGAGATCAACCGTAACTTCCGTAACGAAGGTCTGTCAACGCGGCACAACCCAGAATTCACCATGATTGAATTCTACCAAGCGTACGCGGATTACAATGACCTGATGAACATCACAGAAGACATGCTACGTACAGTGGCACAAGATGTGCTGGGCACCACAACAATTGTAAACACCACGAAGAATGCCGATGGTGAAGTAGTTGATAGCGTAGAGTACGATTTTGGTCAGCCGTTTACGCGCTTGAGCATGGCCGATGCCATCATGAAGTACAACCCAGAGTTCGATGCAGCGGTATTTGCCGACCCTGAGAACCATATGGAACAGCTGATTGCGTACGCTAAGCAAGTACACGTGAAGATCCCTGAAAACTGCGTTTGGGGTGCGGGCAAGTACATGTGTGAAATCTTCGAAGAGACGGCTGAGCACATGCTTATTCAACCTACCTTCATCACAGAATACCCGTGGGAGGTGTCCCCACTGGCCCGTCGTAACGACGAAAACCCATTCGTGACCGACCGCTTCGAATTCTTCGTTGGTGGTCGTGAACTTGCCAATGGTTTCTCTGAGTTGAACGATGCCGAAGATCAGGCGGCGCGTTTTGCCCGTCAGGTAGAAGAAAAAGATGCCGGTGATGATGAAGCCATGCACTTCGATGACGACTATATCCGCGCCCTTGAATACGGTTTACCACCGACGGCGGGTGAGGGTATTGGTATCGACCGTCTAGTGATGCTATTCACCGACTCACCAACGATTAAAGACGTGATCTTGTTCCCGCATATGCGCCCAGAGCAAGACTAATTAATAACGTCTAACTCTTAAAAACGCGGCTAAGGCCGCGTTTTTTGTATTCAGCTTGTGCGATATATCGCAAAAACTAACTTGTTCAGGCTTAAAAACCTTGAAATAGACTCTCCGTGAAATCATATCTAATTGATTATTAATAGATTTGTTTTTATCTTGGTAAGGCTAAGCCTTTATTCCTACTGTGCTTCTAAAGTAAATGCACTACACTTTTTCGCTAGTACCTAGAGCCCTTTAGTGCCGTTATGGAAGTCGGTCAAAAAGTGCCAAATAACATCAATAGGAATAATGTGATGGATTACGAAGAGTTTTTGCCCGAAATACCCAAGGACGACAAGCGCGCCGCTTACTATCGCGCCTGCATTATCGAGTTTGAACGTCAGGGTTACTGCGATCAGATTTTACGTGAGCTGGACAAGGGCTTAGACAACCAGGCCAAAACACAGGGGATTTCTTTATTGCCCATGGTGCGCGGCGGTTAATCTTCTAAGCCTGTTAGTAGCGGGAAAAAGAATAAAAGTAGCGAGATAATGGCCCATAGAGGTCATTTTTTATGTCATAAATTGACATATGTGCAATCTCTGAGCAGATAGGCTGATTTTCATAGAAAAGTGTTTGACATATTTGCTCAAGCCTTTATTATACGCCCCACAAAGACGGAGAGGTGGCCGAGTGGCTGAAGGCGCGCCCCTGCTAAGGGTGTATAGGGTTTGTAGCCCTATCGAGGGTTCGAATCCCTCCTTCTCCGCCATTTATTTTTAAATGGTGTTGTCTTTGTATTTAGATATGGACGCATAGCTCAGCTGGATAGAGTACCTGGCTACGAACCAGGCGGTCGGAGGTTCGAATCCTCCTGCGTCCGCCACTTCTTTTTTAAAGAAGTGTGAAAAACCAGTAACCACTGGTGTCATCATGAATTGATAGCGTATGCATTTGGCTTAGAACCTCAGAGGTTCGCAGATTTTAAATCTTGGCCTGCATCCGTAATCTTTCTTAAAGATGGTCTATTATCTAAAGTCACTTTTTATGAAACGGACGCATAGCTCAGCTGGATAGAGTACCTGGCTACGAACCAGGCGGTCGGAGGTTCGAATCCTCCTGCGTCCGCCATATTTCAAGTGACAAATTAGAACCTCAGGTTCAAGAACATAACGGACGCATAGCTCAGCTGGGTGAAGAGAAACCAAAGCATCGCTTTGCAGTTCGATGAACGCGAGTCAGGACGACGAGCCGGAACCCTACTTCAGGATGAATTAGGTAAAAAGAAAAACTCATAACGGACGCATAGCTCAGCTGGATAGAGTACCTGGCTACGAACCAGGCGGTCGGAGGTTCGAATCCTCCTGCGTCCGCCACTTCTTTTCTTTATCGAGGGAAGTGAGAAGAAACCAACGAAAGTTGGTTTTTTATGCCTGCAATTCAAGAATTCCCGCTTTTCCTCAAGATTTCTTTTTCAAATTCAACACCGTTTTATTTCAACCAATATCTGTTTTCAATTTTAGTTCTGGTCGGCTGCTGATAAGACGCTTTGTAGGTCAGACTTCAGTCTGACAACTCGCAATCAGTGATGTAATCTTACGCAGCTTTACATCGGTTGATGTGGGCTACTACCTATTTTCAGATTGAGATCTTGTCGCGTTGGCGACGGCAACCAAAGAGGGAGTGATTCGACTCCCTCTTTGGAAACTCCGCGAACCCGTGATTCGCTCATGCTTGCGAACTCAGTGTTTTGTTAAACGTTCCGTTTAGTCATTGAGGCGATTTAACAGCACATCCCTGTGCTGATAAATCTAGCTCGGCGTCGTGCCTCGCTCTCAATAACACACTCCACAACAAAAGCCAATTTCTCCAGCGCGAATCTTAACGGGAAGATCGATACCTTTTAGTTTGGTATTAAGTTCTCAGTATTGGCGCAATATTTACTTTGTTACTCACTAAAGAACGTAACTAGATAAAAGCCAATAGCACACCATTACGAGTTCGGCCGTGGTAAAATTATTGCGGAATTAACATGTTTAAAGGAAATAAATACAATGTTCAAAAGATGTACTTCTATGTTTGCGGCGTTACTCCTAACTGGTTGTGCCAATAATGCCGTTGTTGAGCTGCAAAAATTAGATGCAAATGCTATCGGAAACAAAAACATACTAGTGATTGACGATGGCAGAACCAAAGACTCTATTCGACACGTTATTACGAGCAAGCTTGATGAGCATGGCTTTAAATATAAAGTCGTTGAAACGTCTCAATCCAATTCAGCAAGTTCACAAGAGCCTAAGCTTATATACTCCGCTAATTGGTGGTGGGATGTTGCTACCTACATGAGGTATTTGAATGTTGAAATCGTGGATAATGGAACAGTGATAGCGCTCGTTAAAATCGATACAGTGATGTGTGGAGGGTTTGACAAATTCGGCTCTGCTCAGCGAAGAACGGAATTGAGTTTGGATCTTCTACTAAGTGACCTGAGCAAAGAAGAGGCGAATAAGTTAATTTGTCTCGGTGGTGAGAGCAATAACTAAAATCCTTACAGGGTCAATGTAAGTGTATTGGCCTTTTTGTTGTCGGGCCGCCGACTGCGGCGGCAATTGATAGATCTTTTCGCGTTGGGCGACGAGTGACTGAAGCATCGCTTCGCAGCGCGAGGAGGTGGAGGCATGGATGCCGACAGGAAGACAGCTTCAGGAATGAATTCCCTTGCACTGAGGGTTGTTTTGTCGCGTTGGCGACGACAACCAAAGAGGGAGTGATTCGACTCCCTCTTTGGAAACTCCCCGAACCCGTGATTCGCGAGACTGTAAGATCTTTTGTGTAAGTGGCTGTTTGTCATAGTGATACGCGGTCACTATACATAATCATAAACTGGCTCATGGCCGCTTTCCAGTCCCTGATGGGCATTGTCCATTTCTTCGAGATCTGGTGAAGTGCCAGATATAGTATCTTCATCACTGAGTCATCCGTCGGGAATGAGCGCCTGGTTTTCGTGATTTTACGCAGGCTAGCATTCAGCGACTCAATGGCGTTCGTGGTGTAAATCACTTTGCGGATTTCCGGCGGATAATCGAAGAACACGCTCAGCCGCTCCCAGTTGTTACGCCAGGACAGGCTAATGCTCGGATGTTCGTCATCCCACCTCTGTGCAAACTCGGTCAGGGCTAACTCAGCCTCGGCCAAAGTCGCTGCGCCATAAATGCGTTTCAGGTCGGCCGCGATGGCTTTACGCTGCTTCCAACTGACATATCGCAGTGAGTGGCGGATTTGATGCACGATACACAGTTGCACTTGGGTTTTAGGGTATACGGCTTCGATTGCTTCTGGGAAGCCCTTGAGGCCATCGACACAGGCAATGAAGATATCTTGCACGCCTCGGTTTTTCAGCTCATTCATGACCGACAGCCAGAACTTCGCCCCCTCTGTTTGAGCCATCCAGAGACCGAGCAATTCTTTCTCGCCGTCCGCGTTGATACCCAAGGCCAGATATACAGATTTATTCTGTACAGCACCCGAATCACGGCTACGTACAACCAGGCAATCGAGATAAACTACGGGGTACACCGAATCAAGCGGGCGCTGCTGCCATTGCTTCACTTCGTCCAGCACTTCATTGGTGACTTGCGAGATAAATGTCGCGGATACATCTACGCCGTAGGACTCCTCAAAATGGGCCTGAATATCGCGGGTTGTCATGCCTCGGGCATACAGCGATATGATGCGGTCATCGAAGCCGCCAAGCTGTTTCTCACCTTTCTTGACCAGCTTAGGGCTAAAGGTGCCGTTGCGGTCACGGGGAATATCCAGGTCAATTTCACCGTGAACGCTGCGCACAGTTTTGCTGGATTTACCGTTACGGGAATTACCGGAGTTATGGCCCTCTTGCGCATGTTTGGCATAGCCGAGATGTTGTTCCATCTCAGCATTCAAGGCGCGTTCTGCGACCTTTTTAGTCAATTGCTTAAGCAGCCCGGCTTCGCCGAGGATATCATCTGGAGAATCACAGCCATCAAGCAGCTGATCGATAAGTTTGTCTGTTATTGGCATTCTGCATTCCTTTCAACAGGTTAAGAATGCCACTTACACAGAGTTTTTTACAGTCTC
>NZ_JBCGCU010000024.1:0-35145 GCF_038739665.1 Pseudoalteromonas qingdaonensis | reverse complement strand
CCGTCCGCCGCTCGTCATCTTCTAGCAAGCTAGAAATGTTACCGCTCGACTTGCATGTGTTAGGCCTGCCGCCAGCGTTCAATCTGAGCCATGATCAAACTCTTCAATTAAAAGTTTTTGAAGCCTAAGCTTCTGCTCAATGAATACTGTGATGATATCTTTCGATATCGAATTGACTGTGCTGCAACAAGTAAACTTGTTGCTGTTGGTCACTCACTTCATTTGAGACTCTAAATTTGTTTGCGTCATCTAGCGAACTAGAATCTGCTGTTAGAACTCAACCTGTACGAGTGCCCACACAGATGATTGCTTCATATTTTTAAAGAACGTTTCGATTCGCTTTCGCTTCTCGAGGGCTGTGCATTCTACTTAACCCTGATTTGTTGTCAACACTTAATTTTTAGAAAATTTAAAGTTTCTAACTTAAGTTTTATTTGACTCCCTGAGTTGCTAGCGCTTCGCTATGCGTTGCTGCCTGCCGTCTCAGTGGGGTCGCATTATAGGGAGATTCGTTTTTGACGCAAGCCCTTTTTTAAAGAAAATTGCTAAAAATGGATCGTTTGCAGTTAAATTGAGCATAAAGACTCAAAAACATACAAAAAACCACCGGATGGTGGCTTTTTGACGGGGTTTTAATTGCTGATGGTTAGTTTCCAACCAGCCTTGCGCTGGTATAGGGACTCTTGCTGTAGCTCACTTAACATAAGGGGATGTGCATCTAACCATTGTTTATCTATATAGAGTGTCAGCGCATTATTATGTTCTTTAATTACCAGCTCGGGTAAAACATCGTTTTTGCGACGCATTGACAGAATTACTGCCAACCTTAATAAACGCACTAACTGAGTGGCTAGCTTTTCGTGAGCACCAAGTGATTCAAAATCGCGTGCCAGCACATCGCCTTTATGGAAGCGCACCAGTTTTGCTACCAGATCATGCTGCTGCTTGGTGAACCCGGGCATATCGGTATTGGTAATAATATAAGCGCCATGCTTAGGGTATTGCTTATATTCGATTAGCAGACCAACCTCATGCAACATGGCCGCTGCGGTCAATAACCCATGTTCGGCCTCACTAAGTTGCCAAGGCTGACTTAATTGCGCCAATAATAGCTTGGCAATGCAGGCAACCCGCTCACCTTGCCTGCTATCCAAATGATAGCGGGTAATAAAACTGTCTATGGTGCGCTGGCGAATATCCTGACGCTGCAGTTGTGGCACCATGCTATAGAGTACGCCTTCACGCAATGCACCACCGGCCAACCCCATGGCGCTCACCTGCAAACTCTCAAAGATGGCAATCAAAATGGCAAGGCCAGAAACAAAGACCAAACGACGCTCTTCACTTAATCCAGGAAGTTGCAGCTGTTCGATTGAGATGTATTGGGTAGTTAATTGACGGATATCAAGCAGCTTGTCTAGGGTCAGGGTTTCATCTTGGCGTTGGGCAACCATGATCTCCTGGATTGCCTGAACCGTGCCAGAGGCGCCTGCGGCATAGTCCCATCCGGTTTCGCGGTATAAGGCAATAATGGGTTGCAGAATTTGTTTTGCCGCCTTGATAGCATTGTCATAATTGCTGTCGCTGAGCAAACCATCTTTAAAGTAATGCTCTAGGTAGGTAACGCAGCCCATATGCAAGCTGGTGTAGTGAATGGCTTGTTGGCCTTCGCCTATGACTATTTCGGTACTGGCGCCACCTATATCAATAACCAGTTGCTTACCAGAGCAAGCCGATGTATGCGCCACACCTTGGTAGATGGTCTTTGCTTCTACTTCGCCGCTGATCACCTTAATGGGATGACCAAGAATTTGCTCTGCGCGCTCTTTGAAGACATCGGCATTCGTCGCCAGTCTGAGCGTGGCCGTGGCGACGATACGAACTTGTGATGCGGGAATATCCTGCAGTCGCTCGGCAAATAAGGCTAAACATTCCCAACCGCGCTCCATTGCTTCCTGACTCAGTTGCATGCTGCCATCGAGGCCCGCCGCCAAACGCACCTTGCGTTTTACTCGGCCCATGGTTTGTAACGAGCCAGCCACAGTTTTGGCAATCAACATATGAAAGCTATTGGAGCCAAGATCAATTACCGCATATAAATCATCTTGGAGAGAAGAATTTACCACGTACTTACCTCTAAAAAAGCTTGGCTTAAAGCCAAGCTTGCACGCTGTTTGCTAGATTAACGCCCTTGTCCATGGCGACGGCGACCTTGCCCATGTCCTTGGCCTTGGCTTTTACCACGTGAACGCCCTTGCGGCCCACGACGTTTAATGGTCTTAGGTGCCGTAAGATCATCCAACAGCGCAGTTTTATCATAATGAGACACTGGAATGTTGTGCTCAATATAGTCTTCGATCTCTTGCAGGTTATAGGCATATTGCTCACAGGCAAAGCTGATGGCATGGCCCGAAGCCCCTGCACGACCGGTACGGCCTATACGGTGTACATAATCTTCGCAATCGTCCGGTAGGTCATAGTTGAATACATGACTTACTTCAGGAATATGCAAACCACGGGCGGCAACGTCCGTCGCTACAAGAAGATCTAAACTGCCTTTGGCAAATTGTGCCAGAGTTGCTTGTCTCTTCTTTTGATTTACATCACCTGTAAGCAAACCAACGCGATGACCGTCTTGCTTTAACCAGGCATAAACCTCTTCACATACATGCTTGGTGTTGGCAAAAACGATGGCTTTTTCCGGCCACTCTTCTTCGATCAGCGTTAGCAGCAGTTTCATTTTGTCGTTTTGCGACGGATGGAAAAGCTCTTCTGCAATACGTTTACCGGTTTTAACATCCGGTTCAATCTGCACATGCTCAGGGTTGGTCATGTGCTCAAACGCTAATTCTTGCACGCGATAAGACAAGGTTGCCGAAAATAGCAGGTTTAGACGCTCGGTCGCTTCTGGCATACGGCGGAACATATAACGGATATCTTTAATAAAGCCGAGGTCGAACATGCGATCCGCTTCATCAAGTACCACAACCTCAATATCATTAAGGGTATAACTGCCTTGTTTATACAAGTCGATCAAACGGCCCGTAGTACCAATTAAAATATCGACACCTTTTTCTAGCTGCGCCCGTTGTTTTTCGTAATCTTCGCCACCATATAATAAACCTAGTTTAAGGTTGCAGTGCGGTGCCAAGATTTTCGCATCTTTGTGGATCTGAATCGCAAGCTCCCGTGTGGGGGCCATGATCAGGGCTCTTGGTTGCTGACCCGACGGCTTTTGACTCTGCAATAAGTGATGGCAGGTGGCGGTAAGAAACGCCAGTGTTTTACCTGTGCCAGTTTGCGCTTGGCCCGCAATGTCGCGGCCAGCCTCAACATAAGGCATACACTTAGCCTGAATAGGCGTGCAGTATTCAAAGCCACTTGCTTGCAATCCGGCAACCACCTCCGGAGCTAAAGCAAAGTCTGCAAATTTTTTATCGGTTAAATGTGTCTTATTCATAGCGATAAAGCATAACGCTTAAACTTGCAATAAGAAACAAGAGTGTTTAAATACGCACTAAATAAATTCGCCAAATTTAACGGAGAACGTGATGAGCGATAAAATTATCCAATTAACAGACGACAGCTTTGATGCTGACGTAATGCAATCAGACAAACCTGTACTAGTCGACTTTTGGGCTGAGTGGTGCGGACCTTGTAAAATGATTGCTCCTATTCTTGACGATGTAGCTGGCGAGTTTGAAGGCCGAGTGACTATCGGTAAATTGAATATCGACCAAAATGCTGGCACTCCGCCTAAGTTTGGTATTCGCGGTATTCCAACCTTACTACTGTTCAAAGACGGTCAGGTTGCTGCTACTAAAGTAGGTGCCCTTTCTAAAGCTCAGCTAGTTGAGTTCTTAGAAAACAACATCTAAGCACAGATTATAAAAAAAAGGGCGCTCGCCCTTTTTTTTATATGACATTTTGTATAAAGACTGGACGATAAGCCACTGAGCTGCTAGTTTATAACCCCAACAACTCCAAGTTTATCCAACAACCTCACTCGAAGTACTTCCATTTCGAGACGATAAATAGTTTAAAGAACCCACCAATATGCATTTACGCGAACTGAAAGACAAGTCGATCAACGAACTTGTAAAACAAGCCGAGTCTATGGGCCTAGAGAATGTAGCCCGCCTAAGAAAACAAGACATTATTTTTGCCATCCTGAAAGCGCACGCGAAAAGCGGCGAAAACATTTTCGGTGGCGGTGTATTAGAAATCCTGCAAGACGGTTTCGGTTTCCTACGTAGCTCAGAAGCTTCGTACCTTGCTGGTCCAGACGATATTTATGTATCTCCAAGCCAAATTCGTCGCTTCAGTTTGCGCACAGGCGACAGCATTGCCGGCCTTATTCGTCCACCAAAAGATGGCGAACGCTATTTTGCTCTGCTTAAAGTTAATGAAGTTAACTTTGATAAGCCGGAAAACTCACGCACCAAGATTTTATTCGAGAACTTAACGCCACTGCACGCCAACGAGCGCTTACGCATGGAGCGTGGTAACGGTAGTACCGAAGATATTACCGCTCGTGTTCTTGACCTTGCAGCGCCGATTGGTAAAGGCCAGCGTGGTCTTTTGGTGGCACCGCCTAAAGCCGGTAAAACCATGCTGCTACAGAATATTGCCCAGTCTATTAGCTATAACCACCCTGATTGTGAACTCATGGTATTGCTTATCGATGAGCGCCCTGAGGAAGTAACAGAAATGCAGCGCCTGGTTAAGGGCGAAGTTGTTGCTTCAACCTTCGATGAGCCGGCCAGCCGCCACGTACAGGTAGCAGAAATGGTGATCGAGAAGGCTAAGCGCCTAGTTGAGCACAAGAAAGACGTAGTTATCCTGCTTGATTCAATCACTCGTCTAGCGCGTGCCTACAACACGGTTATTCCATCATCGGGTAAGGTACTTACCGGTGGTGTTGACGCCAACGCCCTGCACAAGCCAAAGCGCTTCTTTGGTGCGGCACGTAACGTTGAGGAAGGCGGCAGCCTGACTATCATAGCCACTGCGCTTATCGATACCGGCTCGAAAATGGATGAAGTAATCTACGAAGAGTTTAAAGGTACGGGTAACATGGAATTGCACCTGAACCGTAAGATTGCCGAGAAACGCGTATTCCCAGCGATTGACTTCAACCGCTCAGGTACTCGTCGTGAAGAATTACTGACCAAAACGGATGAGCTACAGAAGATGTGGATCCTGCGTAAGATAGTTCACGACATGTCGGAAATCGATGCCATGGAATTCCTTATCGATAAACTGGCCATGTGTAAAACCAATGACGAGTTTTTTGACTCCATGAAGCGCAAGTAAGCTTTATTTGGTTAAATAAAAGCCACTGTAATTGCAGTGGCTTTTTTGTGTCTGCGGTTTAGATATTAATGCCCTGACTCTGTGTCGTGCATCGCCAGATCATTGAGCAGCTCACTGACGTGCTCACCGTCTTGATATTTGGCGGCACGCTCAATGTCACTGAGTAATTGAGCTAAATCGGCATCGGCAAACATCTTTGCTGCCCCCGCCAGGCGATGGGCAATTTGAGCTACGGCGGTAATATCATCACGTTGCTGCGCCGCTTTTAGTAAAGCTATTTCAGCGGGAAGCGTTTGTGCAAAACTCTGGCACAGATCGCTCATATCCACCTCGCGGTAACCTTCTTTTTGCTCACTGATGCTTAGGTAGCGCTCTAACACGGCGCAAAACTGTGCCTTATCTATGGGCTTGGCCAGATGACCGGCAAACCCTACCTGTTTATAGTGAGCGATTTCATGGGTCATGGCATTGGCAGTCAAGGCGATAATGGGGCTACTAAAACCGCACTGTTGCAACAGCGACAACGCCCCTAAACCATCGAGTATCGGCATCTGAATATCCATCAGCACCAGATCCGGATGATGCTTCAAGGCCAATTCCACCGCTTGTTCACCATTTTCGGCGCTGTAAACCGTCACCCCCAGATTCTGCAATAAGCGCTCAATCAGGCGGCGGTTATCCGGGTGATCCTCCGCCAATACCACAGTGCCACTAAAGCTGGAAGCGTAGCAAGGTGGCGGCTGTACTTGCTGCTGGCTCGTTAATTGGATGTGCTGACAGGGCAGCCTAAAGCAAAAACTACTGCCGCATCCCAAGGTGCTGGTTACGGTAATTTGACCCCCCATGATATATGCCAATTGCTGCGACAGGCTCAAGCCCAAACCTGTGCCGCCAAAACGACGACTAATGGAGTTGTCGCCCTGACTAAAGGTGGTAAAAATCGCTTCCAGTTTATCCTCGGCAATGCCAATCCCAGTATCTTCAACACAAAATACCAGGGTCTTTTCCTGAGCACTGACCTTTAGTGTTACCTCGCCCTGCTCAGTAAATTTAATGGCATTAGAGCACAGGTTCACCAACACCTGCTTAACACGAATATAATCCAATTCAGCGCCGCTGTTTGCCGGCAGTTGGTTGTCGATGTAAAAGTCGATTCCCTGCTGCAGGGCGCTAGGTGCAAACATGGCCTTAATATCACCAAGCAGCGAATCCAGACTCACCAAGGCAATATTAAGCTCGAGTTTATTGGCCTCGATTTTACTTAAATCCAGTACATCATTGATCAACTCACCCAGATGCTTGCTGTTGTTATAAATAACCTGCAGCTCCTTGGCGACATCGCCCTTGCGCACCTCACCATGAATAATGGCCTCGGCCTGACCCATGATAGAAGTCAGCGGTGTTCTGATCTCATGACTTATATTGGCCAGAAACTGGCTTTTAATTTCATTAGCTGAACTAAGCTGTTGTGCCAGAGCCTCAAGTTCCTGGGTACGCTGACGCACCTTCTCTTCTAAGATGGTATTGGCTCGGCGCTCGGCTCCGCGGCGATACAGCAGCACGCCGATAATCAAGGTCAGCAACAATAATCCGGCTACCAGCCAGGTAAACTGATTACGTTGGTGCGCTGCAATACGCTCAAACTCCTGCTGACGCTGCAGTGATTCCACTTGGCGCTGCAACTGAGTCGTGTTGTATTTGGCATGAAAATCATTAAGGCGACTGGCTATGGCCTTACTAACGGCCTGATCGCGTTCACGCTCATATTTTTCAAACAGCACCAAAGCCTGCTTAGTATCGCCCTTGGCGGCCACCAGCAATAGTTCAATTAAATAAGTATCCAGAGGCTCATTATTATTGTTGTCCTGACTTGCCAGCGCATAGGCCTGCGCCAAGGCTTCTTGCGCACGCTCATACTCGCCCTTGCCATAAAGTACCTTGGCGGTAATCTCTTGTATGGTAATGAGTCCGGGGAAGTAATCAAACACCTCCAGGTGAGCCTTGGCTTCTTCTAAAGTTGCCAAGGCGTCATCGAAGCGGCCCTGGGAAAAGTAAAGGTTGGCCAAATTCATCAAGGTGTTGTTAAAACTTAAGGAATCATGGATTTTAGCTAGGTTTGCCAACGCCAATTGATACTGCTCGGCGGCGGCATCGAGTTGCCCTAGGTTGCGATAAATAACGCCGAGATTAGACTGCATTTGCGCCAGACCTGCGGTGTCCCCCAGGCGCGTAAATGCATCGCCCACTGTGGCATACATCTCCAACGCGGCATCATAGCGATCGGCACTAATATAGGCGCCGGCAATATTGTGAGTAATATCGACCTTATCCTGCTCCGAGCCATACTCGTCATATAAGGTTTTGGCGCTGCCAAAATAATCTATGGCCTGCTCCAGGCGCTCTGCGCGCATCAAGGCTAAGCCGATATTATTGTATAAATGAGCCTGCAACAGTGGCTCATTTATTTGTTCAAGTATCTGTAAGGCTCTGGAGTAATCCTCGACGGCACTAAGATAATGGCCGCGATAGTAATTGGCTATCCCCTGCTTTTTCGCGTAATCGGCACGTTGTACTGGAGGCTCAATATCGGCGGATAACTGCTCTGCCCGCAAAAAATAACGGGTCGCTTTTTGATAATCCCCACTGCCAAAGTATTGCTCGGCAACAAACCGAGTCAGTGCTAGCTTTTCTTTATCGGCTATAGGTTCGCTTAAACTTGCTATAGCACGCTCGAGTTGTACCTCTTTGGGCTCAAGCAGGATTTGCTCCAGCGTCGAGCTGGCACCGTAACAGGGAGCAAGAGACAAGGCAGCACAGAAAAACAGGCTTAGTGGTTTATAAAAGCAGACCTTCCTTTGCAGCATTACTTTCTTCCACTTTGTCGTTGCGTTAGGGCATAGCTACCAGGCCCCGGGCTATTGATTACTTGAGACATAAACAGCGTCATTTTAGATTCGCTTCGCTATCACCAGATGTCAGCACCACACCATATCCTTATTAGTTTGAGCCTTTATTGTAACAGCCTCAACTTATTACAAGTGTTTGCTATTTATTCATATCCGGCGGGTATATTCAACTTTATTACGACTAGCAGCCCATATCTTTCACATTCCACAGCCCAAAAAAGCAGCGTTTTTAACCTGCAAATCATAGCCACTTTATAAAGTCATTGAGTTACTTAAACTAGGGTCTGTTGACCTTTGTTGTTTGTTTCTGCAGCAGTTTGTAGTGTATTTATACAAGGCGGCACATGTGTAGTGTAGTTATTCTACATAAACATGTAACAACACAGTAGAAATGCGCTACAAGCGCTGCCCTGCGGGTTCATCTAAACGCATCCTGCTCTGTGTTACTCGCTATGAACATAGAATGACTATGCATCATAACGAGCGTCGTGATCAGAATGCGTTTAGATTGAACATAAAGTAAACCGCAAAGATAAACAGACCCTAAGCACAGAAATAACACCTTCCTCAACGCCTAATTCAACTCATCGCATAAATACAAGAAATAAAGACTTGAAACTGAGAATCATTTGCAATAGCATGCGCATTAAAAATGGCTTGCAACAACTTTTTAGGATCTTACGTAATGACACGCCACCCTCTTTCTCTCATTATTTTCAGTGTTTTATCAGCACCCAGCCTGGCGGCAACCAAGATGGAAACCATTGAAGTGGTCGGTAGTTATTTCAATGATTACAAGGTCGATAGCGCCTCTGGCGCCATGCGCACCGATGCCTCACTACTGGAAACAGCCCAGTCGGTTACCGTGATCCCAGAAACCATAGTCAATGAACAACTGGCTACTACTTTGGGGGAAGTGCTAAGCAATGATGCCAGCCTGACCTCGGGCTCAAACCAGCGCAACCGGGAAACCTTTAATATGCGCGGCTTTAGCCTAAGCTCAGCAACCGGTTATCTACGCGATGGCCACCAGCACTGGTCGCACTACCAACAGCCTATTGAGATCCTAGAACGTGTTGAAGTAATCAAGGGCCCAGCAAGTATTTTATATGGTCAGTCAGGCCCAGGCGGTCTGGTTAACATGGTTACCAAAAAGCCTACCGCGAATCGCATTGTTAATCTTAGTGCCGATGTCAACCAGCATGGCTCGACCCGTTTTATGGTCGATGCCAGCTCGGCACTCAATGAAGATGAAACACTACGTGGACGCGGCATTGTGGTTAAGCAAGATGTGAACTTCTGGCGTGACTATGCCAACGGCGATGAGCGTGAGCGTGACCGTTTCCTCGGCGCTCTGGTACTTGATTACGACCTCAGCGACGACACCCTAATCCGCGTTCATTATGATCGCACCGATGATAAAACCGGCCTCGACACCGGCGCCTGGTTAGATTCGCAAGGCAAGATCATCGGCGATGACAAAACCATTTACGACTTCTCCTGGGCCTTTACCGATATAGTGGTAGAGAACCTAGGCCTGGATGTGCGCACCTATCTCAACGATCACTGGCAACTGAAACTGGGCTATAACGAACAAACCTTTGAGCGCCAGCGCTTTGAGTCGGCGCCACGTAAACCCAGTGACTACCAAGTCGGTGACAGCTATAACTCACGCCCTTATGATCGTTTTGACGATTGGCAATTTACCACCGCCTATATCGACTTTATTGGTGACTTCCAGCTTGCGGGCATGCAACACCAGCTGCTGATCGGCGCCAACAGTCTGGACTATTACTATGGCCAGCTGCGCACCAGTGCCGATGCCATAGATTATATCCCCGGCCAAAGCGAACCAAGCCGCCCGGATATCAGCTATAAAAGCGATACCAGCCTATCGAGTAACGAGTATGACTACTATGGCATCTATATTCAGGATTTGATCACCTTTAATCCACAGTGGCAACTGTCGCTGGGCGGCCGCTACGACAAACAGAATAAAGAAGATGCCGATAACGAATCTGTATTGCCTAAGGTCGGTGTGCTGTATCACCCGAACGACAATGCCACCCTGTATGTCAGCTATTCTGAGGGTTTTGAGCCCCAAGGTTCAGAGCGTCTGATCAACGAAAGTGATAAAAATCACAATATGAAACTCGACGCCGTCACCTCGGAGCAAATGGAAATCGGCGCTAAATGGCAACTGTTCGATGAGCGCCTGCTGCTTACCGGCGCACTCTTTGATATTAGTAAAAAAGGTACCCTGGTCAGCGAGTTTGTCGATCATCCAGATTACGACACCATCACCACACAAGTAGGTGAGCAGCGCCATAAGGGTATTGAATTAGCCGCCCAAGGTGCCGTGAATGATCGATTCTTTGTTATGGCATCAAGCATGTACTTGGATGCCAACTACGAGCGTGACGAAAGCCTGGAAGGGAAAACCCCGGCAGATGCACCGAAATGGTCGGCTTCATTATGGTCACGCTATGAAGTCACCGAAGCCTTAGCGCTAAACGCCGGACTCTTCTATACCGGCAAACGCTTTGCCGACAGCGATAACCAGATAGAAAAAGATGCCTATACTCGTGTCGATGTTGGTGCTAGCTATGCCATCAAACTTGCCGGTAATGACGTCGATCTGCGCTTAAATATCGAAAACCTGTTCGATACAGACTATCTGGCTGGCGGTGGCACCAATAATGTCACCATAGGTGAAGGCATCAACTTCCGCCTCGCCGCTCAGTTTAGTTTCTAACTAGCATAAAAAAGCCCGGTATTTACCGGGCTGACTTCTTTAGGATTTATTAATTTTTCAGCTTCTTGAATAAATGCAGTGCGATTACCACCACAAATCCAGCCAGCAATCCCACTATGCCATTGGCGCCATTAACCACCAAGGCCTCAACTAGGCCTCCGTATTGACCGCCCTGCTCACCCCAGTGACCAATAAGATGATGCAAGGGCGCTATCCCATGCACCAAGATGCCGCCACCTACTAAAAACATGGCTATAGTCCCCAATACCGCCAGCGCCTTCATCAACCAGGGCGCCAAGGTCAGCAAAAATCGTCCCATGGCACGACTGATGGCGCTTTTTGTAGTAACGCCGCGCTGCAACAAATATAAACCAGCATCATCCAATTTCACTATACCGGCCACTAAACCATATACACCCACAGTCATCACCACGGCAATTACCAACAGCACAGACACCTGATGGATAAAACTGGCGGTAGCAACCGTGCCTAGGGAGATCACGATAATTTCCGCAGAAAGAATAAAGTCTGTGCGTATCGCTCCCTTAATTTTTTCCTTTTCCGCTTCCGGAGTCAGGGGCTCAGCCAGAGCTGGATGCTCCAGCTGCTCTTCCTTGGAGTGAGCCAGCTTTTCCGCGCCCTCAAAACACAGGAATAAACCACCTAGCATCAGCAAGGGGGTGATCAGCCAGGGAACAAAGGCGCTAATAAGCAGCGCCGCCGGCACCAGAATAGCTTTATTCAGCATGGAGCCTTTGGCCACGGCCCAGACCACGGGTAACTCGCGGTCGGCGTTAACTCCCGAAACCTGCTGCGCATTCAGGGCCAGATCGTCCCCCAACACCCCGGCGGTTTTTTTGGTCGCCACCTTACTCATGGTAGCAATGTCGTCTAACAGAGCTGTGATGTCATCAAGTAGAGTCAATAAGCTTGCGCCAGCCATGGGCATTCCTTTTGCTGTGTTATATGTGCCTTGTTAAGCTAATACGCTACACTGAAGTTGTCCACAATTGCGGAGAAAAACAATGGCTAAGAGGCTTTTTTTGGCAATACCCGCCGCTCTGATACTCAGCGCCTGCAGCGAGCTGCCCATAACCGAAGAGCGCTCCGATGCGATAAACTTTCGCTGCGACTCGGGGGCCACATTCAGCGTTCGCTTTGGCGCCGAGAGTGCAATCCTGACTTTAGACCAAGATACCTATACCCTGCATGGCGAACGCGCTGCCTCCGGTGCCAAATACAGCAATAAAAAACTGACCTTCTGGAGCAAGGGCGATAACAGCATACTGATGATCAACGATGAAACCTGGCAGTGTCAGCGCAGTGATTGATCGCTTTTGCGGCGCCATCAAGTATAATGCAGCAAACTCTCGAGGCTCACAGAGGCGTAATGAAATACAAAGACTTAAGAGACTTTATCGCATTGCTTGAAAAGCGCGGCGAGCTCAAGCGGATCAGCCAGCCCATTAGTACCCATTTGGAAATGACCGAAATTGCCGATCGCACCTTGCGTGCCAAGGGCCCGGCCTTACTATTTGAGAACCCGGTCGGCTATGATATCCCGGTGCTTGCAAATCTCTTTGGTACGCCAGAGCGCGTGGCTTTAGGCATGGGCCAAGAGAACGTCGAGGCACTGCGCGAAGTAGGTCAGTTACTCGCCTTCTTAAAAGAGCCCGAGCCACCTAAAGGCATTAAGGAAGCGCTGGGACAAATTCCGGTCTTTAAACAAGTCCTCAATATGCCCGCCAAGGAAGTAAAAAAAGCCCCCTGTCAGCAGGTAGTGCTCAGCGGCGATGAGGTCGATCTGACCAAGCTGCCCATTCAACATTGTTGGCCAGGCGATGCCGCTCCCCTCATTACCTGGGGCCTGACGGTCACTAAAGGACCCTATAAAAAGCGCCAGAATCTCGGTATTTATCGCCAGCAGCTGCTGGGTAAAAATAAAATTATTATGCGCTGGTTATCGCACCGCGGTGGTGCCTTAGACTTTCAAGAATGGTGTAAGGAAAACCCGGGTGAGCCTTATCCGGTTTCCGTTGCCCTAGGTGCCGACCCTGCCACTATTTTAGGCGCGGTTACGCCTGTGCCGGATACCCTAAGCGAATATGCCTTTGCCGGTTTGTTGCGTGGCAGTAAAACCGAAGTAGTGAAATCCATCTCCAATGATCTACAAGTGCCCGCCAGCGCGGAAATCGTGCTTGAAGGTTATATAGCTCAAGATGAGCTGGCACCAGAAGGCCCGTATGGCGACCACACCGGCTATTACAATGAAGTGGATGATTTCCCGGTGATGACGGTGACCCATATTACCCATCGCGAAAACCCTATTTACCACAGCACCTATACCGGCCGCCCACCGGATGAGCCGGCCATTCTAGGCGTGGCGTTGAACGAAGTATTTGTGCCTATTTTGCAAAAGCAGTTCCCGGAAATTGTTGACTTCTACTTGCCACCGGAAGGCTGTTCTTACCGCATGGCGGTAGTTACCATGAAGAAGCAATATCCTGGCCATGCAAAGCGGGTAATGATGGGCGTGTGGTCCTTCCTGCGCCAGTTTATGTACACCAAGTTTGTGATCGTCTGTGATGATGACGTTAATGCCCGCGACTGGAATGATGTGATCTGGGCCATAACCACACGTATGGACCCGGTACGCGATACCACCTTGGTAGAAAATACCCCTATCGACTACCTGGATTTTGCCTCGCCGGTTTCCGGTCTGGGCTCAAAAATGGGTATGGATGCAACCAACAAATGGCCCGGTGAAACCGACCGCGAATGGGGCGAGCCCATAGTGATGGATGAAGCCACCAAGCAAAGAGTCGATGAAATATGGGACTCCCTGGGCATAGACTAAGTGCCTGTTAATTGGCCTTCTATGGTAGGCTAGCAGTTAAGAGTAAGAAGCAAGGTAAAACATGCAAACATTACAAGCGAACGTGCAAAGTATTTCGCCACTCACGGAATTTGTTTACAAGGTTATTTTAACGCCCAACGAAGCGGCTCAATTTGAAGCGGGTCATTATTGCCAACTGGTATTAGGGGAAAAGGACAAGCGCGCATTTTCAATCGCCAGTCGTCCCAGCCAGCAGCATCAAATAGAGCTGCATATTGGTGCCTCGGGCGCAGACTCCTACGCCATGCAGGCGCTTGAGCACCTAAAAGAGCACCTTGCTAATGGCACTCAGGCAACGCTGGAAGTGGGCCTGGGTGTATCTCAGCTACGCCTTGATTGCGACCGCCCACTGGTGCTTTTGGCAGGGGGAACCGGCTTCTCTTATGTTAAGTCGATGGCCGACCATTTGGCCGAAGTTGGCTGCGAGCGTCCGGTATTTTTCTACTGGGGTGTAAAGCACGAAGATGCCCTGTACGCCAAAGAAGAAATGCAAGCCTGGGCAGCCAGTAACCCGCATTTCACCTTTATTCCGGTTGTTGAGCAACCACAGGGGGAATGGCATGGCCACACCGGCTTAGTACATGAAGCGGTGATGAAAGACATAGTGTCGTTAGAACCCTACACAATTTATATGGCCGGACGTTTCGATATGATAGGTGCGGTGCGCGATGACTTTATTGCACACGGCGCCTTGCGCGAGCATATGTATGCGGACGCCTTTGCCTTTATCAAGTAAGCTTGAGCAGAGTTTAGCTTAGTTAATTGAAAAGAGGCCCAGGCCTCTTTTCTGTTTTTTGGAACACTCCAATAGTTTTAATTTTTTTTACCAATCAACTAACCAGCCCTAGACTACTCCTATCAACCACTACAGGAGTGCGACCATGTTCAATATCAAAGTCTCAGATATTATTAAGCGAACCTTTTTATCCATCAGCCCAGATCTTGAGCTCACCGCAGCGATTGATTTACTGCTTAAACATCAGGTGATAGGTGCTCCGGTGATCGATGATTCGGGAAAGTTATTGGGTTATTTATCGGAGCAAGACTGCTTGGCGCCGCTGACCACCAACAGTTACTTTTGCAATGGCCGCATCCAGGTGCGTGAAGTGATGAGCCAAGATGTGCTTACCTGCCAGCTCGACGACTCTTTACTTGATTTAGCCGCGCGCATGCGCCACCACAATCTACCCAAACGTTATCCAGTTATTGACCAAGGGAAAGTTATTGGCATGGCCGAGCGCTCGCAGGTGTTACAAGCGCTCTCAAAAAGTTACCGCAGCTGCAGCGCTGCCTGATTATGCCTCGCGAGCGGCCGCTTTTGCTTTTAAAGCGGCTTTGTCGCCATCGCTTAAGTAAGCGATTTCTAACGCATTGGCCTGAGCCAGCTCGATATCTTCCTTCGTCAAGCCCGCTTGGTAAGCGGCATCTTGATATTCGTTGTCGAGTTCAATGCCCTGCACCGCAGGATCGTCGGTATTGATGGACGCCAAAATGCCGTGCTCAAGGAAGCGCTTGAGAGGATGGGTGTGAATATCGGCAACCGTACTGGTAAGTACGTTACTTGTAAGACAAGACTCGATACCGATGCGGTTATCACGCAGATAATCCATTAATTTAGCATCTTGTATGGCATTGACACCGTGGCCGATACGATCGGCCCCCAAGCCCTGAATCGCCTGCCAGATGCTGCTCGAATCCTGCGCCTCACCGGCATGCACTGTGGCTCGCAGGTCGGCCTTGTGCACCTGTTTAAAGTGGTCAACAAACAGCTCGCCGGGAAAGCCCAGCTCGTCACCAGCTAAATCAACCGCCACCATTTGCTCTTTAAAGGCCAAAATGGCTTCCAGCTCTTGCTGACATTTTTGCTGTCCGAAGGTGCGCGACATAATGCCGATCAGGTTTACCTTAATGTCGTGCTCACGTACGGCGCTGTGAATACCATCGATCACGGCTTCAACCACGCCTTGTGGATGCAGGTTATGACTCATCGCCATGTAATAAGGACTAAAGCGCAGCTCGGTGTAGTCTATACCCTGGGCCACGGCATCCTCGACATTTTCTATGGCAATGCGACGACAGGCATCGTAATCACCTAACACCTTTACACCCCAGTCGAGTTTTTCTAAAAATGCCATCAGATCAGGGGCTATCTCAACGACCTGCACATGGGGGCGCAAGGATTCAAGGTCGTTACCTGGGAGCTGTATATTAAACTGTCGGCCCAACTCGAGAATGGTAGTGGCGCGCACATTGCCGTCTAAATGGCGATGCAGATCGAGTAAAGGTAGTTGGCGATTGATCATCATGACCCCCAAGTGTGTCGATAAAATTGCGCGCATCATACGCATATGAACAATAAATTCAAGTTAGTACGAACGACTGCCTACCCGTTGTGCCAGCTGCCGGGCGATGCTGCTAAAGAGCGTATTGGCCTCGATGGGCTTAACCACATAGTCATTCATGCCACAGTGCTGCGCCAGCTTTAAATCCTGCTCCTGGGCATTGGCGGACAGGCCGATAATGGGCAAGTCACTGAGCAACAGCTCATTGCGGATCTCCCGGGTGGCTGTCAGACCATCCATATTCGGCATCTGTATATCCATCAGCACCAGATCATAATGCTTACGGCCGACCATGGCGACCGCCTCAACCCCATCATTAGCGATATCCGGCTTGGCACCCTTACCCTCAAGCATGGCTTTGGCCACCTGCTGATTAAGAGGATTATCTTCCACCAGCAAGATGGCCACATCCGTTAAGTCTATCTGTATCTGCTCACCGCGCTGCGGCGGCATATCCTGACGCATTGGCAGGCTGGATTGCTTAGGCAGATAAACGCGAAAGCAGGAGCCCTGGCCTTCTTCACTTTCCAGCTCGATGCGCCCGCCCATCAAGCTCACCAGCTTTTGGCAGATACTCAGGCCCAGCCCGGTGCCGCCAAAGCGTCGCGAGGTCGAGCCATCGGCCTGTGAGAAGGGCTTAAATAATTGTTTTTGAATCTCTTTGCGCATACCTATGCCGGTATCGCTGACACTAAAACAGAGCTCGTCCTGACCATCTGCTACCTTTAAGCGAATCACCCCCTGCTGGGTAAACTTCACCGCGTTATTTAAAAGATTCAGCAATACCTGCTTTAAGCGGATCATATCGGTATAAAAGACAGGTGCCACATTTGCTTCGACTTCATATTCGACCAGCAAGCTCTTCTGACTGGACTCTACCCTGACCAATTGCTGTAACTCGGCACAGAGTTCATCTATAACTATGGGCTCCTGGTGTAAGTCTAATTTACCCGCTTCCATCTTAGAAAAGTCGAGCAGGTCATTAAGCACTCGCAACAATACGCTCAAGGCGTTATCCGCCTGCGCCACATACTGCTTCCCCTTGTGCCAATCCTCTTGCTGCATGGCAAGATAATGCAAACCCTTAATGCCGTTGATCGGTGTACGTATCTCATGGCCCATATTGGCCAAAAATTGTGATTTGGCGCTGTTGGCAGCATCGGCCTTCGCCTTTTCTTCACGCAACACCTTGGTTTGCTTGGCCACCTGGTCACGCACGCGGATATTGCTGCCGGTGATGGCGATTAGAAAGGTGGTCAGCAACCAAACGAACAACATGCCCACCACCTGGGCATACCAGTAGCCGGACCATAAGGGGCGCCCGCCCTGACGATAAATATTCAAACGCCACTGCCTTGATGAGGTGGTCACATCATGACTCATAATCAGCTCATCATGCTCGACCAGCGGTAAAATGACTTGGTGGGGCTCGGCGCTGATATCCAAAACTTCCACATCTATGCCATCAAACGCCAGCCTGGCCAGCGCCGATTGCTTTAATAATGGCAGACTTATCACAGCAGCCACATAACCACGTATTTGCCCCTGCTCGTCCAGCACCTCGGACACCACTAAAAAGCCCAGATCGCCCTCGGGGCTGCTTTCAAGTGCAAATGCCGGGGTTACAAACAACTGGCCAGAGTGTGTTAAAAGCGCAGGAAAGTATGGCTCCGCACTGATATCCAGTCCGAATACACTTTTCAGACGAGACGAAAACTGACCGTAATATACGGGAAATTGATCCGCCTCTGTCTGACGGTCAAAACGTGAAAACACCCGGTATTGCGCCACGCCTTCAGAGCGGGCTTGCTGCTCCAAGGCCGCCACATCTTGTGGTGACACCTTGGGCATCCACACCAGGGCATTGATCTCCGGGTTATAAGCCATTTGCTTACGGGTAAATTCATCAAACTCTCGCCGTGACACTTCCTGGCTATGAGTCATAAAGGACGCCAAAATCTGAGTATTAGCGCGCAAGCGGGTGAATACAGTACCTAACTGCTCAACAATCACCTGAGCCTGAGAATTATAATAGCGCTGATTTTGCTCTTTCTTGGCATTGGCCGCCAAATAGAAGGTAACGCTTATCACCGCATAGATGATCAGTGAGGGCACCACCACCTGCAGGCGATGACGCACCACTGCAAAGTTAAAGCCGACCAGTAACAAGGGGGTAAAAATCATCACCCCGATACTGTCGCCTATCCACCAGGTGATAAAGTTTTCCCAGCGCCCGGATGCCGAGATAACGCCATTGAAAATCAACAGCTCGGTACCCACCGCAGCGGCAATAATACAGACCAGGGGGCCGCCGACCAGGATACTAACCATGCTGCATTTTAAATCGGATAGATCCAGCGGCGCGCGCAGCACCTTGGTAATAAGCCAATAGCCTAAAAAGGCCTGAAAGGTGGATGCTAAGGTGACTAAGGCGGCCTGACTAGCCACCTGCCAATGAAGGAGCCCCGCGAGACTTTCAAGGTGCAGAGTATTGGTCAGCAGGGCGCCAATGAAAATCCCCAGCAGGGCACGGCGTCCGGCGATCAACAGTGCCGCCAGAGCTATGCCTGAGGGTGGCCAGGAAGCCACGGCATAGCCCTCAACGGACAACAGGGTGTTACTTAAAAATCCGGTAATAAAGTAACCTAGGGCAACAACTAGGCTTAGGTTGAATAGGTTCTTCATTACCTCCTCGCTAGTGCTGACTGTGGTCGAGAACGAGTAAGGCTTTCTCTGCTTGCCCTGTGGCACGATAGCTTTGCATGGCCCGCTGCGGATGCGGCAGGCCTTGTTGTTGCGCCAGAACCTTGTCGAAGATCCTTGCCGCCAGCTCATGCTCATCCTGACTTTGTGCCAGATAAGCCAGACATAGCAGCATTTCTGTTTCGTCGGGCTGCTTTTTCAGCTCGGCCTGCAGGGCTTTTTGTAATTCTTCTACCTGGCCATATTCAATCTCGCTGAGCACAGACAAGAGCTGCGAGTATTCATTACGCTTGAGCAGCTTTTTCAGCTCCCCTTGTACTGCGGCAATTTCTCCGACACGCACCATGGCACGCAAATAATGAGTATGACCGCCGCTGCGTAGCGCTTTAGGCAAATCACCATTGCGCTTTTGCAAGGTGGTGACCGAGTCGCTATCGAAATATGCGCGCAGGGCCCAATCCCACTCATTTTCATCAAAGCTTTGCGCCTTGATTAAACGCGGGGCTAGCTGGGCAAACTCATTGAACTTATGCAGCTTTAACAGCACATTAGCGTAAAGTTTTAACTGATGCGCCGTGGCTTTTTTACTGGCACATTGGCTACGTAGTGTGGCTAACACCTCGGCTTCGCTGTGCGCCGCCAGCCAGAGATTGACCGGCTCACTGCGATTCTTATCCGACAGCTCATCCAAAAGGTTCAGGGCAAAGTCCCGCTCCCCTTGTTGCAACCGCGCTTTAGCCTGCATAGCCAAAGAGAAGTCACGCCATTTTTCGTCAACACTGCCCTTGCTGAGGGTGTGCTGCAATTGCTGCATATCGTCGTTGATCAATGCCCATAACGCCTGCTCCAGTACCGCCTGTTTACGCTCCTTGCTGCGGGCAAAGAAACCATGACGCACATTGCGATAACTGTTGATCACATAACGCAACAGACAAAACAGCAAGTAACCACCAAATAGAGTTAACAGAGTGAGGATCACAAAACTGACTATGCTGCCTTCAACCGTCCACTGACCAAAGGCAATCAGCACATAGCCCTTTTCATCTATCAACCAGGGGGCCACTGCGGCCACCAAGGCAATAAGGCCGAAAATTATAAGCAGTCTCAACATGCTAAGACTCCTTTAAGGCGTTAACTGTGGCCAGGTTGATCGGCTGTGCTGGTGCTAGCTGTTGCAGCCTTAACTGTTTCAGCTGACTCAAAAACTGGCTGGTTTGCGGCTGTGATAAATCAAAGTAACGGGTGATCAGATCCGCTGAGCTTTGTAATGACTGCCTGTAGAGATCAACATACTGGTGAGTGGCAGCAAAGCCCGCCTGATCAAGATTAAAGTGCAGACGCTGCTTGATTAGGCGCTGTTGCTCATTGTCCAGCAGGGGCTCAATGGCCGCCTCGCGCTTACGCACCTTGATAAAATCATCCACCAGCTTGTCCCAGGAGCGCCCCAAATTGGTACGCCAGTCGGAAACATTGTCTGAAAGCTCTTGCTTATCCGCTGCTACCGCTTCCTCGGCCAGGTCGACCATATTAAAGGCCAGTTTATCAACCTGTTGCCCTAAACCATGTAAGGTCAGCACAGTGGCTTGCACATCCGCCAACTCGATGCTGGCCAAGGTTTGCAAATCACTGTGAATGGCTCGCCTTAACTGAGCATTACCCGGATAGCTGGCCAGTAGCGCATCGGCACGCTCAAGCACGGCAGCGGCACCGGCATAGTTACTTTCAGACCAAATTTTAAAATCCGCCAGCGCCACCAAACGACGTAATTCGTTCATATCCAATGGCGGCTGGGTATTATCTTTTGCTGCAGCAATGCTTTGCTCAACATGAGTGATCATAGAGCGTTGATTGGCAATTATCTGGCGACTGATGTCGTCATTAAAATTCTGCTGCCATTGCTGATTTTGCTGCCGCTGAGTTTGTTGCGTATTGCTTAAAGCCTTAATTTGCTCAGCCAGCGCCTGATTGGCATCTTGCAGCTGCTGCACCTGCTGTTGCATTTGCGCCAGCGCTGTATTTTCCTGCTCGGCCGCACTGCTTTGCTGCTGATACTGATGCCAGTATAAATAACCTGTGCCAGCTGCTCCGCCAAGAGCAATCAACAAAGCCAATAAGCCGACCTTACTCATGCGTTGTCTCTGTTTAGCTGTCGCTCTGTCCGATTGCACTTTGGGCTCAGGCGCTTTTGCTGTGGCCGCCGAGGTATTAGAAGGCGCTAATTCCGGCTCTGGCTTTTCGGGCTGCTCGCTCATATTGATTTCCTGCTCACTGTCGATACACGCGGCGATGGCCTGGTTAGTCACCCCCGCGGCAATACTAATATGGTCTGTGGCGACACCCTGTTGTTCCAAGTACGCCTCTGTTCTAGCACTAACAATATAGAAATGTCGCGATTTAAGCCACTGTAATAACTGCGGATCTTGGCTGGCAAATATGGCATCAACACTGCTGTTACTGGTTACGACCAGGGCATCAACCTGGTCTTGCTGCCATTGCTGCAACCAGGCATCACTGCTCGGCTGCGCCGCCAGGCGCTGATACACCACCAGCGGATTGATAAAGGCACCGCGTTGTTTCAGGGTTTTGGCAAGCAAGGTGCGCCCGCCTCGGCCCTTAACCAGCACCACATTTTTCCCTTCTACCTGCTGCAGCTCGGGCAAGGCAATCATGCCTTCTGAATCATGAGTCTCCGGCACCAGGGCGCGGCATTTAAAATAACTCTCTAAAGCCTCGGCGGTGGCTTCACCCACGGCTACACATTGCACGCTGGCGGGTAAACTGGGGCGTTGTTGATGCAAGCCTATAACCGCATCCTGAGAAACGAAAACGGCAATATCGGCTTCATCCAAGGTCGCCAACTCTTGTTCATCACTGGTCAGATACTCGATATTCAACACCGGGCATTGAGTCACCTTATGCCCTTGTCTAACAAGTAAATCCGCCAGTTCCTGCCCCTTACCCTGGGGCCGAGTTACAACAATATGTGCCATTGCCTGTGCCTTCGTTCTCGTCCAGTTTTATTTTATTTCGCCGTAAACCTCGGCCAGAATCACATCGGCACCTTGAGCCAAAAGTTCTTCCGCCAGGCTTACACCTAGTTGCTGCGCTTCACCAACAGGCCCCTTGGCCTCGGCCCGTAAAATACGCTTGCCATCCAGCGAACCCACTAAGCCACGCAGATATACCTGCTCATCTTCAATTACGGCATAGGCACCGATTGGCACCTGACAACCACCTTGTAAACGGCGGTTCATGGCACGCTCGGCATCAACGCGAATACGGGTTGGCGTATGCTCCAGCGGCGCCAGCAGAGCTTTAATTTGCTCATCATCGCTGCGACACTCAATCCCCACGGCCCCCTGACCATTGGCCGGCAATGATTCTTCAGCACTGATAAAGCTGCGGATACGATCGCTCATTTCTAAACGGATCAGACCGGCAGCGGCGAGGATAATGGCATCGTACTGGCCTTCGTCCAGTTTCGCCAAGCGGGTATTTACGTTACCGCGCAGATCGCGAATATCGAGATCGGGGCGACGCTCTTTAAGCTGGCACTGACGGCGCAAGCTTGATGTACCCACTACGGCACCTTCAGGTAGGCTGTCGATATCGGCGTAAAGGTTAGAAACAAAAGCATCACGCGGGTCTTCGCGCTCACAAATGGTGTGCAGCTCCAGCCCGGGAGGAAAGTCCACCGGCACATCCTTCATGGAATGCACAGCTATATCGGCACGGTCTTCCAGCATGGCTTGCTCTAATTCTTTTACAAACAAACCCTTACCGCCAACTTTAGCCAAAGGGGTATCGAGAATAATGTCGCCCTTAGTGGTCATGGTCACCAGTTCGACTTCAATATTTGCATGATGGCGCTCTAATTCAGCCTTTACAAATTCGGCTTGCCACAAAGCTAGGGCACTTTTACGAGTGGCAATTCGCACTCGTTGAGTTGCAGTTGTCATGTAATTCCTAATTCAAAGTTAAGGCTTGGCAGTTAAGCGAAACTCTCTTGTTGCCAATAACTTATTATTGTTATCTCGTAATTCTACACGCCACAAACCAACTTGGCTGGGCATAATATGTTTAGATGAAAAGGTGCGATAACGAGCCGCGTGTACGCCGAGTTCGACCCGTGCCATCTGCTGCTCTTCAAAATACCAAATATGGCTGACTTTTTGCCCTTGCAGACCTTGCAGCTCAGTGAAAAATACCAGACTGTCATCAAAGTCACCCATATTAATCTCACGACCCAGCGCACTGACCGGCTCACGATCTTGCACTTGCGTGGTTAATACGGCTCGGCTCACCTTGTCGGTGTCTATTTTGCTGCCCTGAGCCAGGCTGGCAACCTTGGCTTCAACATTAAAGTCGGCGGCAACTACACTGGGTTCAACCTCAGCTGGTTCGCTCTGAATAGGCTCAGCTGGGATGGGCTCGGCTATAACAGGCTCGACTGGCTCTGCGCTCAGCTCTTGAGTCTGGTTCACTTCAACGGCCACCAGCTCAGTCGGCTCGGCATCATTTTGCGCCTGGGCTTCAACTAATATCTCTGGCTCTGCAACCACAGGCTGTTCATCAGCTGAATTTTCGCTGCTAACGACTGGCTCTGCGACTATTTGGCTTGTAGCTAATTCGGCCTCAGAGGCCCTGCTTTGTTCGGCATTAGCTGGAGTAAAAGCAGCATACCAAAGTGCGCCTATAGCCAAGGCGCCTACTCCAGCGACTGTGCCAATGCGATGCCAATGCCACTGATAAACCACATCCTTGCGGGCAATGCGCGGTGTATTAGTATTCATATTCGCCGTTATCACGATTTTTTGTCCCATGCGCTGTTCCTAGATCTCTATTAACTTAGTCGCTCTACAAGCCATTGTCGAATGGCCTCAAGCTCTTGCTCACAGACCTGGTGCGCCATGGCATAGGTTTGCCAGGACACCGCCATTCCTTGCTCCTGCAAACACTCATAGGCCTGCTTGCCAGCCGCTAATGGCACCACATTATCAAACTCACCATGGGCCATAAAAATATTGAGATCTTTATGTATCGCCTGCTCGGCCAGTAACTCCGGCTGCGACATATAGGTCGATAGCGCCATGACTCCGGCCAGCTTATGCTGATAACGCGGCGCCAAGTGCAAGGCAATCACGCCACCTTGCGAAAAGCCAGCAAGAATAATCTTGTCTGCCGATATCCCAGCAGCGATTTGCTCATCGATTAAGTCGCTAATACGCTGTGCCGATTGTTGCACACCTTGAGCATCAGCACGTTTATCCAGATCAAGGGATTTAATATCGTACCAGGCGCGCATTTCCATGCCGCCGTTAATGGTCACGGCCTGAACCGGCGCGTGTGGAAATAAGAATTTCACCCCAAGCTCTTCGGGCAGAGCCAAATGAGGTGCCACGGGGGCGAAACCATCACCTGAATCTCCTAAGCCGTGCAACCAGATCACAGTCGCTTTATGAGCTGGGCTATTAAAGTAGCTGGCACCGTCGAATTGACTCACTTAATCATGCTCCCAGCGTATCTCAACACCCGCCTGCTTGGTGGCCGCATCACACATAAACTGCCAGAACTCGGCGCCGGAACGATTATCTATCCATTGCTCGCCATGTAATTCAAAGTGATGGCCATTAAATTTAGTAGCAACCCACACCTGATGCAGTGGCGCCTGCTTATTGATCACTATCTTACTGCGGTCCGGGAAGATGATTTCCAATATCCCCTCCGCCGACTCATAGTCTAAATCCGCATCTAAATCGTCGATCTGATCTTCTATGGTCAACATCAATGCATCGGCCAGTTGATGATACTGGGTGTCGGTCATGGTGGTTTCACTCATTTGGCTTGCGCTCCTGTACTGGCGGTGACGTTGTGAAGGGGAAATAATTCAACAGCAACGACTACATTTTCGGTATTTTCTGTTACTCTGCGATTATAAAACGAGTCATATTAATTATCTATCGAATCACTATGTATAACAGTCACCGATTGCCTCACCTTGTTGTAGCCGTCAGCTTAACGCTACTAAGCGCCTGTGGTCAAAGTGGACCCTTATACCTGCCACAAGAACAACCAGAAATTCAGCAGCCCGCCTCCGTGCAAGAGCAAGAGGCCGAGGCGCAAGTGCAGGCCAGCGACCCGCAACAGCAGCAATAAACCTAGAGTTGGCTGCGTTTTGCAGGCATAGTGATGGCATAGAGGGATGATGTAAGAGCGTTATGTTAGTTAACTTCTCCAAGATGCACGGGCTGGGAAATGATTTTATGGTCGTCGATAACGTGACCCAGAACATTTTTCTTTCCCGCGACCAAATCAAGCGACTGGCTGATCGTAACTTTGGCGTTGGCTTCGACCAATTGTTAATGGTCGAGGCGCCCTATTCACCGGATTTAGACTTCCATTACCGTATTTTCAATGCCGATGGCAGCGAAGTGGAACAATGCGGTAACGGCGCTCGCTGCTTTGCCCGCTTTGTGCGTATGAAGGGCCTCACCAACAAGCATAAGATTGCCGTATCCACCAAGGGTGGCAACATAGTCTTATATATAGAAAAAGACGGTCAAGTCACGGTGAACATGGGACAACCCATGCTCGAGCCCAAAGAAATTCCCCTTAAAGCCAGTAAACGTGAACTCACCTATATCCTGCGCCAGCAAGAACAAACCCTGTTTGTCGGTGCCGCATCCATGGGCAACCCCCATTGCGTGATCGAGGTTGACGATATCGACACCGCCGAGGTGCATACCTTGGGGCCTTTAGTGGAAGAGCATGAACGCTTCCCGAAAAAGGCCAATGTTGGCTTTATGCAGGTGATAGATGAAAGCCATATTAAGCTGCGGGTGTGGGAGCGTGGTGCTGGTGAAACCCTGGCCTGTGGCAGTGGCGCCTGTGCCGCCGCCGTAGTTGGACAGCTACAGAATAAGCTAGGCAATAATGTCAAAGTTGATTTGCCTGGCGGTAGCCTACAGATCCGTTGGCAGGGCGAAGGTCACGCGGTCAAGATGACGGGCCCCGCCGAGCATGTATTTGATGGACAAATAGCCCTATGAGTGAACTAAGCAAAGAGCAGATCGCCGAGTATCTCAAACTCAATCCGGACTTCTTTTTACAGCATCCCGAGGTGTTTGCACTGATGAACTTTGGTGCTCCCCAGGAAAGTGTTGCCTCTTTGCAGTTGCGCCAGCAACAAGTATTGCGCGAACAAAACCGCGCCTTGCAACAACAATTTCAGCAGTTGGTGGCGCGAGCCAAGCAAAATGAAAAGGTCTTCCAGGTGTTTAGTGCCTGCCATCGCCAGTTAATGCGGGATGCCGAGTTTGTCGAGTTGGCAACGGGGCTAGAAACCCTGATCTGCGAACAATTGCAAATCAGCGAGTGCAAACTAATTAAGTTCACTGACGAGCTGCAACCCCTGCTGGATAAACGCCTGCAAACTAACAATCACTACCTTGGCCGTTTATCGGAGCAGGAGCAGGCGCAGATCTTTAACGGCCAAAGTAAAAGTTCCGCTCTCTATCTTATTGGCGAGCTGCAAGCGCCCCTGGCTATTTTGGCCTTTGCCAGCGAAGATGAACTGCACTTTGAGCCAGCTCAGGACAGTTTGTTTATCTTCGAGTTTGTTAAAGCTCTGCAAGAACGCTTAACCGCCTTATCATGAGCGAGTCACAGGCGCTCACCTTTGCCGTGATGACAGATGCCTGGCGCTCGCCCGTGAGCGACTATCAACATTATCTGCGCTATGAAAAACAATACTCCACCCACACCCTGGATCAATATCAGCGGCAACTGCTAGAGGTAGCCCGCTTTTTTTATGATGACCGGGATGGCTGGTTGGCCATTAACGGCGACGATATTCGCCGTTATGCCATGTCGTTGCGCGCCAAGGGCTTAGGTGCTCGCACCGTTAACCTCAAACTCAGTTGCCTGCGTGCCTTTTTTCGCTTTTTACGCGCCTATAATCCGCATCTGGATAATCCGGCCCAGTTTGTAAAAGGCCCCAAGTTTGATAAGCCGCTGCCCCGTAATCTGGATGTTGAGCAGATGCATCAACTCCTTGAGATAGACGATGATGATCCACTCGCCATTCGCGATAAGGCGATGATGGAGTTAATGTACTCATGTGGACTGCGGATCAGCGAGCTGGTCAATAGCAACTGCAAGGATATAGATTTGCGCAACGGTGAAATCCGCGTTCTCGGTAAGGGCAATAAAGAGCGCCTGGTACCTGTGGGCTCGAAGGCAATTGCCGCACTTAACGCCTGGCTTAAGGTGCGCGGTGCCTTTATCGGCGCCGATCCCGATGCCCTATTTTTATCAAAACGGAAAACCCGTATTTCGGTGCGCCATGTACGCGAGCGTATGCGTGAATGGGGCGTCAAGCAAGGCCTGAGCGCCCAGGTTCATCCCCACAAACTGCGCCACTCCTTTGCCTCTCATGTCTTGCAGTCGAGCGGCGATCTGCGCGCGGTGCAGGAATTACTGGGCCACAGCAGTTTATCGGCCACCCAGGTTTATACCCATTTAGACTTTCAACACCTGGCCAAGGTGTATGATAATACTCACCCAAGAGCCAAAAAACAGAATTAAGGCCCACCATGATGCGATTTAATCGAGCTTTAGCGCCCGCCAAAGTCCTCAGCTTTGACCTAGATGACACCCTGTATAATAACCACCCCATCATCAAAGCGGCGTTGCAGGCTCAGCAGGATTATTTGCTCACTCTGCCGGGCTGGCAAGAGCAAGGGAATAACTTTTGGCTAGATTGTCGTCGCACGGTAATTGCCCGCGATCCTGCACTGGTTCATGATGTTACGCAAATACGTAAGCAAGCGCTCACTTATGCTGTGAGCAAGATTGGCTTAGAGCAACATCACGCCGATAATGCTTATCAACGCTTTGCCGAAGCACGCAGCAAGATCACCGTCAGCGATGAGGTATTAGCCCTGTTGGAATCGCTTAAACGTAAATATCGGCTGATAGCCATTACCAACGGCAATGTCGATGTCTCCAAATTCAACCTCAAAGATCAGTTCGAGTTAGTCTTGATGGCCGGGCCCGATGGCAAGTCCAAGCCTCATCGGGATCTGTTCGATCATGCCGCCGAGCGCCTTGGCGTTGCCAACCAGGAAATTATTCATATCGGTGATAGCCTGGACACGGATGTACAAGGTGCAAACAATGCCGGATGTCGCAGCATTTGGCTCAATAATCAAGGCATTCAATATGCCTACAAGGGCCTGCCTTGCTGTGAAATTGACGACATTATGGCATTGACACAGTTAGGTTAAATACAACTTAAAGTGCTTTAACCATATAACTGCGACGCCCATCCAGGGGGTAGTCCGCCAAGGCGAATACTTCTTCGTAGCCATGACGGCGATAAAAGTCGGGAGCTTGGAACTCCAAAGTATCGAGCACAGCTTTTATTGCCCCCAAGTCCTTGGCTGCCTGCTCAAGCTTATAAAGCAAATCGTTAGCATAGCCTTGCCCTCTTTCCTCTGGGTTGACCCATAGCCAATCGATAAGTAACCAGTTGCCGAAGCATCGACCCGCTATTCCCGCAACCGCTTCACCCAGCTCATTATCGACTCTAAAACCGAGATTTTGCCTTTGTACGGGCCAATGTGACTTGTTAAAAGCAACCACCTGATCTTTAAGCCAATCACTTAGCTGTTCACTCGTGTCACTGACAATTTCGTACTGTCTCATTATCTAACTTCCAAAGTACCCATGGTGCCTATGGTAACTAATATGAGTACAAGCAGTTAGCGGTAAATTGCTTGCTGGGTGCATACCTGTTTATAAAAACAGTATTCTATTTAGCCAAAGCACAACTCTTGTTATACTTGCCAAACTAACAATAGGTGGATGTGGCGATGGATGTATCTGAATTACTTGATGGCTTGAACGATAATCAACGAGAGGCGGTAGCAGCACCCTTGCAAAATATGCTGGTTCTCGCCGGTGCAGGCTCAGGTAAAACCCGGGTGTTGGTCCATCGTATCGCCTGGTTAATGCAGGTAGAAAACGCCTCACCCTATAGCGTTTTTGCGGTGACCTTTACCAACAAGGCGGCCAAAGAAATGCGCGCTCGGGTCGAACAAACCATCGAAGGTTCCGCTGGTGGCATGTGGATTGGCACCTTCCACGGTTTAGCCCATCGTATCTTGCGTGCTCACCACCGTGAAGCCAAATTGCCTGAGTCTTTCCAAATTCTCGACAGCGATGATCAGCAACGTATGATACGCCGTTTGCTTAAGGCCATGAATATAGATGAAAAGAAATGGCCGGCAAAGCATATCGCCTGGTATATCAGCGCCAAAAAAGATGAAGGCCTGCGCCCGGGCGACATTCAAGCCTATGACGTCAATGAACAACTTTTACAGCGAGTCTACAGCGCCTATCAAGAGGCTTGTGACCGCGCCGGATTAGTCGACTTTGCCGAGATCCTGCTGCGCTGCTACGAGGTGCTGCAGCAACAACCTACGCTATTGCGTCACTATCAGCAGCGCTTTGCCCATATTCTGGTGGACGAGTTCCAGGATACCAACACCATTCAATACCGCTGGCTGGCACTGATCGCCGGTGATACCAATTCCATGATGATAGTTGGCGATGATGACCAGAGCATTTATGGTTGGCGTGGGGCGCGTATCGAAAACATCAAACGCTTTTTAGATGACTTTGACGCCGAAACTATTCGCCTGGAACAAAACTACCGCTCCACTGCGACCATCCTAAAAGCGGCCAATACGCTGATTGAGAACAACTCCGAGCGCATGGGTAAGAGCCTGTGGACCGATGGTAACCAGGGTGAGCCTATTTCCATCTATGCCGCCTTTAATGAGCTGGATGAAGCCCGTTTTATCGTTGGCAAAATAAAAACCTGGCTGCAAGCGGGTAATGCCCTCAGCGACAGCGCCATCTTATATCGTAACAACGCGCAATCGCGGGTGTTGGAAGAAGCCCTGCTACAAGAAGGTATGAAGTACCGTATTTATGGCGGTATGCGCTTCTTCGAACGCCAGGAAATCAAAGACGCCCTGTGTTATTTGCGTCTGGTCAGTAATCGCCAAGACGACGCCGCCTTTGAGCGCGTGATCAATACACCAACACGCGGCATAGGCGACAAAACCCTCAGCCATATTCGTGACTGCGCCCGCGCCGAATCACTGCCGCTTTGGTATGCCGCCAAGGCCATCATAGAACAACAACATTTGTCGGGCCGTGCCGCCACCGCGGTAACCCGCTTCTTAGAGCTGGTCGATGGTATCGAAGCCCGTATCGGCGATCTCACCTTGGCGGAGCAAGCCAAATATGCCATTGAAAATACCGGCCTTATGGCCATGTATCAGGCAGAAAAAGGTGAAAAAGGCCGCGCCCGCGTAGAAAACCTGGAAGAATTAATCAACGCCTGCGAACAATACGAATTACCGGTGGACGAAGAGTTTTCATCGCCACTGCAAGGCTTCCTGGCCTACACTTCACTAGAGTCAGGAGAGGGTCAGGCCGAAGAACATGAAGATGCGGTGCAGATGATGACATTGCACTCGGCAAAAGGCCTGGAGTTTCCACTTGTGTTTATGGCTGGCGTTGAAGAGGGCATGTTCCCATCGCAACAAAGCCAGGAGGAAAGCGGTCGCTTGGAAGAAGAGCGTCGCCTTTGTTATGTAGGCATGACCCGCGCCATGGATAAGCTCTACATCACGCATGCGGAAGCCCGTCGCCTCTATGGCCAGGAAAAATATCACAGCCCGTCGCGTTTTTTACGTGAACTGCCCGATGACTGCATCGAAGAAATTCGCGTTAGAACCAAGGTCACCGCGCCGCAACAGTCGAGCCGTTTTAGCCCATCGCTGACACAAGCAGCCTTTGCCGATAGCGGCTTTAATCTCGGCCAACGCGTACTTCATGCCAAGTTTGGTGAGGGTACGGTGTTGAATTATGAAGGTGCCGGGGCCCAATCACGGGTGCAGGTAAACTTTGATGACGTTGGCAGTAAATGGTTGGTCACCGCCTATGCTCGCTTGCAAGCACTCTGAAGTAACTAGCTTACTCACCCAATTAAAGCGCCAGCGATGGCGCCAGGCGCTGTTATTGCGTGGCGAACGACAATGGTGCTACGAGCAATTGCAGGCGCTACAACGGCTTACAACCGATCCTTGGTATGTGCTCAGCAATAATGAACAGCTTGACCATGCCCAGTGGCCGTATCATCTGCACCAGATCCTGGGGCAAGAACATGCCCACGGCGCTTACGACTGTTACAGCGGCTTTTATGCCGACAAACTCGCAGCACTGGCGGGCACGGTGCAAGCCGGGGGCTTGCTGGTGCTTATGCTGCCAGAAGATACCAGTACATTTATCGACCCGGGCATGGATAAGCTAGTTTCTTACGGTTACTCCACACCAACACAAAGTCATTTTTGGGCCTGGTTAGAACAGCAACTAGTAGAAACCGACTTTTTTAGCATCAAGCAATCCGAGGCTAACGCGAATAGCATTAACTTGGTCGCCGACACACCTTTCACTAATGCTCAACCGAATACCAGTGAGCAGCAAGAGGTGGTAACGCAAATCATTAAAACCGCCATGGGTCGGGCTCATCGTCCTTTATTGATCAGCGCCGACCGAGGTCGTGGCAAGTCTGCCGCACTAGGTATAGCCGCCGGTCAGCTGAGCGATAAACGCATCATTTTATGTGCCGTTCAGCGTAGAGCGGTAACTAGCGTGTTTAAACACCTGAGCCAAACAGCATCTCTTCCTGAAGCCAAGGAAACAGAGCTGAGTCTAGGTAATGTGGAATATATGCCGCCTGATCGCGTACTGCACGAGCAGCCCAGTTGTGATCTACTCTTTGTCGATGAAGCGGCCACCCTGCCGATACATATTCTTAAGCGGCTGTTGGCTATCTATCCACGCGTAGTCTTAGCCAGCACCTTGGTCGGTTACGAAGGCAGTGGCCGGGGTTACACCCTACGCTTTAAAGCCTATTTACAGAGGCACTACCCTAATTTTAGCGAGCGCGTTTTAAACGAGCCGTTTCGCTTCGCCTCGGGCGATCCCCTGGAACAGGGGATCAACAAATTACTGGTGCTTGATGCCGCGAGTAAGGAACTTCAGCCCTGCGAACAAGTATTAACTCACACTTCTATCGATGTGGCTCAGCTACGCGCACAGCCGGAGCTGCTAAAGCAGGTATTTGCTTTACTGGTGCTGGCCCATTATCAAACCTCGGCCAATGACTTCCGGCAATTGCTGGATGCGCCGGGACAGCGTATTTACCTGAGCCGAAAAGGCAAGCAACTGGTCGCCGTGGCCGTTATTACCTTGGAAGGTCGCTTCGATGAAAAGATGGCGGCCCAGGTTGTCAGTGGTGAACGTCGCCCGCAGGGCCACTTACTCGCTCAAAGCCTGGCTCAGCTAGGCGGTGAGTCACAATTAGCGCAGCTATCCTGCGCGCGTATAGTGCGCATTGCCGTGCATCCACAATTGCATCACCAAGGGATTGGTAGCGCGTTAATGGACTATATCTGTGACGATCTCACACAACACAAGGTTGCCATACTTGGCACCAGCTTTGGCGCCCATGCCAGCCTACTGGAGTTTTGGCAACGTCTTGATCTCAGCACCATTAAGCTGGGCATTAAGCGGGATCATGTCAGCGGTGAATACAGCGCTTTAATGGCGAAAGGACTCACGGCACAAGGCGCTGCACTCTTGTCACCTGTCATCAAGGCCTGGCAGAAAGATATGCCACACCTAATAGCGCATTATTTTGCCGATTTGGATAGTAGTCTGTTACTGAAACTATTATGCGAATGCCCCAAGGCCGAACCCAGTCAAGCCGATCATCATACCCTAATGCGCTTTACCCTAGGTCAGATCCCGCTAGCACAAGCCTATGGCGCCCTGCGGCGCTATCTTCAATCAAACTGGTCATCACTTGCTGCTGCGCCTAATGAAACTCAAGAAGTGATTCTTGGGCTCATATTTAACAGCGCGGATGCCAAGCCTGTAGCACTGAGTAAAAAACAGTACCAGCAGCTGATCAAAAACTTCATTCAGCAACTTCTCAAATAATCTTGTAGATTGGCCTTTAGGCCAACATTAAACAACGCAGGATCATATTGCCGGTAACCCCCTTGTAGGTCAGGGTTTGCCGCCATGGATGGCGGTAGTAGAACAATGCAGGAGCACATTGTCGATAACCCCGACAAGGTGCAAATACATGCCACAATGACGTACCACATTGTCGGCCTAAAAACGCAAAAAACCCGCTGCATTGCTGCAACGGGTTTATTTAAATAGGAGCCTGGTGATGACCTACTTTACTCCGGGCTATCCTGCCCTCCGCCCTTCGGGCCGCCTTCGGCGTTCACGTAGATTTGTTGGAACAAATCTGAATGACGCTAGTCAGCCCTGCGGGTGAACCACAAGGACGTGGTGAATAAAAATGTTCCCGACATTTTTGTCACCTGTTCAAGTAGAACATCACGTCTTAAAATGAAAAAACCCAGCACTAGGCTGGGTTCTTCGTTTAATAAGGCCCTGACGATGTTCTACTTTCACATGGGCGAACCCACACTATCATCGACGCTGTTTCGTTTCACTTCTGAGTTCGGCATGGGGTCAGGTGGTTCCAAAACGCTATTTTCGTCAGGAAAAAATTGTCCGGAACAATTTTTAACGCACTTTAGTGCGGCCCGTTAGGGTCAATTACATGGATGTAATTGATAAAAATATTGTCCCAGTTAAATTCGGAAAGCTTTATAAGTAATATGTCTACTTTAGTTTTTAATTTCTAACTTCTAACTTAACAGTCTCACACCATTTTGGCGTTGTATGGTTAAGCCTCACGGGTAATTAGTACAGGTTAGCTTAACGCCTCACAGCGCTTCCACACCCTGCCTATCAACGTTGTAGTCTTCAACGGCCCTTCAGTGGAGTTAAACTCCAAGTGAGAACTCATCTCGAGGCTCGCTTCCCGCTTAGATGCTTTCAGCGGTTATCGATTCCGAACGTAGCTACCGGGCAATGCAATTGGCATCACAACCCGAACACCAGCGGTTCGTCCACTCCGGTCCTCTCGTACTAGGAGCAGCCCCTCTCAATTCTCAAACGCCCACGGCAGATAGGGACCGAACTGTCTCACGACGTTCTAAACCCAGCTCGCGTACCACTTTAAATGGCGAACAGCCATACCCTTGGGACCGACTTCAGCCCCAGGATGTGATGAGCCGACATCGAGGTGCCAAACACCGCCGTCGATATGAACTCTTGGGCGGTATCAGCCTGTTATCCCCGGAGTACCTTTTATCCGTTGAGCGATGGCCCTTCCATTCAGAACCACCGGATCACTATGACCTACTTTCGTACCTGCTCGACGTGTCTGTCTCGCAGTTAAGCTGGCTTCTACCATTACACTAACCGTACGATGTCCGACCGTACTTAGCCAACCTTCGTGCTCCTCCGTTACTCTTTGGGAGGAGACCGCCCCAGTCAAACTACCCACCAGGCACTGTCCGCAACCCCGATTCAGGGGCCAACGTTAGAACATCAAACATACAAGGGTGGTATTTCAAGGATGGCTCCACGGTAACTGGCGTCACCGCTTCAAAGCCTCCCACCTATCCTACACATGTAGGCTCAATGTTCAGTGCCAAGCTGTAGTAAAGGTTCACGGGGTCTTTCCGTCTAGCCGCGGGTACACAGCATCTTCACTGCGATTTCAATTTCACTGAGTCTCGGGTGGAGACAGCGTGGCCATGGTTACACCATTCGTGCAGGTCGGAACTTACCCGACAAGGAATTTCGCTACCTTAGGACCGTTATAGTTACGGCCGCCGTTTACCGGGGCTTCGATCAAGAGCTTCGCTTACGCTAACCCCATCAATTAACCTTCCGGCACCGGGCAGGTGTCACACCCTATACGTCATCTCGCGATTTAGCAGAGTGCTGTGTTTTTAATAAACAGTCCCAGCCACCTGGTCACTGCGACTCCCGTCCGCTTAGAGAGCAAGTCTCATCACAGATAGGAGCGTACCTTCTCCCGAAGTTACGGTACTATTTTGCCTAGTTCCTTCACCCGAGTTCTCTCAAGCGCCTTAGTATTCTCTACCTGACCACCTGTGTCGGTTTGGGGTACGATTCGGTATAAACTGAAGCTTAGAGGCTTTTCCTGGAAGTATGGCACCAACAGCTTCCACTCCGTAGAGTGTCGTCTCG
>NZ_JBCGCU010000023.1:0-39409 GCF_038739665.1 Pseudoalteromonas qingdaonensis | reverse complement strand
GTATGAACGTGACGGCGATAACGCCACAGCATGCCGACCATAGCTCGGCTCACATCAGCCGCGCACTTTGCTGGTACTTTACGTATCAGATACAGCTTACTTTTGCGCTCAACCAGGCTGACTATGGCTCCTGTCCCTTGCTTACCGAGAACGGTATCGACTTCCCAGTCCCCAAACCGCTTTTTCCTGTCGACGATGGCCGGGCGGTGCTCAATCCCTACGCGGTTAGGGATGATGACGCGTTTTTCTCGGCTACCTTTTCGGTAACGGCGGTGACCTTGGCGTAAGTGCCTAAACAACTTGCCGCCGTTCAATTTATCCCGTTGCACATAGCCGTAAATCCACGTGTGACTCACTAACAGTCCAATAACTCGACCCACGCCTGCAATTTGCTCGGGACTCCACTTTTGTTCTAACCCGAACTCAACAAACGTGATGGTCTGTTTAGATAGACACGACTTTGCAGCTTGAACACGCCTTTTAAATGCCTTAGCTTGCGCGACTTCGGGAAGATAGTGATTGTCCCGGATCCTATTTCGTCTGACTTCTCGGCTAATAGTGCTATGGCTGACTTTCAGGCGTTTGCCTATTTCACGATAACTAAAGCCCTCGCGTAAGTAGGCTTCGATCTGGTATCTTTGTCCTTCGATCAACTGCTTGTAACTCATGGTAAATACTTCTGTTTGTTTGGCGACGATAGAGTACCACCAACAGGCAGTTGATCTCTTCTCACCGTTTAACCATGAGTGGTGCACTTATTATCTGAATTCGGGCTTTACTTTAGAAGATAGATTTAAATCAAAGGTATCAAGTACTTTATCGTTATCACTGTCTGAAGCAAAAGCATTTGCACAAAACAAACAACCCGTAATAATAGCGATAACATAACTTCTCATAATTAACTCAAATTGTGACTACTTTATTAAGTTAGTCATATACCACTTATTAATAAAGATGCTTATAAAAATATTGCACTAAAGTGCGTTTTTCTCGACTATTTACATACAGCGTTGACAATGATGCTGCCTTATTTATTCTCGCATCTAATTTGCAATCTCTAAGCCTAATTTTATACCAACCGCGAAAACGTAAAAAAACAATGGAAACAACAAAATATAAATAACAGGCCAACGTGCGATACGATATTTGACCTGTACCCCGCGCGCCTTTAAAAACGCAATGAGCAATTCTGAATTTCTGGTGTTAAATGTATACACCCCGTGAGACACGTTTAATATATCCGTTAGGGAAAAGTGCGTTGTAATGTATGGACCAAATTTGAATAATGGGGTTAGCGGTAAATAATACACGTTAATACTTACGATATCGGCATATTTTATAAAGTAGTCTCGACGCCCTTTTAAATCAGGAATACTCACACCTTTACGGGTAACAAACACATCTGAGTTATAACTGGTACTACGCTGAAAAAAAGCCTGTAACCACACTAACAATATAAAAACAAACGGTGCTGCCATTAATATAACGCTTGTTTGCGATTCCCGTATACTATAACGCGGGCCAACATCGATAAAAAACGCAATAACCACTGATGCAATCAACATCATTAAAAACGAGGTAAACCGTGTATAAGGTATTCGCCGAGTATGCGCTAAAAATACTTGGTGTTGGTTTTTAAGTAACTCTTCGATATTCATTTGGATATATCTTACATGTGTTAAAAATAATTAGATACCGTATTAGCTTGGTATAATAAAATCGATGCAAATAAGTTAGTTCGAATTTATCACGTATTTCTCAAAATTTATTCTTGTTATAAAAAGCTATCACTGAATAATGCTCCGCTTATAGCAATTACACAAAGTACCGGAATAATTAACATAAACATACCCTTTTTCAACTTTGTTATTGAAGTTACCTGATATTCGTGACAATTGAATTATCGACAGGTCCTCAATCTACATTGTTTTAACTTTTTGTTGTGGAGAGCTGTCATAGAAATCAACCACTTTATCATGATCTGAAAACATACAAGACCCCACTTTAAAGAATGAGCTTTTGCAACGACACAAGGGAACAGAACTTTAAAACGAGCACCACTCAGTTCGACCGTGCTTTCGACAATTCTCCTTTCGTTTTTATCACTTTCGTGAATTTTGGATGTGCGAATTTTGCTCCTCGCGAGCCTAGTCAAGAATTGAGAGGAAAGAAGCGATATTTAAGCAAACAGTGCTTGGCTGTTGCCTAAATCCACACGTCGTTTTCTGTGTTGATGCTGGCAGTAGGTTGTTAACGCTTGCTCCTTACCTACCGCACCGTGAAATACTTTGGTGAATGAGGTTGTTAGAGCCAACCAATTTTCAGAACAAATATCGAGGCGCTCAAGTATGGGGGCTGCGTCAGATGAAATATGCCCTGGTTTACCTTCACGCATACAGCGTCCCGTCCATTCAACCAGCTCTAAGTAACTTTGTAGCTCAAAAGGCAAGCCTTTCGGCATCTTCTCACGAGGGTTGCCAACAAAGGGCATTAAGGCTGTAGGCTGCTGGCCCTTCTTTGCTGATGCGATGCGGGTTTTTACACTGGTATAGTCGGATTTTTCAGGTAAATCAGCAGCCTTAGCACGAATAGGGTTTAAGTCCACATAGGCTAAGCAGGCAACCAGGGCCGCTTCATCAAGGAGGGCTTGGGACTTAAAGCGTCCCTCCCAAAAACGGCCAGTACAATCATCTTCGCGATTGGCTTGACGGGCAATCCCTTCATTAAGCACCCGCATAAACCAGCTGATATCACTGAGGCGCTCCCGATAAATCAAGATACGACTGTGCAGCGCGGACAACTCGGCGGTATCAAACTGCTCTCCTTGCAAAAAGCGCTGGCAGAGCACGGTGCCTTTAAATAATTTATGCCACCGCTGCACAATCGCTTTATCTGTTAAGTGCAGGGCTTCGCGCTTATCCACATGCAGTACCACATGGGTATGGTTGCTCATTACTGCATAGGCACACACATCTATGCAGAAAATTTGCGCTAGCTGCAACAGTTTACTTTCAACCCAATCGCGGCGATGTTCATAAGAGCGGCCGGTCAGTGCATCTATGCCGCATAAAAATGCACGCCGTACACAACGAGAAATACAGTGATAATAGAGGGTATCTGCCAGACTGATTTGGTTTTTCCGAGGCGTTGCCATGATCCACTCCTCCTTGAGTAGCACCTTCAAAGTGTAGTCAAAGGGTCTGAAAGTGTGAAATTTTGAAGTGGGTGTCTTAGTTAATCTTCTCCGAGAATAAGTCCAATTTGTATAGCTTGGGCTGTTTTTGCAAAAACGCAATATAGTCCTGACGTTCGTTTGTAGCGAAGTATTTCGGACAGTTTTGATCGAACAGCTTAAGACAGTCTTCTAAATAAGAGTTACTATAGTCAGAAAATATCAAATTATATTCAGTCATAATATTCCAAAAATTAACTAGTTATTATTTATCCCACTTGGTAGTGCAGTTAAACGCTCGTTCCCAAACGCGGTCACGTTGGAAAGTTAGATTAACTTTATCATTTATATTATTTTACTTGTTTGCTTTATCTTTGCTTCTACCTTGGCTAACCAAATCAGCGGAATAATAATCAAAGAAGATCCTATAGCCAAGCTCAGGTCCGGTATTTCATCGAACCACAGCACCCCTACAACTACAGCACCTAATAAGCCAGTGTATTCGGCACTGGAAATTTTACTGGCTTCGATTGCTCTATATACCAATACACATATACCAGCATAAATTAGGATAAAAGTATTGGAGCCTGTTGCCGTTAACATTGGAGTCCAGTCCCAAGGTTTGCCTTCCCATAACGCCAACCCAAGTGCGGCTGGGATACCTACTAGGTTGGTGAGCATTAATGTTTGGAACACATTATGATGCTGAGGTAATTTGCGAACCAATAAATTATTTACAGCCATAGTCAATGCGACGACAAGGGCGGCAATCGCTGCCCAATTAATTTGTGTTGGTTTAACCACGATAAGTACGCCGATAAAGCCCAAAACAGCAGCAGCAATTGAGTGGCTAGTCAGCTTTTCCTGAAACAATATCATGGCTAACGGCAGCATAAGCAAAGGCGCTGTATAGAAAATAGCATTTACGGTAGCTAACGGCAGAGCGCCCAGAGCGAATACCATAAATACTGCCCCTAATAACCAAATGTGGCCACGTATAAAGTGCCATTTGAGGCCAGCGAAGAGGCTTTGTTTATTACTTAGTAGACAAAATGGAAGTAAAATCAGCACTGCGGTCAATTGACGAAATAATACAAATTGGTATATGGCAGTATCTGCTGGCAGAGTTTTTATCAAAGCGTCAGAAAAAACACCAATTATATTTCCGATGATAAGTAATGTCATCGCGAGTCCGACAGTTATTTGGGGCATTTCATTACTCCTGCTACATTCTAGAAAATGTCTATGGAACTGAATTAATAGAGTTACGTTTGTAAAACGGTTATATGATTAGCGTATTCCATAACTTATATGATGTATAATGTTTAAAATTTTTTTAGCATGAGCTAGATTTATAATGAAGTTGCCTCCTTTACGTGCCCTGCAATGCTTTGAAGCTGTTGCGCGACTTAATAGCTTTTCCAAAGCTGCTGAGCACCTCAATGTGACTCAAAGTGCGGTTAGTCACCAAGTTCGATTACTCGAAGACTATTTGGGTGAAACTCTGTTTAACCGACAGGGGCGTTCTTTTTCCTTGACTAAGGTCGGGGAACGTTACTTTGAAGAAGTGACTAACTCATTAGGAAATCTATCAAATGCCAGTCAAATGATACGTCACGGGAAATCAGGCAATCTTCGTTTGGCTTTATATAGCTCTGTGGCGGTGAACTGGTTGATACCGAAGTTAGAAGATTTTAGAAATCAGCACCCAGAAATAGAAATAACTTTAAATATGGTCGGGGATCAACCGGATTATAATGACCAATTTGCGGATTGTTTTATTACAACGAATCCACCGGAACGTAACTTTGTCAATCAATTCATGTTTACTGAAAAACTTTATCCAGTGTGTGGAAAAAAGCTTTGGCAGCAGTTAAGAAATAAGCCTCTACCTGATTCATTATGGCAACACCCGTTATTATCAGTACAATACTCAGATACAAATGAAAGTCTTGGTGACGACTGGTTACGTTGGTGTATGAGTGGTAAATTTGAATTACCCAAAGACGTCAAAATTAATCAATTTAGTCATGTCTTACTTGCCGCTGAAGCGGCTCGATATAATTTGGGAATTACCCTCATTAGTAATTACATGATGGATGATCAGGATCGCCAGCAAAGTCTTGTGCGCATACCTATGCACGAGCTTAATACCGGAGATAACTTCTATTTTGTCTATAAGGAAACACGAGCTAGGCAACCTGATATTATGAAATTAGGTCGTTGGCTTAAACAGCAGTGTTATGAACTGGCATCAGCTTAGCTATTTAAATCAGAGTTGAAGGTGAATACTAGCTACTTAGAAGTAGCTGTCAGCGCCCGTTTAGTTTTGTTAGTTGCCAGTCAAAATGAGTTTGCCAGAGGCCTTTATTGGCACAAATTGGCTATTCACTGTCAGATTTAATTCAGCTCTATAAATCAAATCTGGCAGATCAAGTTTAGACTTATTCAGATGATGTGATGTTAGCCGGTGCTCCCCTTCCAGGAGTTCTTAGCGGAAATGGACAAGCATTTCCTCTAAGTCGAGGTCGGCGACCCGACAAGAGCTAACCGTTTGTGCAAGTAATTCATCCCTGAACCTGGGTTCCTGTCGGCATCCATGCCTCCACCTCCTCGCGCTGCGAAGCAGTGCTTCGGTCACTCGTCGCCCAACGCGACAAAATCTATCAGCCCACAACAAGGTTGTCTGGCCGTTAGGTAACTGCTCCTGCGTTACCCTAGTACCGCCATCCATGTCGGCAAAACCTGACCTACAGGAAACCCCTTCCCTCTTAGGCCCGCGCCTCTAGCATCAAACGTTTCATATCACGTACGGCCTTTTCCATGCCATCGATGGCGGCACGGGCGATAATCGCATGGCCAATGTTAAGCTCGTAAATCTCAGGCATGGCTGCGATAGGCTTTACATTGTGGTAGTGCAAGCCGTGGCCGGCGTTAACTACCAGGCCTTGAGCGTGGGCGTATTGTACGCCAGCGCGGATGCTCTCGAGCTCTGCCGCTTGCTCGGCGTCGTTTTCGGCATCGGCATAGGCGCCGGTGTGAATTTCGATATAAGGGGCACCGGCTTTGACGCTGGCATCGATTTGCGCTTCATCGGCATCGATAAAGAGGCTCACCTTAATACCGGCATCGCTTAAACGTTTTACCGCATCGGCCACCTTGTCGTACTGCCCTACTACATCTAGGCCGCCTTCTGTGGTCAGCTCTTCACGCTTTTCCGGCACAAGGCAGACAAAGGCCGGTTTTACTTCCAGGGCAATGGCGAGCATTTCTTCGGTGACCGCCATTTCCAGGTTCATGCGTGTTTGAATCGTGTCTTTCATCACATAGACGTCACGGTCTTGAATATGACGTCTGTCTTCACGCAGGTGAATGGTGATGCCATCGGCACCGGCATGCTCGGCAACTGCGGCACCATGGGCCGGATCCGGATAAGTGGTGCCACGGGCCTGACGTAAAGTGGCGATATGGTCAACGTTAACGCCTAGTAGAATCTCTTTCATGCTGCCTTACCTTGATTTAAATAGTTCTCTGCTTTTTAGTGGTTTGTTGCCAAGCAAGGGTTTGAGTATATAACGACAAAAATGCTTGGCCGCCCTTTGTACTTGCGGCTCACAAAAATCATAACGGGCAAACGCATGAATATGCGCGCCGCTAAAACCGTAACCCTGCACCGGTTGTGCCTGGCGTACCCAACCCTGCTCGGGATAGTAATCGTATTGTCCTTTGGCATCAATGGCATCGCCCTCATAGTCGCTGTCAAAGTTGACGCCATAGCCCAGGCTCTCCAGCAGCTGCAACTCATAACAGCGTAAACTGGCACCCAGATCTTTAGCTCCTGCGAGCTCCTGCAAGTGCTGGAAATAGAGTGAGAATATCTGCTCCAGAGGCTCATTGATGGGGATGATGCGCGCCGCCAATTCATTCATATAGAAGCCGCAATAGAGCTTGTCGCCGCGCAGTGCCGGTAAGGCGGTGTCGAGTTCAAAGTGTTGCAGGTATTTGAGCTCGCCATTGCCTTGATAGCGAATAAGGAGCGCTTGGAAGGGTTGTAACTGGGCTTTGTGTTTGATCGCCTGCTTGCCGCTTAGGCGCGCTATCATGCGCATCAGGCCGCGGTTTTCGACGACAAAATCGACCAGCCATTGCGAGTCGCTAATGGCCCGTCGATGCAGTAAAAAGGCGCGCTCAAAGCCCGCGTTCATGGGCTTAGTCTTCGCCGTAACCTAGGCTACGCAGGGCGCGTTCGTCGTCCGCCCAACCGGATTTCACCTTGACCCACAGCTCAAGAAAAACCTTGTTGTCGAGCATATCTTCGAGATCGCGACGGGCTTCACGGCCGATGGTTTTCAGCTTTTCACCCTTGTTACCTATGACCATACGCTTTTGCGTTTCACGCTCAACCAGGATCAGAGCGTTAATTTGCCATACGCCGTTGTCTTGCCATTTAAACTGCTCGATTTCCACGGTCACTGAATAGGGCAACTCGTCACCCATAAAGCGCATTAGCTTTTCACGAACGATCTCCGCCGCCATAAAGCGCATTGAGCGGTCGGTCACATAGTCTTCCGGGAAGTAAAATTCGCTTTCAGGCAGGCGCTTACGCACTTCTTTTTTGATCAGTTCCAGATTGCGATTATTCTTGGCAGAAACCGGAATAATACCGGCAAAGTTGCCTTTCTCACTGAGCCAAAGCAGATGCTTGGGGATCAGTTCCTGGTCTTTCACCTGGTCAGTTTTATTCATTACCAAGAGCACAGGTGTTTTACCGGCACAAACCTTGTTCAACACCATTTCGTCGTCATTGGTCCAATGGGTGCCTTCAACCACAAAGATGATCAGCTCAACGTCACCGATGGAGCTTGAGGCGGCACGGTTCATTAAACGGTTAATAGCACGCTTCTCTTCCACATGCAGCCCCGGGGTGTCCACATACACGGTTTGATAATTATCTTCGGTATGAATGCCCATAATGCGGTGGCGCGTGGTTTGCGGCTTACGCGAGGTAATACTCACCTTTTGCTCAACAATTTTGTTCAACAAGGTTGATTTACCTACGTTTGGGCGACCTACTATGGCCACCATGCCGCAATGCGTTTGTGTGTGCGTATCAGCTGTCATTCTTTAATATCTTTAAGGCTTTTTCTGCAGCTTTTTGCTCCGCCTTACGGCGCGAACTGCCCACAGAGATAATACTGTCCATCCCTTCAACGATACATTCAACCGTGAACGTCTGGTTATGCGCCTGACCCTTGGTATCGATCACTGTATAACCCGGCAGGGGTAACTTACGGGCCTGTAAAAACTCTTGTAGCAGAGTCTTAGGGTCTTTTTGATTCATGCCCGGGGAAATAGAGTCCAGGCGCGAAGCGTACCATTGCAATACCAAGTCGCTGCAGGTATCGATATCTGAGTCCAGGAATACGGCGCCAATAATGGCTTCTACCGCATCGGCCAGGGTCGACTCACGGCGATAACCGCCGCTTTTAAGCTCACCTGGGCCCAGGCGCAGGTACTCGCCAAGGTTAAACTCAAGGCCAAATTCGGCCAGGGTTTGGCCACGCACTAAGGTTGAGCGCATGCGGCTCAAATCGCCCTCGCGCGCCTTAGGAAACTTGTGATACAAGGCGTTGGCGATGACAAAGCTTAAAATCGAGTCACCAAGAAACTCCAGGCGCTCGTTATGCTGGCCCTTATGGCTGCGATGAGTCAGGGCTTGCTCAAGCAAGCCCTGGTCAATAAAGCTATATCCTATTTTACTGTACAGTTCTGTTACGTTTTTCTTCATTGTTACTGAATATTACCTAAGCGTTCAAAGCGAACACTGGTTGGCACCCAACTTGGCAAGAAGTCATCGGCTGTGTTTTCAAATTCAAAACTCATCCAAATAAAGACCGCTTTACCTACCAGGTTAGGCTCTGGAACGAATCCCCAAGCGCGACCGTCTTCACTATTGTCGCGGTTGTCGCCCATCATAAAATAATGACCTTCGGGAACAACCCACTCGTCAATCTTGGTGCCTTGTTGCTGATAGTACTTGCTCTTAAACTCAGGCAGTCTTGGGTTTATTAAAATATCATGCTTAAGGCCATCGAGGTCTTCTTCAAGACGCACAAGTTGCTGGCTCCCTTGCATAAACTCATCTTTATTAATTATATCTAGTGCAATTTTGTTGTATTCGCCACAAAGCAAGCTGCCCTGCTCGGCCTGACCTTGCTCACAATGCGGTTTGATATACAGCTGCTTATTGCGATACACAATGGTGTCGCCCGGCAAACCGATAACACGCTTGATAAAGTCCAGATCCGGCTTAGGCGGAAACTTAAACACGGCAATATCACCACGCTCCGGTTTGCCCGTAGCTACCAGCTCAGAGCGCCATACCGGGTCCTTAATACCGTAAGAGTATTTTTGTACCAGGATAAAGTCGCCTACCAACAGAGTTGGCATCATAGAGCCCGATGGGATCTGAAACGGTTCGAACAAAAACGAACGAAACAGGGTAATGATGGCTATCATAGGGAAAATCGACTTGGCATGCTCGGTAAGCACAGGCACAGGTGCGATTTCCTCTTTTAATTCCTCGTCCAGCGGCTTACCACTGGCGCCCTCGGCAAGGGCAATAAGCTGCTTGCGCTTGGGGGCATAAACCAGATGATCTATCAACCAGATCAGGCCCGAGGCCAAAGTAAGTAGCACTAAAAATATGGAAAAATATCCAGCCATCAGTGGTGTCCTTTATTGTTATTATTTGCCGACTTTCAAAATCGCCAAGAAGGCATCTTGAGGAACTTCAACGTTACCCAGCTGCTTCATGCGCTTCTTACCTTCTTTCTGCTTTTGCAGTAGCTTTTTCTTACGGCTCACGTCACCACCATAACACTTGGCGATTACGTTTTTACGAAGTTGTTTAACCGTTGAACGAGCAATAACATGGTTGCCGATGGCCGCCTGAATGGCGATATCGAACATCTGACGTGGAATCAGTTCACGCAGTGCTTCGGCCAGCTCACGGCCACGGCCTTGAGCATTGTCACGGTGACAAATAATGGCCAGGGCATCAACGCGATCGCCATTGATAAGAATATCTACACGTACCATGTCGGCGGTGCGGAATTCTTTAAAGTTGTAATCCAGTGATGCGAAACCACGGCTGGTTGACTTCAGCTTATCGAAGAAGTCCATTACCACTTCACCCATGGGCAGCTCGTAAGTTACCGCTACCTGGTTGCCGTGGTAATTCATCTTGGTTTGCATACCGCGCTTTTCAATACACAGGGTAATGACGTTCCCCAGGTACTCTTGCGGTACAAGAATATTGGCTTCTACGATAGGCTCACGAATTTCAAGAATGTCGTTTACCGGCGGCAGCTCCGACGGGTTATCGATTTGAATCGTGCCATCTTTAGTTTCTACCTCATACACTACGGTCGGTGCCGTGGTGATAAGGTCAATATCGTATTCGCGCTCCAGACGCTCCTGGATGATCTCCATGTGCAGCATGCCTAAGAAGCCACAGCGGAAACCAAAGCCCAGGGCTGTTGAGTTTTCCGGCTCGAAGAACAACGAGGCATCGTTTAGGCTCAGTTTATCAAGAGCATCACGGAATGATTCATACTCGTCTGAAGAAATAGGGAACATACCGGCGTAAACCTGCGGCTTAACGCGCTGGAAGCCAGGTAGGCGCTCTTGTGCAGAATTACGTGCCAAAGTAATAGTATCGCCCACAGGCGCACCGTGGATTTCTTTAATACCGGCGATAATAAAGCCTACTTCGCCCGTTTTCAGCGTACCCGTGTTGGTCTGCTTCGGAGTGAAGATACCTACTTTATCGGCAATATGAACTTGCTCGTTCGACATGATCTTAATTTTGTCACCGGCTTTAAGCTCACCTTGCATAATACGCACGAGTGACACAACACCCTGGTACGGGTCGAACCAAGAGTCAATAATCAGTGCTTTTAACGGGCCATCCACATCACCTTGCGGCGGAGGAATATCACGCACGATTCGCTCTAGCACGTCATCGATGCCGATACCGGTTTTGGCGCTACACTGCACCGCATCTGTGGCATCAATGCCAACTATGTCTTCAATTTCTTCGGCAACACGGTCCGGATCGGCCTGCGGCAGGTCAATCTTGTTTAAGATTGGCACTACTTCCAGGTCCATTTCGATGGCGGTGTAACAGTTGGCCAGAGTTTGCGCTTCAACACCCTGACCGGCATCAACAACCAGCAGCGCGCCTTCACAAGCCGCTAGCGAGCGCGATACTTCGTATGAAAAGTCCACGTGTCCCGGAGTGTCGATAAAGTTTAACTGGTAGGTTTCACCATCTTTGGCGGTGTAGTTTAGAGTTACACTCTGCGCCTTAATGGTAATGCCGCGTTCACGCTCAAGCTCCATTGAGTCCAATACTTGCTGCTGCATTTCGCGGTCGGATAAGCCGCCACACACTTGGATCAAACGATCAGACAGGGTCGATTTACCATGGTCAATATGGGCGATAATCGAAAAGTTACGGATATGCTTCATAAATTGGATTCTGACTTCTTAAAACTGAGCTCGGGTAAACAAAGGGGCAATTTTACCTGTTATTGACGCTAATCACCATCTCTTTGCGATAATGGCAGGCTCAGAGGGTAAACCTTTATCACTTTTACATCATGAACAACACGCTTAAGCCTATGTTTAGCAAGGATAAAACCAGCAAGTCCTGCAACAAATGCGGCGCCTATTTGCAGCCCTTCACCGACACCGAAAACAGTCTGCGCAAGCACAGCTGTTACCAAGGCGAACAACAGCGGCCAGATATAAACGACAAAGGAGCTCATCACTATATGGGAATCATCAAGGGCCAATTTCACCTTTTGGCCAACGCTCACAGGCTCACTAAATTGATAGGGAAAACGCTTTTTATCTGTGCCGAATAACTTGGAGAACACTTGCGAGCCGCACTTGCCATTACAACCGGCACAAGCCGGCTTAGGCTCGGCTTGTAAAAACGCGGTGTCGCCCTTGACGGCGACCACGGTAAGAACTTGTTCAATCATGGGCTTAACTACAGGGGTCGCTGTACCGACTCGGCAATATTCTTTGCCGTAGCGACGGGGATATTACCTATCACCGACACATCGAAGGCACCGGCATTATGAATATAAATGGTGGTGGCACCCGAGGTTAAAGAGCCGCTCGGACGTTGCCCGGCCAAAGGCCGCTGCACAAATACCGACACTTCCACTAGGCCATCGGAATACAAGTAATAATCCGCCAGCTCGTTATTTAAATTGAGCTTATGGCGGTCTGATTTAAGCAGCTCGAAGCCTTGGGGTAACCAGCCTATTTGCCAACTTCCCTGGTAGCTTGGCTCTTCATTACGAGGCAAAGGCGCTGGGAATTCACGACGGCTGATCTCAAGTAACTCCGAAGCTGGGGTTTCCGAGACATTGATATGGCTTAGTTGCAATTGCTCTAAAAATTCGCCCTGATTGTTCACATAGGCGGATTTGAGCAGTAATGAGGTTTCGGTATCAAGCCAGACCCAGTAGCTGTATTTGTCTTGATCTTTGGCTTCAATGCGCAACAGCTGTGCGGGACGACCGGCAATACGGCCCTTGTTGCCAAGCACGAAACTATAGTTTTGCGCCAGTTGTTCCACATCGCCAAACAGCACTTCCGGGATGGGTCCGCTGATCGCCGAGGTTTTTACCGAGTAAGGTTGAGCTTGGGGTTCGTAATAGGTAACGCGATCGTCAACGCGCACCATTTCCAGGCCGGCGCCGTTGAGCAAGGTCAGTAATTCCAGCTCCTGCCCTTCATAAATACCGTGACTCCAACGGTAAGGCTCCATGGCGCGGTCTTTCACCACCACAAATGAGGCGACGAAGTTGCGCTGTTTAACCGCGGTGGCCATATTGTCCAGCCACTGCTTGGCGGTCATCTCCGACTTAGCCTGGGCCGGGAACAGCCACAGGCTCACTAGCACAACATAAAGGTACTTCATTAACTATTATTGTTCCTGTTGTTCTTGCTCATCTTTGTTTGCCGTGTTTGCTAAATGCGCGGCTTCACGAGTCTGACGCTGATGCTCTAATACCAGGGCGCCAATGCGCTGATGTTGTAATTCACGTAAACCACGTTCGGCATTTTCAAGCGCCGGCTGAGAAGAATAACTCACCGGTGAGGCCGCACCAATAAATGGATTAGACTGCAAGGGCGGTAGTTCATCGGCACCATTGTCCGTCGCACCATATTGCTGTACGCCCAGTACCGCAACCACGGCCACACTGGCAGCAATGGCGGTTTGCGTAATGCCACGCCACCAGGTACCGCGGATAACGTTATCCTGCTGCGGTTGTGCTTCCTTGCTCGACTTAGACTCTTGGCCGAATTGCGCATGAACCGGTTCTTGTTCAAGTTGTTGAGCTATCTGCGCGGCTATATCTAACTGGATGCTAGGTGCTGTTTCGGAGCGCATCACATTGCCAATCAGGCTGTAACGAGCCAATGTATCTCTATCTACATCAGCAAGGTTAAGCGTATCGACACTGGCTTCATTGTCCACTAAGGCGGAAATTAAGGCTTTGTCCTGCTCACTACACTTTGCTTTAGTCATAATTACGACTCACCTATTAACGGAGTTAACTTATTGTCTATCGCTTCACGGGCACGGAATATACGTGAACGTACCGTACCTACTGGGCAATCCATTACCGCAGCGATTTCCTCATAGCTCATCCCTTCTAGTTCTCGTAAAGTGATGGCTGTTTTCAAATCTTCAGGTAGCTTATCAATGGTGGCAAAAATGACGTCTCTGACCTCGTCACTTAACAGCAAATTTTCTGGGCTGGCATTACTACGCAGTGAATCTGCACCTTCATAAAACTCAGCATCATCAGCATCGACATCATTTGCCGGCGGCCTGCGCCCCTGTGCAACCAAATAGTTCTTTGCACAGTTCACGGCAATACGATACAGCCAAGTATAAAACGCGCTGTCGCCCCTAAAATTAGGCAGCGCCCTATACGCCTTAATAAAGGCTTCTTGAGCTACATCTGCAATGTCACCTTGGTTGGCAACATAACGCGATATCAATCCTGCTATTTTGTTCTGATATTTGGCGACCAACAGGTTATAAGCATTTTTATCTCCCTGTTGAACCTTTCTTACCAGCGCTAAATCAAAATCCTGCTCGCTCATTCGAGCCGGTACTCCTCTGCGTTATTTTGCTTTTATCTTGTATCCAAGCTACCAAATACACTCAGTCTGACTGGGTCGACAAGAAAAAGTTCGCAATAACTGCATTTTTTTTCTGTTCTTAGTTAACTTCAGTCGTGCCCAGGCGGCAAATATGATACATATAGAGGCAACATAATAGGTAATATAAACCTCGGCTCAACACTATAACATGAACCCGAATAAACAACATCACAGCGACGTTGCTATCATCGGCAGCGGTGCCGCTGGCCTGTCTTTGGCGCTTTCTCTGGCCAACCATTGTCACGTAACCGTACTCAGCAAAGGCGACCTTAACGAGGGCTCAACCCTGTACGCCCAAGGCGGTATTGCGGCGGTATTCGATAAGAAAAACGACAGCATCGAATCCCATGTTGAAGACACCCTCACCGCCGGCGATGGTCTGTGCTCCCGCGAGGCTGTGCACTATACGGCCTCCAATGCCAAAGCCTGTATGCGCTGGTTGATTGAGCAGGGTGTGCCCTTCGATATGGAAACCGATGACAAGGGTCATGAGCGCTATCACCTAACCCGTGAAGGCGGCCACAGCCATCGCCGTATTTTGCATGCTGCCGATGCCACCGGCCGCGCGGTGCAAACCACTTTGATTGAGCGGGTGTTGGCCCACCCCAATATTACCCTGTTGGAAAACTACAACGCCATCGACCTGATCACAGATGCCAAGCTCGGCAAAGAAGGCAAGCATTGTCATGGCCTTTACGTATTTAACCGCGCCAAGGAGCGAGTCGAGATCATCAGCGCCCGCTTTGTAGCCTTGGCTACCGGCGGCGCCAGCAAGGTTTATCTCTATACCTCCAACCCGGATGTAGCCAGCGGCGATGGTATTGCCATGGCCTGGCGCGCCGGTTGTCGCGTTGCCAATATGGAGTTTAACCAGTTCCACCCCACCAGTTTGTATCACCCTAAGTTGCAAAACTTTTTGATCACCGAGGCGATGCGTGGCGAAGGCGCTTATCTACTGCGCCCGGATGGTACCCGCTTTATGCCGGAATTTGATGAGCGCGCCGAGCTGGCGCCGCGTGATGTAGTGGCTCGGGCCATCGACTTTGAGATGAAGCGCCTGGGAGCCAATTGCGTCTACCTGGATATTTCCCATCGCGATAAAGAATTTATTATCGAGCACTTCCCCACCATTTATGCCAAGTGCTTAAGTGTGGGGATAGATATTACCAAGGAACCCATTCCCGTAGTGCCAGCGGCCCATTACACCTGTGGTGGAGTGATGACCGACTTTAACGGCAAAACGGATTTAGACAATCTTTACGCCATTGGCGAAGTCGCCTACACCGGGCTCCATGGCGCCAACCGTATGGCCAGCAACTCATTATTAGAATGTATCGTCTTTGCCCATGCGGCAGCCAAGGACATAGTCGCCAAGTTGAATTTGCCATATGAGCCCACGGCCTTGCCACAATGGGACGACAGCCGGGTAAGCGACTCGGATGAAGAAGTAGTGATCACCCACAACTGGCATGAACTGCGCCTCTTTATGTGGGATTACGTCGGCATAGTGCGCTCCACCAAACGTCTGGAGCGAGCTCTGCGCCGGGTAGAATTACTGCAGCAGGAAATCTGTGAATATTATGCCAATTTCCGCATCAGCAATGATCTGCTGGAGCTGCGCAACCTGGTGCAGGTAGCTGAGCTAATTATCCGCAGTGCCTTGGCGCGCAAAGAAAGCCGTGGCCTGCACTACACCCTGGATTATCCAGAGCACCTGAGCGAAGCTCGTATTACCGAGCTCAAACCTTAGGCTGCCTAGTCTGGCTTAGCGCCAATTGTACCGCCCGAGCACACTCACGAAAGTGTTCGGGCGTCATAGCCCTGGCGGCAATAAAGACATGATGAGGTTTCCCGCCCATATCATCTTGCAGCTGCAAATGAATTAAACCCGGATAAATCCGGGATTGAGCCAATATCCGGCCGCTAACAGAAGCATCAGCTTGATGCACTTCGGCGCGTTGTCCTTGGATCAGCAAATTGCCCTGATATGGCCAACAGCGACGAAAACGATACCAAAAATGGGCATAACCTAAGGCCAGAATTAAGGCACTGCACAGCGCCCAAAGCCATTGCGGGTGCGCCAAGATCAATAACGCATAGACAAAAACAAACACCGCCATAACCGGGCGGTGTTGTGGGGTATTATTTGAGAAGGCGCCGCTAAACACGAACGCGGTCAAGGATGATTTTTACCATGCGCGCTAGCTCAGGGTCCTTACATTGTTCATGGCCCATAAACCAGGCGAACAAATCTGGGTCATCCGCCTCAAGTAAACGTTGAAATACCGCCTTGTCTTCGTCATTTAAGGCATCATAACCCTGCTCGACAAATGGCATAAACAATACATCCAGCTCCAACATGCCGCGACGACATGCCCAACGTAAACGCGCCTTACTATCTAAATTCGCCATGGTTTTCCTCTCAATAGTCTGCTGCCCAGCAGTGTAACAAAATCTCCTGTGGCTCACAGCTATTTTACGCTAAGGCGCTGTCATCAAAGAAGTGCTTAAGTTACACTAAGCACAGTAATTGCTCGTGCACTAAAGGAGTCATGCATGTCCACTTTGTCGGTTTATGCTACCGAAAACACCGCCATCTATGTTCATGGTGATGATGCCAAGTCATACCTGCAAGGTCAGTTGACGCAAGACGTCAACGATATAGACGCCAACACCTGGCGCTGGGCCGGTCAGTGTAACGCCAAAGGCAAGCTGTGGGCTTGTTTTCGCATTAGCCAGTATCAGCAAGGCTATGTGCTTATTTGCTCAAACACCGAAGCACAATTTGCTCTTACCGAGTTAAAAAAATACGCGGTATTTAGCAAGGTCGAAATCGAACAGCTCGATACCCAGGTATTGGGAGTGATAGCGCCCAAAGCTGAGTTGGCCAGCCACTTAAATATCGACATCAGCGGCAATGCCCACCAATGGCAAGACAACCTAGCACTATTATTAGACGACCAACGCACCCTCTTTATTGGCGACAGTAGCGTTCTGCCCGAGCCACAACAAGGCGATGAGTTTGTCTGTGCACAAATTAAAGCCGGCGAGCCAAGCCTGAATGCCGAAGCTATCGACGCTTATGTGCCGCAAATGGTTAACCTGCAAGCTCTAGGTGGTATCAGCTTTAACAAGGGCTGTTACACAGGTCAGGAAACCGTAGCCCGTATGAAATACTTGGGTAAAAACAAGCGCGCCATGTTTGTGCTACGCGCTGAGCATGAGGGTATCCTAGCCCCCGAGCTAGATGCAGAGCAAAACCCACTCGACTTAGAGCGCCAGGTTGGCGAAAACTGGCGTCGCGCCGGTAGCTTAATCGCCCAAGCCAGCGCCAATGGCGAACTTTTTGGCCTTGCCGTGTTGCCAAATGATACTGAGCAAGATGTTCAGCTTCGCGCAAAACACGCTCCTCAGGTGCTGTTCACCATTGCACCTTTGCCTTACTCACTGACAGAAGATTAATCTGGAATACATTATGAATATAGCTGACAACAAAGTCGTTACTATGCACTACAGTGTGGTCGACAAAGCGGACAACACCATAGACAACACCTTCGATGGCGAGCCACTGGTATTTATCGTAGGTACCGGCTTTTTGATCCCTGGCCTGGAGGATGCGCTTCAAGGTAAACAGGCTGGCGACACCTTTAGCGTCGAAGTTGAGCCAAAAGACGGCTACGGTGAGCGTCATGAGCAACTAATGCAGGCGGTACCTAAGGCCATGTTTGAAGGCATGGATATTGAGGTTGGCATGCAGTTCCGTGCCACCACGGATGATGGCGAGCAAACCGTGATCATAGTTGATATCCAGGGTGAAGACGTGATTGTTGACGGTAACCACCCGCTAGCGGGCATTGCCTTGAAGTTCGACGTAGAAGTAGTTGATGTACGCGATGCCACCGCCGAAGAGTTAGCCCATGGTCATGCCCATGGCGAAGGTGGCTGTGGTCACGATCACTAAGAAAGCTTTTTCGCTGACAAAAAAGGACGCTGATGCGTCCTTTTTTTATGCTTCTTGGCCAGCCGACAGCTCTGACGATGGCTCCAGCGAAGGCTCTGGCAAATGCTTGTTGATGGCCTCAGCCAGTTGCTCGGCCTCATTGCTGCCAACCCGATAAAAGGTCCCGTCCTCTAACTCAATAGCCACAGCGGCAAAGCCATTAGCAGTGTAGACCCAGCCATCATGGGTAATGCGTATGCCAACACCGTGGCGAAACGAATTACTGACTACTGCTACCGATTTAATTTCACTAAAGGCCAAGCGTTTCTTAGCTATCCCCGGGCCAAAAAACCACTCCACCCCCTGCTCGTCCACTCGTACCGTCAAGCCATGGAATAAAAAGGCACACACAGCCAGTATTGCTGCAAACAAGAGCATGGGGCCATCGCTGCCCATAAGGTAGAACGCCATACCGACAAAGGTGCCGATCCACAAGATTAGGGCCAAAATAGCCCAGGCATATTGTTTATGCTGATACATAGAAATTAAACTCTTAAGAATTAATCAAAACTGTAGACAAAGGTGGCGCTTAGCTCGGAGTCATAGTTGTGCTTTAGCGTCTCCGGCTTGGAGTTATAGCGATACAAGTAGGCAAACTTTAACGATAGCTGGCCCATGATCTGGCTAATTAAGGAAGTTTCCGACTTTAACCGCGAGTTAAGTCCAGACAAGGATTGCTCGGCACTAATAAACTGGTTAAAGCGGGTGCGTTTCGACACCTTGCGCTCCCACTGCAGGGCAAGGCGCAACAGATAACCGGTCACATCACCCTCATTTTGCTCGATTTCATCCTCGCCTTCGGCCTCATCAGTCTCCACCTTAGATACATAAAGTCCGGGACCTATATCAAAATCCACGGTGTTTTTTACGCCGCGATACAGGCGATTGCCGTACCCGGTTGCCACCGTCGCTTTAAAATCCAGGCCGGAAAATGCGTCGTCTTCGTAATCCCCGTACAAAAATAAGGAGGCGTCTTCACTGCCCACCTTATAGTTGGATTGTCCGGAGACAAAAAAGCGCTGCGCTGAGATGGTTTCTTCGCCGGTTTCGCTGTCGGCGTCGCGACGATACAAGGAGTCGAATTTAAACTGATTTCGCCAGTGGGTGAAATCCTGATAGACGTTGGCACGCAGTTTAAAGCTGGTTGAGTCGGTGTTGCCCTTGGTGACGATAAAGCCGAACTCGGCGTCACCATAAAACATTTCGCCCTGATGTATTTCATGGATTTCGGCATCCGTTAATTGTCCGTATTCGTGAAAGTCTTCAAACGGATCAACCGCCCAACAACTCAAACTACAACAACCAAGGAGGACTACCAAAAACCGCATACTAACTACTTACTCTTTCCAAATAACGTGACAAAAAGGGGCGTCCTGATCACGGCTGATCAACACCCGGGCAAAAACGATATCTTCATTTTCCAGCTCCAGACCTATGGTCACTTCACTGTAAAATTCTGGCTCGATTTCCATTGCCACTATGCCCTGCCAGTGAGCGCTTGGTTCGCTTTCTTCAATAAAACCCAGCTCTTCTCTGTGAGCATTAAAGTCATCAATATCCTGTTCGCTCAAATGTTCGGGAGCGAGCTCTAAAAACACTTCATACGCGTGATGAGTGATCTCTTCGGCGCTAAATAATCTGGGTCCGGACATGCTGGCTTCTTTATTTACTCTTGTTTGAGCCGATAATAACAAAAGTTATGGGCAATGTGCATACGACCAATAAAAAGCCGGGAAATTCCCGGCTTGTTGATATTTTTTAATCTTGGGGGTTCGGCTCCATCCCGAACTTACGCTTAACCCCCTCACGCATATGCTGCACATAGGTGTAGAAGAGTGGAACCAACAAGGTACCGAGCACGGTGGCGGCTATCATCCCCGACATCACTGTGACACCCAGAGACACCCGACTGGCGGCACCTGCACCGGTCGCCAATACCAAAGGCAACACCCCGAGTACAAACGACAAGGCGGTCATAAGTACGGCGCGGAAACGTTGTTCTGCGGCTATTTTCGCGGCTTCGAAAATAGTCTTGCCGGCGGCTCTTTGCTCCATAGCAAACTCAACGATCAGAATCGCGGTTTTAGTCGACATGCCTATCAATAATACAAAGCCGACCTGGGCATAAATATTATTGGTCATGCCGAGCATATAGAGGGTACTCATGGAGCCGAAAATTGCCAGTGGCACGGCGGCAATAACCGAAAATGGAATAGTCCAGCTTTCATATTGAGCCACCAGGAACAGGAACACGAACAGCACGGCTAAAGCAAACAAGACTGCTGCCAAATCTCCAGCCATAATTTCCTGACGGGTTTGCCCCGCCCAGTCGAACACATAACCGTCCGGTAATTCAGCAGAAAGGTCCTGCATTACCTTAATGGCATCACCGGTAGAATAACCAGGAGCGGCATTACCTGTGACGCTCACGCTGCGATACAGGTTAAAGTGATTCATGCTGGTTGGGCCAAGTATAGGTCGCAAGGTGGCAACCGTGGTCAGCGGCACCATGTCCCCCTGATTATTACGCACATAGTAATACTGCAAGTCCTCTGGCTTGGCACGGTACTCGGCCTCAGCCTGAACATTCACCTGATAGGTACGACCAAACTGGTTAAAGTCATTGATATACAAAGACCCCAGCTGAGCCTGCAAGGTCAGGAAAATATTACCCAGGGTGATCCCTTGCGCTTTGGCCTTGTTACGGTCAACTTCCAGGAAGTATTGCGGCGAGTTGGCGCGGAAGGTACTAAATACGCTTTGCAGCTCAGGGCGTGAATTGGCCTCATAAATCAAGCCATTCATCACCCCAGCTAGCTCGGCAGGGTCGCGCCCTTCGGAATCCAGTAAGCGATATTCAAAGCCGGAGCTGGCACCCAATCCCGGAATAGACGGGACGTTAAAAACCATGGCCTGAGCATCGGGCAGCGCCCATAATTGCCCCTGTAAGCGGCTAATAATTTGGTTTAGTCCCAACTCAGGCGTAGTACGCTCCTCCCAGTCTTTAAGTACAACAACACCCAAAGCATTGTTAGAGCCGGCGCCACCTAATAGTGAAAAGCCCGATACGCCAATAAAGTCTGCGGTCGCCGGATCTTGCGCTATGATGTCACCTATTTTTTGCACCACGGCATCGGTACGTCCTAAGGCCGCCGCATCCGGAAGCTGGATATCAACAAATACGAAACCCTGGTCTTCCGGTGGCACAAAACCCGTAGGCACGTTTTTCGCCAACCAGCCAGTGGCCACAAACAGCACTACAACAATAATACCGATACGACCGGCACGCTTAAGTAAAAAGCCGATAATTCCTGTATAACCCTTGGTCGAGCTGATGATCACATTCTCAAACGGACGCAGCCATTTAATCGGCTTCATTTTCTCGGCACTGAGCAACAAGGTACAAAGAGCCGGGCTCAGGGTCAGGGCGTTGACCGATGAAATCAGTACCGCAAAAGAGATGGTCACAGAAAATTGTTTATACAGCTCACCTGTGATCCCCGGCATAAAGCCAACGGGCACAAACACCGCAAGCAATACTAAGGTGGTGGCAATAATGGGACCACCTACCTGAGACATGGCCTTAAACACCGCATCCTTAATCGGCAGCTGTTCTTCTCGTAAAATACGCTCAACGTTTTCGATAACAATAATGGCATCATCCACCACTATGCCTATGGCCAGTACCAAACCAAACAAGGTGATAAGGTTGATGGAAAAACCCATAGCCAACATGGCGGCAAAGGTGCCAATAAGTGAAACCGGAATTGCCAGGGTCGGAACCAGGGTTGCGCGCCAGTTCTGCAAGAATAAGAAGACCACTAAGATCACCAGGCCTACCGCCTGGAACAGGGTCACTTTAACTTCTTCGATAGAGCGGTTGATAAACTTGGTGGTGTCATAAGGGATTTTATATTCAAGCCCCTCAGGAAACTGCTTTGACAGTTCCTCCATCCGCGCTTTAACCTTTTCGGCAACCTCAGTCGCATTGGCATCGCTAAGCTGATAGATAACGATAAAGCCGGTGTCTTGTTGGTTTAGCTTGGCGGTACCAGCATAGCTTTTGGCGCCGCGCTCAATACGGGCAATATCCTTTAAGCGAACAAAATCGCCATCCAGGTTAGAGCGAATAATGGTTTCGCCAAATTCCTGCGGCGTTATAAAGCGTCCCTGTGCTTGAATCGCATATTCAAATTGCTGATTCGGAAGCGCCGGAGAGGCACCCAGCTTACCGGCGGCCACCAGGGTATTTTGTTCCTCTAGGGCGGTTTTCACTTCCGCAACCGTGACCCCAAGAGAGGCCATTTTATCCGGCCTTAACCAGACCCGCATGGAATAAGTCATGTCTCCCATAACACTGGCCTCTGCCACGCCTGGAATACGACTGAGCGGCTCGGTCAGATAATTAGTGGCATAGTTACTTAAGAAGCTGGAGTCCATATCCGGGTTATTCGAGTACAGACTCACACCCATCAACATATTGCTCGACATCTTCTTCACCGACACACCCTGACGGCGCACTTCTTGCGGCAATAAGGGTTCGGCTAAGGAGACCCGGTTTTGCACATTCACCTGGGCCATATCGGTATCCGTGCCTACCTCAAAAAACACAGTAATAGTGGCCGAGCCATTATTACTGGCGGTGGACTCGATATACATCATGCCCTCGACACCATTGATCTTTTCTTCAATGGGCCGGATCACGGTTTCCTCTATGGTTTGGGCGCTGGCACCGGCGTAAAAAGCCGACACCTGAACCTGAGGAGGAGTAATTTGCGGATACATGTTGACCGGCAATTGAGTCATGGCAATAAGCCCGGCGAGGGTGATCACAATGGAGATCACCAAGGCCAATTTCGGTCTATAAATAAACGTCTTACTGATCATTGGAGACTCTCTTATTGCTTGTCGCTAAGGGTGCCGTTTTTTTTGTCTATCTGCTTTGGCACTGGCTGCACGCTAATGCCTGAACGCACCTTTTGTAAGCCTTCAACTATCACTCGCTCGCCTTGCTCAAGGCCCGAGTCAACAACCCACATGGCATCAATACGACGGCCTAATTTCACCAAGCGATGTGCTACCGTGTTATCTTCTTTAACCACCAGCACAAAGTTGCCCTGCTGATTCACCTGCACCGCCGCCTGGGGCACCAGAGCCTGCTTTTGCTTTTCCTTACTTTCAACAATCAGGGTCACAAACAGACCCGGCTTGACTATGCCGTTCGGGTTATCAAATTTAGCGCGCAATTCAACCGTACCTGTGCTGCGGTCGATTTTGGTATCGGCAAAATCGAGTTCACCGCTTTGCGCAAAATCCGTGTTATTAGGCAGGCGCAGGGCAAGGTCTAATTGCACCTTAGTAGGATCGGCGTTCTTTTGCTGTTGCTGCTGTTGGTAGGTGATGTAATCCGCTTCTTCTACCTGGAAGTTAACATAGATGGGGTCTATGTCGGTCAATTCCGCAAGTGAACCTGAATTAGGACCTACGATATTACCCACATCGTAATTTACTTTACCGATAAGGCCGCTAAAAGGCGCTTTAATTTCGGTGTAGCCCAGGTTTAATTTTGCTTTTTCCAACCCGGCCTCGCCGGCTTTAACTGCAGCAAGCGCCTGGTTGTAGTTGGTTTCTAACTTGTCTAAGTCGGCGGCAGAAATAAAGCCATCACTAGCTATTTCACGGCCGCGCTTAAGGTCGCGTTCGGCTCTGTCAGCAATGGCCTTATTACTACGTAATGAGGCTTCCAGCTCACTGACGCTGGCGCGATATTCGGAAGGGTCAATCTTAAACAGCAACTGACCTTTTTCAACTTTAGAGCCCTCAATAAAGGTGCGCTCGATCAGTTCGCCGGACACCCGCGCCTGAATACTGGCTTCCTGATAAGCCTCGGTGCGAGCTACAAACTCACGATATTGTCCAATTTCTTCCACTTGCACATCATAAACCGATACCGCAGGAGCTGGCGTATTTTGATTGGCAACGGGCTTTTCCGAACACCCAGGTGCCAATATTAACGTAGCGCCGCTAAGCGCCACGGCTAAGATCTTCTTTGTAAATGAACTTTTATGCGAAGGTACGCCAGGCATACTTCCTCTCCTTGATAGCTAATAATGATAAGCGCGATTAATCCCCGCGGAGATTACCTCATGTCGACCTCAATAGCGCTTCCCAGTTCTTTGAAAATATAGACTAAATTGTGACTTACTGTATTTATACTTAGAGCATGTAAATATGATATAAACAACTATCTAATTTTTAATAGATACATATTAGCAAAGCACTTGTACAACAAAATGACATGGGTAATTCTTTGCGTTACATTGCTAGTGGTAAGAGGAGATAATAATGATAACGCTCAGCTTTAAAGAACAAATAGCCCATGTCACCCTAGCGCGGCCAAAAAAGCGTAACGCCTTAGATTATGAAATGTTTAAACAACTTGATAAGGCTATAAAAACCATTAAAAAACGCAAAGATATACGCGCCGTAATTCTCGATGCCCAAGGTCAGGACTTTTGTAGTGGCCTGGATGTTAAAGGTGTGATGGCCAAACCGCGCCAGGTGCTGTCTTTACTATTTAAATGGCTGCCGGGAAATCAAAATCTGGCACAGCGAGTTACCTTGGGCTGGCAAGAGCTAAATGTGCCAGTAATAGCCTTGATACAAGGGCGCTGTTGGGGCGGCGGCATGCAAATTGCCTTGGGTGCCGATTTTCGCATTGCCACCAAAGACGCCAGCTTTGCCATTATGGAGGCGCGCTGGGGTTTGTGTCCGGATATGGGCGCCAGCCTGATTATTCCCAGCCTGCTTAAAGCCGATGACTATCAACGCCTGGCGCTGACGGCGCAGCCTATTGAGGCCAGTGAAGCACTGGAACTTGGGCTTATCTCTACCTTAGAGGAAAACCCTATGGCCGCGGCGCAGCAGCTGATCGCCGATATCATCGAGCGCTCCCCTGATGCTATGGCCGCCATTAAGCGCCTGACCACCAGTGCTTACCGCCAAGGTCACAGGCGTCAGTTAGCAAGAGAAACCTGGTCGCAAGTGCGCCTGCTTATGTGTAAAAATACCCGTATCGCCGTTAAAAACGCCAGCAGTGATAAACAATATGACTATCAACACCGCCGCTCTTGGTAAGCATGTCAAAATGGCTCTGCAGCTACTGATAAGCTGGGCCATCTTAAGCACCTTTCTTGTTGTTGCGCATTTAGTGAGTGCCCACTTCGCACTCACCTTCCCGGCACCGCTCAGTGCCATGTTGGCGCTGTTTATCGCTCTACAGCTTGGGCTGGTAAAGTTGCACTGGTTACTGCCGGGCACACAACCCCTGCTTAACTTTATGCCGCTGTTTTTCGTGCCCGCCGCCGCCAAGGTGGTAGAGCATAGTCCGCTTATTAGCGAACACTGGTTGGTGCTTTTGCTTTGTTTGTTTTTGGTACCGGCGCTGGGCTTAATCAGCATAGGCTTTCTAATGCAAAAGCTAAGGGGCGCATCATGATGTGGCTGGCACTACCTTTGACCATTATCGCCTTTCTGTGTTTACGCCAGCTCCACGCCAAGGTGAAGTCACCGCTGTTAAACCCTGTCTTATGGACCATAATTGCATCGGTTTTATGCTTGCTGTTGTTTGACCTTGACTTGCCCAGCTACAGCCGCGCCACCTCTCCTTTTAATTACCTCTTGGAACTGGCGGTGGTAGCACTGGCGGTACCCTTGTATAAACAAATACATCAGCTTAAAAAGCAACTACTGCTGATCCTTATCGCCGTAGCCGTGGGGGTTATTATGGCTACTAGCAGTGCTTATGTTATAGCCACCTTGCTCGATGCCCCACAGCAACTAAAGGCATCCTTAGCCAGCCTTTCGGTGACCACACCCATCACCCTGTTGGTGACAGAACAACTGGGCGGAATCGGCAGCATTGCTGCCTCCATGGTGATTCTTATTGGCGTGGTCGGCGCCATCGTCGGCTTTAGCCTATTACACCTGTTTGGCATCAAGGACCGCAGTGCCCAGGGCCTGGCATTGGGCGGTGCCTGTCATGCTATAGGCACGGCAACCGCCATCGCAGATAACGAGTTAAGTGCTGCCTATGCCTCAGCAGCCATGGCATTTAGTGCCATACTCACACCGCTTTTGGTGCCTCTTTATTATCCCTGGCTAGTGCACTGGTTAGGGTAAGTGTGGGCTTACTGAGCCAAGAGTTTACCAAGTGGCAAATATGCTTTACTCGGCTCGATATCAAAGTTGGTCTCATAGCTTCTTTCACTATTACTTTTTTATTGCACTAAACCTGAGCAAGCTAGTGCTTTAGCCTGCTGTGTGCTTGTGCTTGTACTTTTACGTAAACTTATGGGAATCAAAAATGAAAACTAAGCTCCCGCTACTTAGTCTAATTGCCGCGGCAACACTAACCGCTTGTAGTTCAACCAATAACGCTCTGTATTTTGAACGAACACAGCTGCAGCAGGATATCAGCTACCTGGCCAGCGACGACCTCAAAGGCCGCAAAAGCTTCTCTAAGGAAATTGACGTTGCCGCCGACTACATAGTCGAGCGTTTTACCAGCATAGGTTTGCAACCCATGCCAGGTACCCAAAGTTTTAAACAGCAATTCAATCTGCATTCCGTGACTCCCAAGTCCGTATCTGTCGCGCTAGATGGCCAGCCAATCGCAGCAGAGCGCGTCGCCACTGTATCTCAGTCTGCCGGGTTTTCTTGGCAACAAACTCACGATCTGGTTATCACCCATATCTCAGCTGACGCCGATCTTCGTGAACAACTGCGCAAATTAAACCAAAAGGGTGGAAATCACCTGGTTCTAATTGATAAGGCCCACGAAGAAGCCTTCAGCCGTTATCAGAACTATTTTAATAATGGCCTGACCAAGCTGGAGCTTAAAGACCAAGGCGCCATGGTCTTGGTGCTGGGCTATGAAGGTGAAGTAAAAGGCTTGGAAGTTAAAGTAGCCAATGAAGTTAAGACGCAGCAACTTACCAATGTTGTTGGTGTGTTACCCGGTAAGCGCAAAGACACCGACATGGTACTTTTTAGCGCCCACTATGATCACTTAGGCGAAAGCAAAGGTGAGCAAGGTGACCATAAGCAAGAAGAGAGCGAAGAGCAGGATACCATTTATAACGGTGCCAACGACAACGCCTCTGGAACAGGCGCCATGTTGAATCTAGCGCAGCATTATGCCCACCTTGGCGATAATGAACGAACCCTGATGTTTGCCGCCTTTACCGCAGAAGAAATGGGGTTAATAGGCTCTAAACACTTCGCCAAGACGCAAAACCCAGATGCCATCGCCGCCATGATCAATATCGAAATGATCGGTAAGCCATCCGCATTTGGCAGCGGCAACCTTTGGATGACAGGAGCTGACAAGTCTGACTTACAAGCCCTGTTAAACCAAAGCCTGCCCCAAGAAGATCATATTCAGGCCAACCCCTATCCCAAGTTGAACCTATTCTATCGCTCCGATAATGCCTCACTGGCAAGACTGGGCGTTCCGGCTCACAGCTTTAGTTCAACGGATATGGCCAATAACGACCACTACCATACACCGAAAGACGAGCTGGCTAACCTGGATTTTGAATCTATTTATAAGTCGGTAACCCTATTGGTTATGGCAAGCGAGCCGCTGGTAAGCGCGAAAGCCACGCCTTCACGCGTAGCCCCGTTAAAGGATGACGCCGAAGGTAAAATTTACTGATTAGAATTAGCCCCACCCTCAAAGGGGGCGCTTTCAGCATACCCCCTACGCTGATGTACCACATTGCCTTCCCTGGCTTTTATCCGGCCTCATCCATGAGGCCCTCGTTCATTCTTTTTGAACGACGAAAAAACGAACCAAGAAAACGTCGCCCCAACATCACACTTTTTCCTCAAAGAGAAAATTGAAATGCACGCAACCGCCATGTACGGCACTTCCCTGTCCCGGACATAGCTTTGCAAACATCCATATTTGCTAATTGCGCTTCAATTCTCTCTTTTCGGGTGTGATGAAGGGGGATATGACGTCTGAAACACTAAACGATAGACAATAAAAAACCCCAACCATTGCTGATCAGGGTTTATACCAGTTCTGTTAAATATGTGATCAGAGATAGCGCTGGATAAATGAGGTGATAACAAGGCGGAATTTTTATTATGTAGTTATTCTACATAAAAAAATTACAACGCAGTTAGCATAATATTTAGCCCGCTAGAATGATTAGCTATTTAAGTGAATTGGTATTATTAGTGGTGCCCAGAGGCGGATAAAATTGTCGGGAACAATTTTAGACAGCGACGGCTGGCCGCTTAGCCTTGGATAAGCGGTGAACTACAGGGAGGTAGTTCACAATCGAACCACCGAGAATAAAGAGCGTGAGATTACGCCTAGGCCACTAAGTTTCAGACAATAAAAAACCCCGACCATTGCTGATCAGGGTTTGTTTATTTGTGGTGCCCAGAGGCGGATAAAATTGTCGGGAACAATTTTAGACAGCGACCGCTGGCCGCTTAGCCTTGGATAAGCGGTGAACTACAGGGAGGTAGTTCACAATCGAACCACCGAGAATAAAGAGCGTGAGATTACGCCTAGGCCACTAAGTTTCAGACAATAAAAAACCCCGACCATTGCTGATCAGGGTTTGTTTATTTGTGGTGCCCAGAGGCGGAATCGAACCACCGACACGGGGATTTTCAATCCCCTGCTCTACCGACTGAGCTATCTGGGCAAAATGTGTTTCTTGTGCTCTAAATTCATCCCTTAAGCGAGGTCCTGTCGTCATCCTGACTCCACCTCAACGAACTGCGAAGCTGTGCTTCGGTTTCGTTTCGCCCGACTGAGCTATCTGGGCAAAAATAAATGGTGCCTGCTGCCGGAGTCGAACTGGCGACCTACTGATTACAAGTCAGTTGCTCTACCAACTGAGCTAAGCAGGCACACAAGGCTGTGTGCATTTTCGATTAAATCAAAAACACCAAATAATGGTGCCCAGAGGCGGAATCGAACCACCGACACGGGGATTTTCAATCCCCTGCTCTACCGACTGAGCTATCTGGGCAAAATGTGTTTCTTGTGCTCTAAATTCATCCATGAAGCGAGGTCCTGTCGTCGTCCTGACTCCACCTCAACGAACTGCGAAGCTATGCTTCGGTTTCGTTTCGCCCAACTGAGCTATCTGGGCAATAAAAATGATACTAATTTAGCACCATAATTAAATAATGGTGCCCAGAGGCGGAATCGAACCACCGACACGGGGATTTTCAATCCCCTGCTCTACCGACTGAGCTATCTGGGCAAAAATTTTTTCTTGTGCTCTAAATTCATCCCTGAAGCGAGGTCCTGTCGTCATCCTGACTCCACCTCAACGAACTGCGAAGCTGTGCTTCGGTTTCGTTTCGCCCGAATGAGCTATCTGGGCGTGCGGCGTATTAAACGGTTTTTAGGGTATCAAGTCAACCACTTTTTAAAATAAACAATTCGTTTGCACACAAATCATGCAAACTGGGATTTTTTGCCGAAAATCCCAGCAAATAGCTTATTTTTCAGGAGGTCTGTAACCTTCGATTTCGACTTCTTTACCCTCGAAAAGAAAGCCTACCATCTGCTCTTCAAGGAAAGTACGATGCTCAGGCTCCATCATATTAAGGTGCTTCTCGTTGATCAGCATAGTTTGCTTTTGCTGCCACTGAGACCAGGCCTCTTTGGAAATATTATTAAAGATTTTCTCGCCCACTTCGCCAGGATATAACTGATAATCCAGTCCTGGAGCTTCTTTTTGCAATTTTTGGCAAAATACTGTGCGTGCCATATTAATCCTCACCTACGCATCTGCTTATATTGAAGCTAGTTTACCCTAATGCGGAAGTACTCGCATCTGCCAAGTGACGCTTTAGTTGCTTCAACAACTTCTTAGTCGGAGCAGCAAGACCAACCTGAGGTTCATTCTCCAGGTCATAATCCAGAAGGCCGCCATCGGCCAGGGTTGCTGGCACCTTATCCAACTGCACTAGCATAGGGTTAATATTTAGTTGGAAATGGGAAAAGATATGGGTAAATGATTCAAGCTCATGAGTTCTACCTTGCCACCCTTGCTGCGCTACATATTGCTGCGCCTGATCCTTATCAGCAAATTCTAAAAAGCAATGTAGTCCGCCCCAAATTCCGCTATTGGGCCTTTTCTCCATATAGGTTTGCCCATTGATAATGGGAATAAGCATGGTACAGCTTTTCTTCGGCACCTGTTTTTTCGGCTTAGAGTGAGGAAATTCACTTACCTTATTATGTTTAAACGCCAGGCAGCGGCTTTTAAGCGGGCAAGGTTCGCAATCAAACTTGCTGCGCGAACAGAGGCTGGAACCCAAATCCATCATGGCCTGATTAAACTGAGTAACACCATTTTTAGGAGTTAGCTGCTCACTGAGCTGCCACAGCTGATTTTCAACCTTTTTAACCCCATACCAGCCCTCAACCATAAAGCAGCGAGCCAACACACGTTTAACGTTGCCGTCCAAAATGGGGTGATGCTCACCTCGCGACAGGCTTAAAATGGCGCCAGCGGTGGAGCGACCAATACCAGGCAGGGCCATCACCTGCTCCAGGGTTTTAGGAAACTCCCCCTTATGCTCGGCACAAATCAGCTTAGCGGTTTTATGCAGATTCCGGGCTCGGGCATAATAACCCAGCCCAGTCCAATGATGCAGCACCTCGTCCTCATCGGCCTCGGCCAGCTGCTCTATGGTAGAAAAGCGTGCCATAAAGCGATTAAAGTAGGGGATCACAGTAGCGACCTGGGTTTGCTGTAGCATGATCTCCGAAACCCAAACCTTATAAGGCGTTTTTTCTAATTGCCAAGGCAAGGTTTTACGCCCACATAAGTCGTACCAATCGACAATCTGATCGGCGAACCAGGTTCGCATTTGCTGAGATAATTCCACTAGATTACTCTTTGCTTTTTTAAATTGCGCCCAGTCTATTATTGTGTCGATAAATATCAATAGCCACCGACTTGTACTTAAGCACGCAAGTGGGGATAATACGCACCCATTTTCATTAGGACTGTCACTATCATGAGTGAATCAACACAACAGGCTCTTGCGCAAGCCGAGAGCGAAGGCAAATACATTCGCAAGGTGCGCAGCTTTGTAAAACGTGAAGGCCGCTTAACCAAAGGTCAGGCAGCGTCATTAGAAAAGTGTTGGCCAAGCATGGGTCTAGAGCATAAAAACGGCCTACTTGATTTCACCCAGGTATTTGGCAATGACAACCCAGTTGTGCTGGAAATCGGTTTTGGCATGGGTAAGTCACTGGTCGAAATGGCGAAGAAAGACCCAAACAGCAACTTTATCGGCATTGAAGTACACCGCCCGGGTGTGGGCGCCTGCCTAATGGATGCCGATGCTCAGGAAGTTACTAACCTGCGCGTATTCGAACATGATGCCGTAGAAGTGCTGGCAGATTGTATCGCCGACGGTTCACTAGCCAAGGTACAACTGTTCTTCCCAGATCCTTGGCATAAAAAGCGCCATCACAAGCGCCGTATTGTTCAGCCTGAGTTTGTCGAGAGCCTGCGCAGCAAATTAAAAATCGGTGGTGTTTTCCATATGGCCACCGACTGGGAAAATTACGCCGAGCACATGCTTGAAGTAATGCAGGCAAGCGAAAACTACGCTAACCAGTCGCCTAGCAATGACTATATGCCGCGCCCGGATTCGCGTCCGCTGACCAAGTTTGAGCAACGCGGCCACCGTCTTGGTCACGGGGTGTGGGATCTTATGTTCGAGCGCGTGAAATAAGATGCAGTTGAGTAATCCATCGCAGCTGTTGCTGCGCAGTGATGAGCTATTGAGCGCCGACTCAATTCTAGTGGTTAACTTCAACTGCGATGGTTTCGCTCACCAATTGCGAGCCCTAAACCCGCACGCAAATATTTGCCTGTTTAGTTACAATTTTGCCGACGGCCAGTTTGCAAAAAACCAACTCAGCGGCGCCAATGTCACTACCTTAGTGTCTCATCAATTACCTGAGCAAAAGTTTGATCTGGTGATCTACTACTACCCTAAGGCCAAGGCCGAAGCCCTGATGACACTGGATAATATTCGTGCCAGCATCAATGCCGATGCCAGACTTTTAGTCGTAGGTGAGAAAAAAGGTGGTGTTAAGTCTATCGAGAAACAGCTCAAAGATCTGGCTCAAGGTCATAAGGTGGACTCGGCCAAGCATTGCCTGTTGTATCAATACACGGATATAAATCTGTTAACCGAGTTTGATATTAGCCGCTACCATAAAACCTTTACGCTAACCCGAGATATCGCCGGGCAAAGCATAGAGTGTAAGGTAGTCAGCCTGCCTGGGGTATTTAACCATGGGCAACTGGACGACGGCACCGCCCTGCTGCTAGATAGTCTACCCGCATATCCAAAAGCCAAAAGCCTGCTGGACTTTGGCTGCGGCGCCGGCATTATTGCCAGCTTTTGTGCCAAGCGAAACCCTAAGCTAAAGGTTACCGGGCTCGACGTTAACGCCCTGGCCGGCTATGCCACGGCGCAAACCTTTGCCGCTAATGAGGTAGATGGTGCAGTGTTACTCAGTGACGGTTTAAGTGAAGTGGATAAACGCTTTGATCTGATCATTAGCAATCCGCCGTTTCATACCGGCTTAAAAACCGATTATAAGATCACCGAGCGCTTCTTTGCCTCGGCTAAGGATCATTTAAACAGAGGTGGCGAGCTAACCCTGGTCGCCAATAGTTTCCTGGCCTACCCAGAGCAACTGCAAACACACTTTAGGCATCATGCTACCTTGGCAAAAACCAAACGTTTTGCCGTGTACCAAAACAGCTAAAGCCTAAACGCTTGCGCCCTGTTTAGCCGCGGCAAACCAGGGCGTTTTCGTATTCTGTTTGCGAGAGTACAAGCTAGCTTAAGCTCCCGGCCATCCACCAACAATAAATACAACCCCCCTCGGCGCACCAAGAACACAGCGTTTTGCTTAAAACGCCGCAAATAACCCCAACCCAATTTCGGATTGCAGCGTACAAACACACTGGCCTCACGATATTGCATACGCTTGTCGCCACCAAAACCCGGGCTATGAACATGATGCCTAACAGCATCAATCAACAAACCCTGTTAATGACGGTTTTTACGTATTCCTACTTGCCGCCCATAAGGGTTACAGGCGGTAATAACACAGCCACTTGCCGCCTTGGGTAAGCGCTGGGCAAAAACAAAGTGGGCCTGGGTATAGGCATCAAGGTAGGCATCAAGTGATGCCGGGGCTATACCTTTAACACCTGTTTTGAACATAAGGGTACTTCTCTCTTCATTCTCTTACTTACAACTTAATCATCTTATTGATAATGATCACATGAGGGCAGCATGGGTGTTTTTTGTTTAACTAAGCGCAACAAAAAGTCGAAAAATACGTAAAAAAGCGTTATCAACCGTAAAAAACCACTAAAAGCATAAAAAATAAAGGAACTTTTACACATAACAGGCATCCCATGCTTTGAAGGTAAAAAAAGAGAATGATATACTATCTCCTTGGCTCAAAATTCACCCTTGAATTTATTATCTATTAAAGGTTGATTTTGAGTTATTCATTCATACCAAAGCCTTAACTTGGTGAAAAATGAGTGAGCAAAATCGACTGTATGTCAATAAAGAAGGTCGGCTGAAAAGTTAGTGTAAATATTCGGCTAGGATCTTGAGTAAGTCTAAATTTTATCCAAATTGTTTTTACTTGTTAACATTTAGATATACTCCTATAATCGCAAGTATTCGGGAAGTTCCTATTTTCCGTCTTTATGTAAATATTTTATTCCGAAAAGGTTAATAAACAATGCAAACGCCAGTCATTCTGATCGTTGAGGATGAAGATGTTACTCGTCTAAACCTCGTTAGCTTATTTGAAGCTGAAGGCTACAAAGTGATTGAAGCCATTGATGGTGATGATATGCATGACAAACTCACCACCAATGACGATATTAACCTGGTTGTTATGGATATCAACTTACCAGGTAAAAACGGCCTGATCCTCGCGCGCGAGTTACGCCAAAAGCGTAATGTTGGCCTTATTTTCTTGACCGGTCGTGACAACGATGTCGACCGTATTCTTGGCCTAGAAATTGGCGCTGATGACTATATTACCAAGCCATTCAATCCTCGCGAGTTAACCATTCGCGCCCGTAACCTTATTTCTCGGACCGCGGCGAACAAGGACGATCCGGCGCTGGATTCAGATGGCGTTGTAAACTTTAACGGTTGGGAGCTGGACGAAAACAGTCGCTGCCTTACTTCCCCTGCGGGCGAGTCAAAACGCCTACCTAAGGGTGAATACCGTGCCCTACGTCTAATGCTTGACTCACCGGGTCGTATTTTTAGCCGTGAACAGTTAATTAAGCATATGACTGGCCGTGAATTACGTGCCAATGACCGTACCGTGGATGTAACCATTCGCCGTATTCGTAAGCACTTCGAAAGCGACAGCAGCACACCTGAGCTTATCAGCACCATTCATGGTGAAGGCTACCGCTTTATCGGCAAGATTGATAACTAATCGTCTGCCAAACTAGATAAGAATGACTGAAGGGCCTCGAGCCCTTCTTTTATTTGCCCGTCTAACTCATCCAGCCAACTTTGGCGTAACTCCAGCTCAACCTCAAGACACTGGTTTTCCATCTTCTTAGCCTGCAACTGCACCGCTTTTAGACCCACAGAGCCAGCCGCCCCCTTAATCTTATGAGCCACGGATTTATACTCTTCAACGTCCTCAGCCACACTAACAAGCAGTTCTTGCTGATAGCCGGGAGCAAGCTTGGCAAAAAGGGCAACGCTGCGTGAAAACGCCGTAACTCCCATGGAGTCTATAAACTCACTGATAATTTCCTGGTCGAGCAAGCGCTCATCAAGTTTTAGTGTTGGCGCTAGAGTCTGTTGATGCACCAAACGCTCCGCCGCTACCTGTTGCATACATCCCTCGCCTATACCGAACAGCTGTGAAAGCATATTGTCGAGCTTGGTGGTGTTGATGGGCTTGGCCAGAGCCCCTTGGATATTAATGCCGCGCAGCTCTTCTTCGGCACTGCGCACATTGGCGGTGAGCACCACAATGGGAAGATGATCGAACTCGCTTTGTTTGCGAATTTCTCTGGCCACCACATCGCCGTTGATATCAGGTAACTGCATATCCAGCAACACTAGGTCGAGATCATCCTCGGTTTCCACAAAGGCCAGCGCATCTTCACCGGTTTCCGCCCAGATCACCTCATGGCCGCGCTGCTCCAGCAGGTTAGTAGCGATTTCAGCGTTGAGCGGCACGTCTTCAACCAGCAGGATATTAAGGCTCTTACACTCATAACTCTCGATGACCGGAGCCGAAGTCAATTGCAAAGGAATATTCACGGTAAAGCTACTGCCCTCGCCCGGGCGTGAGATCACCTGGATATCACCCCCCATGGCACTCACCAGAGCCTTGGTAACCGCTAAGCCGATACCTGAGCCTATGGCATTAGCGCCACTGGCATCTGGGGCCTTGTAATACATGTCAAAAATATGGCTAAGCTGGTCATCCGGAATACCTATGCCTGAGTCGCGCACGGTCAGGATCAGACTGTGATTATCGCCCTGTTGCTTATGTTCGCAGCTTAAGGCAACCCCACCCTCTGTGGTAAACTTAACGGCGTTATTAATAAGGTTCCAAAGCACCTGGCGCAAACGCGTTGGATCGATTTGCCCATATACATGGAGCTCACCCACTCGCTCTATATCGAATGACAGCTCTTTTTGCGCGGCAATTAAGGCACCAAAGTTAACCACATCATTGATAAAGTCGGCGACACTGACCGGCTCGGTCACTATATCCAGTTGCTCCCGGTCAATTTTATCCAGGTCAATAATATCGTTGAAAATATTACCTAAAGTCTCGGCGCTGGAGAACACAGTATTACACCAGCTGCGCTGTTGTTTACTAAGCTCGGTATCAAGCAGCATACGGGTTAAACCCACTATGCCATTGAGTGGAGTGCGTAGTTCATGGGACAAGGTAGCAATAAATTTACCCTTGTCCTTAAAGGCTGTTTCAAGGGCCTGTTCGGCTTCTTTACGACTGGTGATATCACGACCGAAAGCCAATAGGCCGATATATTCACCCTTATCATTGATAAAGGGCAGCTTGCGCATCTCAAACCACCTTTGCTCACCATCCACTGGATATTGCACATCCACGGTTACAGCTTCATGGGTGGACTCGACCTGGCGATCGGTTTTAAGCACCGCCGGTAATAATTGTGCTGGATAGATATCTTCGGCCTTCATGCCGATCAGCTGATCAGAACTACGGTCCATCACCTTTTCAAACATCTTGTTGCAGCCGGCAAATACCCCTTCGCGGTCACGGTAATAAAAAAGGTCGGGAGAGGAGTCGACTATGGAGCGTAGCAACATACCCTGCTGCGCCAACTCGACCTGGGTTTTCTTACGCTCAGAAATTTCCCGACGCAACTCATCAATGGCACGGTACTTGGCATTAAGGGCCATTTTCCGCTCATCGATCTCTGTGTTCAGGAGGCGAATATTGTCTTTTAAGGATTGGTTGAGCAGCTTTTCTTGCTTGGTCGCCGTTTCCAGATATTTTTGCGAGTCTTGTAATTGCGTGATGGATTGCAGCACCACCATGATCACTAAGGGTGCTGCCACGGCGGTAAAAAATACCACGGCCAAAACATCCAGCAACATGATTTCGCCGGTGGCGACATAATAGTACATGGCGCTGAAGATCAGTGCGGCAACAATAAAAACGCCATAGACTATGGCGCCGGCATACCAGGTCCCGAAGCGGATAAGGAGATTTGTTAAAACACGAACCCAGGGGCTCAGGGAAGAGTCAATCATAAAAAAAGGGGTTTTGCTACAAACCCCTCTATTGTAATCAACTTAGAGTGCCTTTGGCAGTATCTGTGTTGAGATTCTTGCGAATGAGCACACGCCCATGCGTTTTCCGCCTTTAACCAAGACCCCTTTGCGCATATTACTGGCGCCACTGGCGTTTAAGATCAGCTCATAACTTTGGCTATCTATATCACTGCTACCGCCGGCGGTTGCCGCCCCGGTATTACACTGCATTTGCCCCAGTTTATGATAGTTGGCACGGCTAAATGGCGTTGATGTATTCACTAACGGCCCGGCACTGGTAGTGTTCACCGCTTGCTTCCAAGGAGCCAGCTCAACATTAACCACGCCACCGCGCATGCTTATCTTATCCTCATGAGTTAAGAAATAACTGTCAAAAGGACCAAATTGCATCGCCCCGGACATTGAGTCCTGACTTTGACGCAAGTCGCCTAACCAAAGGCCACCTTCACCAAATACCTGCACCTCGATATCGTCTTTCTCTTCACCGACAATGCGCTCAACACTGGCGTAACTGTTACTATCAAGGCCAAAGATCATTGAGCTTGAGCTTTGCACGCCAGCCTTAATTAAGCGTGGCTGTTTACCGTGACGTGCCACTTGCGTATCCAGGGTGCCCCATGGGAAAAGATCTAACACTCCAGACTGCAGATAGCTAAGTTTTCGGTTATTGGTCACTAAAATACAGTCAACCCCTAAGCGACAGGCTTCAAAAGCATTGCCATAAATAATTGGCTCTTCCGTTAATACCTGTACGCCTTCACCAGATAAAATAGTGGCATTTTGACTACCACCGACCAAGGCGTTAACCGACTCGCCTTGTGCTGCTACCAGCAACTGGCCTTTCGCCGTCATTTCTTGGATCTTCTTCAGCAGCTCGCTGGGTTGGTTGGCATTTTGATAAAACGCATGGTACAGCAGCAAGGGGCTGGAGTCGGCAATAAAGAGTGCATCAGAACGACGCAGCAACTCATAAAGTTGCTCTGGGTTCTGACATAGCTTTTGCTGCCTTTGATATAGCTGTGGATACAAAATATCACGACGGAAACTTGCCAGTCGCGACACCTGATACTCGGCCAGGTTAGCACACTTCGCCGGATCGTTAGTCTGACTCAAAGCCTGCATGGCACCATCTATGGCCAGCCAGTGCGCTTCAAAACCCAGTTGTTCAAACAGGGCTTGATAATACTCAACATCGCGATACGGGTCGCGACTACCGCCGGTTACATAGGCGATACGCGGCTTGCGTTTAGCATCGGCAATACTTTGCGCCGCATTAAATAGCGCCGCAAAAGCGTCCTTGGTTACCCAGTTGCGAGTACCGTTAATATCAACCTCAGGCTTCAAGCGGCGCTTACCACTCCCCTGCTTTTGCTCTAACAGGTCAAAAAAGTTTTGCTGCTCAAAGTCGAATAAGTTAAACCAAAACTCTCGTGCACTTGTCTCGCTGTTGCTCAACTTAAAGTCGCTGCGACGCAGGTAACGCTCGAATTCCTGTTGACTAAAGATGTCATCGGCAAAATGTTGCCGTGCCTTGGTTAAGATTTCCACAGCCTGATTTCGAATATTCGACTGTTCGGTCCAGGCCATATTAACAATACGTTCCAAGCCTTCATCGGTGATCTTGAAAACCGGTTGTTGTTTATAGCTGCTCTTACTCAAGCGCTCGCGAGAATCGCTATTGCAATGTTGCAGTCGCTCACTGGAGCACACTTGTAGATCATCGGCCATTAGCAATAACTGAGGTGCCGCTTGAGCGCTAACGCTACAGCTGCCTAGCATTGCCATTGAGGCAACTCTTAATAGAAATGATTTCATGGGACTGGTCATTATTATTATTTTGCAAGTTACGGGTTATAAGCAGGTTTACAGCAACACAGAATATTAACAATGTTTACAGTGTATGGGAATAGTTACACCTTTATTAGGGTCTGTTTATCTTTGCGGTTTACTTTATGTTCAATCTAAACGCATTCTGATGAATATAATCACTGATTTATGTGGTCAAATTCATCCATGAAGCTTGGTTACATCGCGCATCCATGCGCTCACCTCGCTAAGCTGCGAAGCAT
>NZ_JBCGCU010000022.1:0-41609 GCF_038739665.1 Pseudoalteromonas qingdaonensis | reverse complement strand
CTGTGACCACGAACAGGTTGCAAAGAAACTGAAAACGGATATCTATTTCGCTAATCCATACTCTTCATGGGAACGTGGATTAAATGAAAACTTTAACGGCTTGCTGCGCCAATACATACGCAAAGGCACTGACTTACGCACGGTAACAGACAAGCAAATTGCAGAGATTGAACGCGCGTTAAATGCCAGACCGAGAAAATGTCTGGGGTATAAACAGCCAGCAGTCGTATTCGAAGAATTACGCAAGGCGGCTTAATTTAGCGAGTGGTGCACTTCGGAGTTGAATTCGCGAGCCGTTTGCTAAAGGTTTTATTCAAATTAATGAATTGGGTGGAAATTTTAACAATGTGATTGAAAAAGGACGCTATCGTTTTGGTGATACAATTACGTTAATAGGTGATAATTTCAGTGCGTTAAACGATCCCGTTGTTGTTGTGTATCAACACAATAATGTATTTAACTTTAAACCTAACTCCGTAAGCGCTAATCAATTAACCTTTAATTTTGATGTGCCAAAAGGCAAGTACGCCTTGTTTATTTACGACGCTGATAGCAAAACAGCCGCCCCGCGTGTATGCGTCCCAGCGAACGAAGTGAGTGCGTTAATTGGCTTGTTAGTTGCTACGCTGATACATCCTAGAGTAACAGCTGAGCTATGCGCACAATGCTCACTCACTTTTGACGAATAACTTTTTGAATAGCTCTTCTGATTTGGCGAGCCCTTCTTCAGTTAGAACAACAGACTTTGATTTGCCAACAGGGTCGTGAATATAACCTTTTTCATAAAGTCGGTCGGTGATACTCCAATCTATTTGCTTCCAAGCCCTACCAAACTTGTCGTGCAGAGTAAGGTAAAACAGAGCAAGTGCCGCTTCATCGATTTTATCTTCATCTATTTCCACTGCTGTCTCCATTTTCATATGGCTACTAACGCCTCAATAACCGGCAGCCGAACCGTAGGTTTGGCTGTCCGGCGCCGACAGGCGCGTAGTTGATTGACTTGTTAAATCTATTTTCAGTAAGAACTTAGATTCTGCTTTGCCTATGCAATTTATAGTTACATCACCGGCCTTCCATTGAGGATCATAGGGAAAACAATAGCTCTCAAACTTTACCGCCTTTTCACTCTTTGATGCGAGCTCAAGTAAATAGAGCTTGCCTTCTTTTGCTTTGTTGTAGAGGGCATAGTCTTTTGCTGGCGAAATATATAGCCCGTCCAACATGCCTAATTCTAAATCTTTGTAAAAGGTAGTTGAATAGTGTGCAATTGCCTCCCAGTGATCCGGTGGGTTTTGCATAGTATATTTTTGCTTGGTAAAACCATCTCCAAGCTCTACTTTAGTGCTATACTCTCTTTCTTCTGCATTTGCGGACAAAGAAAAAATGATTATTAAGAAAGCTATACGCATAGTTCCACTTGAGATTTAACAATTTAATATCGAGCGATTGGGTCGTTTTTCTACCGCAATCTGTCTCGTTTTTGTCCTCTGACCATTGATAGCAAATTTAGGAAGTACTTACCAGCATTGAAGTTACGAGACATTGCCATTAACGTGGACACGACAAAAACGACCCATTGGGTCGTTTTCCTGACTATGGGAGAATCTCAACGATGATGGATGTATACACAGTAATTTCGGTGGAAGGATGAACGTCAGCTTCGCTCTTAGCTGCCTATCAGATTGCGATAACTTAAATTGGAAAGCAGGTGTATCAGCTTAATCCCCTTACATTGCATCCGAAGCGCGATACGAGAAGAGTAATCGCCAGCAGGACGCTGGCGAAAACATGCTCAGGCCAGGGAAGGCCTGTGCATGTTGGTTACGTTCATTTCTCGTAGCGGGGTGAGGAAACAATGCAATGTTGGGGCGCCTTGGGGTTCTTAGGGGGGGTTGGCGTAAACCACCCCTAAGGTGTCGTCGCCACCGCGACAAGATCTCAATAGTTAGAGCAAACAAACCGGCGCGCCCACAACTTACCAAAAACCGGGGCTCCAAGGGGGCTAGTCCCCCTTGGGTGTGATGGTAATCACACCATCCGTCATAAAGAGTTGCTCTTCTCCAACCCTGCATCCGTCAGTAAGTTTCTTAGTTCATCCAGTAATTCCAACAACTCGGGCTCGATATCATTGATGCTGGCCTGCTCCTTCATGGCCGTTTCAATCAGCTCGGCGAGTTTTTTCAGTTTTGGCACGCCGGTGTAGCAGCAGGCGCCGTGGAACTTGTGGATGATAGAAAGTAAGCGTGGATGATCCTTGGCGGTCATGGCTTCTTCTATCAGGCTGGCGGTTTCCGGAATGCTCAGCAACAGCATGTTAAGCATCTCATGAGCCAGGTCTTCCTTGCCTCCGGCGCGTTGCAGCGCAAGTTCCCAGTTAAGGCCATTGCTGGCAAAAGGAGGTGTGCTTGGGGCGCTCTTGTTGGCGTGGCGCTCGCGCAGGCGTTTATGATCGGCGCCGTGCTCCATAAGTACTTCGTGGAGCATGTCCTCGTCCAAAGGCTTGGTGAGGTAGCTGGCGAAGCCAACATCCTTAAGCTGTTCTTTCTCGCCGCTTAAGGCATGTGCGGTCACGGCTATGATCGGTGTGTCTTCGTTGAGAGAGGACTCGCAAATAAGCTTACAGGCGGTAATGCCGTCCATAATCGGCATTTGTATGTCCATAAAGATCAAATCGTATTTATGGCTCTTACAAACCTCTACCGCCTGGGCGCCATTATGGGCTGTGTCCAGTTCTTCGACCTGCTCTTCAAGCAGGGCACAGATCAGTTTTAGGTTGGCGTCGTTGTCGTCCACCACCAAAGCTTTAAGCGGTAAGCGGTTGGCCTTGCGGTCCTGGGTGTGAATAGTGGGATGGTCGAGGCGATAGGGCGCTGCCAGCATTTCACAGAATTTACGGTGATTAATGGGTTTGCTAAGGCAGCCGTCGGCACCACTGCCAACTAAGGCCTCGCGCATATTGTGCGACACAGTATTAAGCAGCAAATAGATATAGTCGCTGTGTGGGCGTACCATGGCAATAAGCTGCTTCATCAGCGCCATGGACTCAACGCCACCGGCATCGCCAAGCACGCAGATATCGAATTTAAAGGAGCCGGTTAAGACTTGCTCTAGCTCTTCCAGGCTGCGACAGCCGCTCACATGCACACCCCAAGCGTGTAAGATGCTGGTGGTGGCCATATAGCTGTGTTCGTTTTGTTCGAAATACAGCACCCGCTTTGTGGCTAGGGAGCTGCAGGGCAGCTCGGTTTGGAAATGATGATCCGGCAGCTTAAACACGGCATTAAAAGTAAAGCAGGTGCCCTTGCCCGGGGCGCTGTTCAAGGTGATACGTCCGCCCATGGCTTCCACCAAATGCTTGGTGATCATAAGCCCCAGGCCGGTGCCGCCAAACTTGCGGGTAATGCTGGAGTCGGCCTGGCAAAAGGGGGTAAACAAGGTGTCTTGCTTATCCATGGCAATACCAACGCCTGTGTCTTTTACCGAGATCAACAAGGAGGTGCGTTCATCGGCCAGCAGGCGACTGCTGATATCTATATTGATCTCCCCCTGCTCGGTAAACTTAATGGCGTTACTCACCAGGTTGGTAAGAATTTGTCGAAAGCGGGTTGGGTCGCCAAACAGTTGCTCGGGCACATTGGGGTTAACATGAATCGACAGCTCCAGGTTTTTCTCGTGAGCGCCGGGGGCGAGCAGGGTCAATACCTCGTTTACCGAATCGCGTAACTGGAATTGAATGCTTTCGAGCTCCATGGCGCCGGCTTCAAGCTTGGAGAAATCGAGAATATCGCTGATGATGCTAAGCAGGCTGTTGGCCGAGGCCTCTATGGTATCCAGGTAATCTTTTTGGTTCTTATTAAGCGGCGTTTTATAAAGCTGGCGGGCAAAGCCAATAACTCCATTGAGCGGGGTGCGCAGCTCGTGACTCATCTTCGCCAGGAAGTCTGACTTAACCTTGTTTGCAGCCAAAGCCTCGCGTTTGGCCATAATTAGCTGAATATTCTGGGTCTCATACTGTTCCAGGGTTTCCTGATAGTCGGCAGTAGCCTGGTCGATATGGCGCTGCATCTCGTCTTTTTCATCGGCCATATATTCGGTAATGCTCACCAGGCCTAAGCGCAATTGCTCCAATTCGCCCTGCATGGCCTGGGTGATATTCTGTGGCTCTTCGCCTCGGGCTACTTCGCCGGTGGCGCGCACGAGACGCGATAAGGGCTGGGTGATCATACGGCTTAGGCGAATGGAAATAATCACGGCAAAGCAGATGGCTAATAAGATCACCGCGGCGCTGATTAAAATGGCTTTTTGTTGCTCTATCACCGCGGCCTGACGGTTAAATTGCACCATAACAGTACCTGCGGTTTGAAACGGCAGATGGCTGGGAGCATTGGGGTTGAGTACGCCCTGATAAAAAATTAAAAATTCATCGTCTTGAATGACCTTGTTCAGGCTTTGATGCACTTCGGGGGGAATATTCGTCAGGCGCTCAAAATTGCGGTGTAGATTGCTGGTTACCACCAGAGAATCGCTGGCATCAAAAATAGCCACGGACTTTACAAGCGGCGAGTGCATATTGTGAGTATGGCGAGCCATGCGCTCCAACGTGGCTTTGTCGTTTTTAATTAAGGGTTGCTCTATGGCAATACTTAATGGCTCGATTATGGTGCTGCCTTGCTCGATGAGAAATTCATCCAACTCCAGGTAGCGATTTATAGTAAAATAGCCGCCGAGCAATAGACCAATCACCACGGTAGGCACCAAGGTCAGGATCAGGACTGAATCCCGAAGGCCTAGTCGGTTCATAAGCAAACAAATAAATGAGACTGTGTTAAGTTTAGGTTATAGCTTACATCGATCTTTAGCAATGTAAATTAGGGCGGGGCATGGCGAACTTTTTTAAGCCAAATAAAAAACAAGTTAAAAATCAAACGCACGAATTGAGCATCCAGAGCATGGATCATCATGGGCGTGGCGTGGCAAAAAATAACGGCAAGGTTGTTTTTGTGAGCGATGCCCTGGCCGGTGAGCGCGTTTTGGCACGTATTAATGCCGATAAGAAAAGCTACGCCGAGGGCCAGTGTATTAAGGTAATCGAACCCAGCGCAGCGCGGGTTAAGCCCATGTGCCAGCATTATCAGCAGTGCGGCGGCTGTAACTTGCAGCATCTTGAGTTGCAGGCGCAGCTGGATGGCAAACAGCAGGCGGTGGGCGCGCTTTTTGCCAAGTTTACCGGCCAAAGCGAACTACCTTGGCAGGCCCCTATCGAAAGTCAGCCCTGGCATTATCGCCGCAGCGCCCGTATCAGTATTTTCCATGATAAGAATCGCGGCTTGCAGGTGGGCTTTCGCCAGCAAGGTTCCAAGCAGATAGTCAATATCGAACATTGCCCGGTGTTGGAGCAGGGCTTTGATGCGGTATTTGCATTTTTCCGTGAGCAGATAGAGCAGCATCCATTGCTGCGTTCAGTATCGCATTTACAGCTGGTGGCCACAGAAGACACCCATTACATAGTGGTTCGTCATACCAAGGCCATTGTCGACAAGGTGCAGCAACTAATACAGGATGCCGCCAGCGAGCATGACTGGACCCTGGTTTGGCAGCACAGTGCTGAGCAGGCGTTACCGGCGGCTAGCTATCAGATTAAACAAGGTGACTTGTCCTTGCAGTTTGGCCTGGATAATTTTATTCAGGTGAATGCCGAGGTGAACGAGCAAATGCTTAGACAAGCCATGCAGTGGTTGGCGTTAGGTGCCGATGAGCAGGTCTTGGATCTGTTTTGCGGTGTTGGTAACTTCTCCTTGCTGGCAGCTCAGCAGGCAAAAAGAGTGGTCGGTGTTGAGGGGGTTGCTTCGGCAGTGGACTATGCTCAATTAAATGCTAAGGCCAACAAGCTGGATAATTGCCAGTTCCATTGTTTCGATTTAACCAAGCCCTTGGCGCAGGCGAGTTGGTTTGATAAAAACCTCGATGTATTGCTGCTTGATCCATCGCGCATGGGTGCCGAGGCCATACTTGCGCAATTACCGCTCAAACAGTTCAAACGCGTCTTGTACGTGTCCTGCGATCCCGTTACTCTGGCCAGAGACAGCAAAACGATACTGGCAGCGGGTTTTTCGCTCAATAAGCTGGGAATTATGAACATGTTCCCGCACACAGGTCATATCGAAACAATGGCATTATTTACACGGGGGTAGAGTCCGCCATGGTGGCAACAAGACAGTCGCATCGCATCGATATCGAAAACTTCGACAGCGCCTTAAAGCAGCTGGCGTTAAGTGACGACAAGTATCAGTTGGTCAAAGCCGCCACCGAATACTGCGGCGAGCACCGCAATGCCGACAATGACCGCTTGGCGCTGGAAATGGTAGAAATTCTGGCGCAGCTGAATCTTGATGCAACCTCCCTGGCCACCGCCTACCTGACGCCCTATTTTATCGCCAATAAAATCGCCATTAGTGATGTTAGCGAGGACTTCAATAAGGATGTCGGCCTGTTGCTGACCGGGGTGGAGCAAATGGCCACCATCAGCACCTTGGCTCATGCCTCGAGCGGCCAGGTGCAGGTGGATAAAATTCGCCGCATGCTGCTGGCCATGGTCGAAGATGTGCGCGCCGTGGTGATCAAGTTGGCGCAGCAGGTGTGTTACCTGCGCGAGGTGAAAGATGCCAGCGAAGAAGAAAGGGTGATTGCCGCCAAGGAAACCAGCAATATTTTTGCCCCTTTGGCGAATCGTTTGGGTATTGGCCAGCTGAAATGGGAGCTCGAAGATCTCGCGTTTCGCTATTTGCATCCGCAAACCTATAAGCGCATTGCCAAGTTATTGGAAGAAAAGCGCCTCGATCGCGAAGAATATATGCGTGATTTGGTCGAGCAGGTACAAACCAAGCTGGATGAAGTCGGCATTAAGGGCGAGGTCTATGGCCGCCCTAAACATATTTACAGCATCTATAAAAAGATGAGCAAAAAGAACTATGAGTTCGACCAGCTCTTCGATATACGCGCCATGCGTATCGTGGTGGATAAAATTCAGGACTGTTACGGCGCCCTTGGCGTGGTGCATACCAGCTGGCGCCATCTGCCTAAAGAATTTGACGATTATGTCGCCACCCCTAAGCCGAACGGTTATCAGTCCATTCATACCGTGGTTTTTGGCCCTGAGGGCAAAACCGTGGAGATTCAAATTCGCACCGCGCAGATGCACGAAGATGCGGAGCTGGGTGTGGCTGCGCACTGGATGTATAAAGAAGGAGTGCTGGGCGGTCGCGACAGCGGTTATGAGCAAAAAATCAGTTGGCTGCAAAAGATTCTGCAATGGCAAGAAGAAGTGGTCGACGGTACAGACCTGGCCGATGAACTGAAAAACCAAGTAGTCGAAGACCGGGTGTATGTGTTTACTCCGCGCGGCGATATTTTCGACTTGCCCTTTGGCGCCACGCCGCTGGACTTTGCCTACTATATTCACTCCAATGTTGGTCATCGCTGCATAGGAGCCAAGGTATTTGGCAAAATTGTGCCCTTTACTTATCAGTTGCAAACCGGCGATCAGGTGGAAATTCTTACCCAAAAAGAGCCGAATCCGAGCCGTGACTGGGTCAATCCATCCCTTGGTTATATTCGCTCATCCAGAGCGCGGGCGAAAATCCATCACTGGTTTAAACAGCTCGACCGGGATAAAAACCTGCAGGCAGGTAAAGACATACTCGATAACGAGTTACAGAAGCTGGATCTCACCTATAAGGATCTTGAGCCGGCCATTAAGCGCTTTAACTTCACTCATTTAGACGATTTGCTGGTGGCCATAGGCGCCGCCGATGTGCGTTTAAACCAGCTGTTGAACTTTGTGCAGAATAAGGGTGAGCCCGAGCCGCAAATTAAGTTTAAACAGCCCAGTCGCAGTACCAAGGCGGATAAAAACGGCATAGTGGTGGAAGGCGTGGGTTCGCTGATGAGCCATATGGCAGGCTGCTGTGAGCCGGTGCCTGGAGATGCCATCTGTGGCTATATTACTCAGGGCCGCGGCATTGCCGTACACCGTAGTGACTGCGAGCAATTTGCCGCTTTGCAGGAGCGTCACCCGGAGCGCATTGTTGAGGTTAGCTGGTCGGCAAAAACCAATAGCGATTTCGCCTTATCTATTAAGGTGGAAGCCAATGACCGCCAAGGGCTTATTCGCGATATCAGTTCGGTGCTGGCCAATGAAAAGGTCAATGTGCTGAGTATGAATGTGAACGCGGTGGACGAAAAACAATTGGCGATTTTTAATATGAAGATCTCTGTGTCGGATTTAAGCAGCACCAACCGCTTACTGACCAAGCTGATGCAAATCGAGGGCGTGTATGATGCCTCTCGTGTGGGAGCAGGTTGATGAGTCACAGTGATATCACCGAACTGCAGGCTATTATGGCCAAGTTGCGCTGCCCTGAGTCCGGCTGCGACTGGGACCTGGCGCAATCCTTTAAAACCATAGTGCCGCACACTCTGGAAGAAGCCTATGAGGTGGCCGACACCATAGAGCGCGGCGCCTATGATGAACTCAAGGCGGAATTAGGTGACTTGTTGTTTCAGGTTATCTTCTACAGCCAGCTGGCCAATGAGCAGCAACTATTTGACTTTAATGCCGTGGTCGCCGGGCTTAATACCAAGCTAAAACAGCGCCACCCTCATATTTTTGTCGATGGCCAAGCTCAGGATAACTGGGAAACCCGCAAGCATCAGGAGCGTCAAGCCAAGGGCCAGCATCATCTGCTCGATGATATTCCCGCCAAGCTGCCGGCGCTTAGTGCCGCTAATAAAATTCAAAAGCGCGTTGCCGCCGTAGGCTTTGACTGGCCCAGTGTCGATGGCGCCTTAGACAAGGTCGCTGAAGAAGTAGAGGAAGTGCGCGAGGCCATAGAGCATGACCCAAATAGCGAGCACTGCGCCGAGGAAATTGGCGACCTGCTATTTGCCACGGTAAACGTTGCCCGCCACCTAGGTCGCGACCCGGAGCAGCTGCTGCGCCAGGCCAACCGCAAATTTAGCCGTCGTTTTAATGGTGTCGAGGAACAACTGGCGGCGCAAGGCCTAAACCTGCAAGATGCCGATCTAGAACAGATGGAAGCGGCCTGGCAGGCGGTAAAAGAGCGCGAATAAGGACGCGCTTCGAGATTAATTTTAGCTGGATTGGGCGAGGGGGCTTTGCTATACTATCGCCCCGTCTTGATTCTATAATTTAATCCATTTCCTGATATCTTAGGGTTCGCATGAGTACAAAATTTATCTTCGTTACAGGCGGGGTGGTTTCCTCGTTGGGTAAAGGTATTGCTGCTGCATCATTGGCAGCGATCTTAGAAGCACGTGGCTTAAATGTCACAATCTTAAAGCTGGATCCTTATATCAACGTTGATCCGGGCACCATGAGCCCAATTCAACACGGTGAAGTGTTCGTTACCGAAGACGGTGCAGAGACGGACCTTGACCTTGGTCACTATGAGCGTTTCATCCGCACCAAGATGACCAGCCGCAACAACTTCACCCAGGGTCGTGTATACGAAGATGTTCTTCGTCGCGAGCGTCGTGGTGAGTACCTGGGTGCAACCATTCAGGTGATCCCGCACATCACTAACGACATTAAACGTCGTGTAGTTGAAGGTGCAGAAGGCCATGATATTGCCATCGTTGAGATCGGCGGTACCGTAGGTGACATCGAGTCACAACCTTTCCTAGAAGCAATCCGTCAGCTTGGTACCGAAATCGGCCGTGAGCGCGCCTTGTTTATGCACCTAACGCTGGTGCCATTCTTAGGCCCAGCCGGTGAAGTGAAAACCAAGCCGACTCAGCATTCTGTAAAAGAGCTACGTTCTATTGGTATTCAGCCAGACATCCTGGTATGTCGTTCGGCCTGTAAACTACCGGGTAACGAGCGTGCCAAGATTGCCCTGTTCACTAACGTTGAAGAAAAAGCGGTTATCTCGCTACAAGACGTAGACAGCATTTATAAGATCCCAGCGTTGCTTAAGTCGCAGGATCTGGACAACATTATTTGTCGTCGTTTCCATTTGGATTGCCCGGAAGCGGATCTATCCGAGTGGGAACAAGTACTTTACCAAGAGTCGAACCCTACTGGTGAAGTGACTATCGGCATGGTGGGTAAATACATCGAGCTACCGGATGCCTATAAGTCGGTTAACGAAGCCCTTAAGCATGCTGGTTTGAAAAACCGTCTAACAGTGAATATTCAGTACGTTGACTCACAAGATATCGAAAGTAAGGGCGTTGACCTGCTTAAAGGTCTTGATGCCATCTTGGTACCTGGCGGCTTCGGCGGTCGTGGTGTTGAAGGCAAGATTATGGCGGCCAAGTATGCCCGTGAGAACAAGGTGCCTTACCTAGGTATCTGTTTAGGTATGCAGGTAGCGCTAATTGAATATGCGCGCAACGTTGCCGGTCTTGAAGGCGCGAACTCAACCGAGTTCGATACTAACTCGCCGCACCCTGTAGTGGGCCTTATCACCGAATGGCTTGATAAAGACGGTAACGTAGAAGTACGTGACGAAGCGTCGGATTTAGGCGGCACCATGCGTCTTGGCGCTCAGCTGTGTCACCTTAAAGATGGTTCAAAGGTACGTGAAGTGTACGGCAATGATCAAATCGTTGAGCGTCACCGTCACCGCTATGAAGTGAATAACAACTATGTTGAGCAGCTTGAGCAAGCGGGCCTAGAGTTCACCGGTCTTTCCGAAGATAAGAAGCTGGTGGAAATTATTGAAAATAAAGATCACCCTTGGTTTATTGCGGCGCAATTCCACCCGGAATTCACCTCAACGCCACGAGATGGTCACCCACTATTTGAAGGTTTCGTGGCAGCTGCACACAGCTTCCAGAAGCAATTTTCGTAATCGATCGTATTAAGCCGTGCCCATGCACGGCTTTTTCGTTTTTATACCCCTTGCCCAGAGCTGCCATGAAGCGGCTCCGGGGGAGGGAGTACTAAACCTGGGACAAGAGGAATCATTCGAGATGTCAGAAATTGTTAAAGTGATTGGCCGTGAAGTTATGGACTCACGCGGTAACCCAACTGTTGAAGCCGAAGTATACCTAGCCAGCGGTGCTTGGGGTCGTGCTTGTGCACCTTCTGGTGCTTCAACTGGTACACGTGAAGCGCTTGAGCTACGCGATGGCGACAAGAGCCGTTACCTGGGCAAGGGTGTATTGAAGGCAGTAGGTTTCGTAAATAACGAAATCGCCACCGCCCTTAAAGGCCAAAATGCCCTTGAGCAGCGTGCAATCGATAACATCATGCTTGAGCTTGATGGCACCGAAAACAAAGAAAAATTAGGCGCAAACGCCATCCTGGCGGTATCGCTGGCAAACGCTAAAGCGGCAGCTCAGGACAAGGGTGTTGAGCTATTCGAACACATCGCCGACATCAATGGTACATCTGGTCAGTATTCAATGCCTGTGCCTATGATGAACATCATCAATGGTGGTGAGCACGCGGATAACAACGTTGATATCCAAGAGTTTATGGTTCAGCCGGTAGGCGCTCCTAGCTTTACCGAAGCGCTACGCATGGGTGCGGAAATCTTCCACAGCCTGAAAAAAGTACTAAGCGCGCGCGGTCTAAATACTGCGGTAGGTGACGAAGGTGGTTTCGCACCTGACCTTAAGTCAAACGAAGAAGCTCTGGAAGTGATCGCCGAAGCGGTTGCTGCTGCCGGTTACGAGCTAAACAAAGACGTAACCCTGGCGCTAGACTGTGCCTCTTCTGAGTTCTATCACGATGGTAAATACGACCTTAAAGGCGAAGGTAAGGTATTCGACTCGGCTGGTTTTGCCGACTTCCTTGCAGACCTGGCGGCACGTTACCCTATCGTTTCAATCGAAGACGGCCTGGACGAGAGCGACTGGGCGGGTTGGAAAATTCTAACCGATAAGATTGGCGACAAGGTACAGCTAGTGGGTGACGATCTATTCGTAACCAACACTAAGATCCTTAAGCGTGGTATCGACGAGAACATTGGTAACTCTATCCTTATCAAGTTCAACCAAATTGGTTCACTGTCTGAGACCCTTGATGCAATCAAGATGGCTAAAGACGCTGGTTTTACTGCGGTTATTTCACACCGTAGTGGCGAAACCGAAGACGCGACTATCGCCGACCTTGCAGTAGGTACAGCGGCTGGCCAGATCAAAACTGGTTCACTATGTCGTTCTGACCGTGTAGCTAAGTACAACCAGCTATTACGTATCGAACAACAACTTGGTGACAAAGCGGTTTATAAAGGCCGTTCTGAAATCAAAGGCCAATAAGCTGAGCTTATTAAGCCAATAAAAAAACCGCGGTCTCACCGCGGTTTTTTTATGCCTGCTTGTAGGTCGGTCTTTAGGCCGGCAAATTGCACATTCATTGGCATATCGTTGTAGGTCGGGGTTCACCCCGACAAAGGAGCCTCATTGTAGGTCGGGGTTCAGCCCGACAAAGGTACCTCATTGTCGGCGCAAAGCACCGACCAGCAAGGCTGAAGCCTCGCCCACTGCACCGACCTACAGATGAATTTAAGGCTGAAACTGTTGGGCTAGGATCTGTCGGGTAAATTGGGTTTTTAAATAAAAGCCCCGTGGCAGGGTTTGAATGCGCTCGCCATTTTTACCTATGGCGGCGGTCAGGGCTTTGCTGTTGGCTGCCTTGGGGCGCAGTTGTAACACCTCACCAAAATGGCCATTGACCTGCTCAATCTGTCCCAGGGCTACCATTTCCGTGAGCTCTTCCCAATCCCGCTTCAGTTGAGCGAATTGCTGCGCATCGGGTTGCCATAAAAAGCCGCTGCCTATCACTCGCTCCACCACGGGGATTTCGCGCTCGGCCAAAATCGGCAGCCATAATACATGAAACAACTTTTTATAGACGGTACTTTGCTCGAAACTCAGCCCGGTCACCTGGGTAAGAGGGGCGACGCTGACAAAGGTGGTTTCCAGCGGCGTGCCCTGATAGGAAATGGGCAGGGTTTTTAACTCCACACCAAGGGCGGGAAAGTCCGGCTCTGGCAAAGAGCCCGCACTGGCACCAAGCACATATTCTAGTAATTGCCCAACCCAGCCCTTTTCTCGCTGCAAATGCTCTGGGGTTTTAAAACCGTATTGCTCGGCAAGATCCCCTAAAGTCATACCAGCAATGGCATCGACGCGCTGGCGTAATTGGGCAAGGTTAGTAGGTGGAGAAATCATAGCTGCTCGATAGGGGCTGTGGAGGCCTGATTGTAACAAAGGCGCGGTGAATTCCTAGTCTTGTTAAATGGGGTGTATCCGGTGCTGTTATTTTGAACAGAAAAAATTGGCTGCTTTTTTACTCACCTTATTGTTTGGGTTTGTTTTATAACATATTGATTATTAATGTTTATTTTTGTTGTTATTAAGTTTTTGGGTGATTGCGATGATGTTTTAATCCACAAAATACATATGTATAAACACATTTATCCACAGAATCTGTGGAGAAATACGGTTTTGAACCTATTAATTGTGGATTTGTTTTATTTTTATCCGTAGTTATCAAAAGTTATGCACAACATGTGAGTAACTTGGTGTTAATTGCGAATATTATTTGCTGTCAATTGGCGATTGTGGAACAATCGATAAAAATCGACTTACAAAAGAGGCACTAAGGTGATTGATGCCGAAGGTTTTCGTGCCAATGTCGGAATCGTAATCTGCAATAACCAAGGACAGGTGTTTTGGGCCCGCCGTTACGGCCAGCATTCATGGCAATTTCCACAGGGCGGGGTAGACGATGGCGAAACGCCAGAGCAAACCATGTACCGCGAACTGCATGAAGAAGTGGGACTGCTTCCTGAAGATGTTGAGGTGATCGCCAGCTCACGTCATTGGTTGCGTTATAAACTACCGAAACGCTTAATACGCCGTGATTCAAGCCCTGTGTGTATTGGCCAAAAGCAGAAATGGTTCTTGCTGAAACTAAAATGCAAAGACGAAGACGTAAACTTGCTGAAAACCCACCATCCGGAGTTTGATGATTGGCGTTGGGTGAGTTACTGGTATCCGGTGCGCCAGGTCGTGGCCTTTAAACGCGACGTTTACCGCCGGGTAATGAAAGAATTTGCTCCTATTGCGATGCCATTTAATCGCAAGGAATCAGCGCCCCAGGGGCAGTGGCGTAACCGCCGTTAAGGAGAGTTTTCAATATGCTTGCCACCATGCGCGCCATCGTCGAGCAAGTTGCTCAGCAGCCGAGCTTGGAAAGCGCGCTCATGGTGTTTGTCAGCCAGGTCAAAAAGGCGATGAAGACCGAGTGCTGTTCAATCTATTTTGCCGATTACAGCCAGGATAACTTTGTCTTGATGGCCACCGATGGCCTTAACCCCGCCGCCGTGGGTAAATTTCGCCTTGGCTTTACCGAAGGCCTGGTGGGCCTGGTGGCTCAGCGTGAAGAGCCGATCAACCTTGCCTATGCCAAGTCACACCCGCACTTTATAACCTCAGATCTTGTTCAAGAAGAGCAATATAACGCCTTTTTATCCGTGCCCGTGGTGCATCAAAAACGGGTGCTAGGGGTTATTGTGGTGCAGCAGGTAGCGGCCCGAGTATTTAGCGAAGACGAAGAGTCCTTTTTGATCACCTTGTCGGCGCAATTGGCGCCACAACTGGCGGTTGCCCAGATACAAACCTTGTTGCAGCAGGACGACCTCAGTCATCGCTCGACCATGCTCAAGGGGATCTCCAGCTCAGGCGGTATCGCCCAGGGGCATGCCTATGTGGTGCTGCCCAAGGTCGACTTTTCGTCCGTGGAGCTGCGCAAGGAAGAGGATAAGCTCAAACAAAAGCAACTCTTCTTACAGGCAGTGGCGGCCACCCGCAAGGAGTTCAGCACTCTGGCGGTGTCCATGCAAGGACATCTGCCGAGCGAGGCGGTAGCGGTTTTTGAAGTCTATTTGCAATTGCTCGATGCTCGCAGTCTGGGTCGCGATGTGGAGCTGGAAATTGCCGATGGCTGGTGTGCCAAAAGTGCCTTAAAGCTGGTTATCGAGCGATTGGTGCAGCAATTTAACGCCATGCAGGACCCTTATATTAAAGAGCGGGCCGTCGATGTAAAAGACATTGGCCTGCGGGTGCTGTTTCATCTGCTCAATACCGAAAAGGCCACCAAGCCTTATCCGGAAAATACCATTTTAGTGGCCCATACCCTGACTCCGGCCATGTTAGCGCAGGTGCCCAAGGAGCGTTTAAAAGGTGTGGTCAGTGTCCATGGCGCCGCTAACTCCCATGCTTCGATTTTGACCCGCGCCCTGAATATCCCTACTGTGTGGGGCATTAACGATATTCCGCTGTTACAGTTCGACAATAAAGAGCTGATCATAGACGCCTATGCCGGACGGGTGTATCTCAGCCCCAGCGAGGCGCTGAAAAAAGAATATGCGCAAATTCAGCACCGCGACGCCAAGTTACACGACCAGTTTGAGTCCGAATACCATCTGCCTTCGACTACGCCCGATGGCAAGGCCATAGACCTGATGCTTAATGCCGGTCTGGATTTACAAACCGAGCTCGACAGCGCCCGTTATTGCGATGGTGTGGGTCTGTATCGCACCGAATCCTGGTTTATGCAAAAGGGCACCTTTCCGTCTCAGCATGAGCAAGAGCAATGGTACCGCCAGGTGCTCAGCAGTTATCATCCGGCTCCGGTCACCATGCGCACCTTGGATATAGGCGGCGATAAGGCGCTTGATTACTTTGATATTCAAGAAGAAAACCCTTTTCTAGGGTGGCGCGGTATTCGCGTGAGCCTGGATCATCCCGAGTTGTTTCTCGATCAGCTTAAGGCCATGATCAAGGCCAATTCCGGCCTGGGTAACCTGCGTATTCTCTTGCCCATGGTGAGTGAAGTAGGGGAGGTGGACGAGTCCTTGGCTTTGCTTGAGCGCGCCTATTACGAATTACAGCAGGACTTCCCCCACGAATTCAGCTATATCGACAAACCCCTGGTTGGGGTGATGATAGAAGTGCCATCGAGCATGTATTTACTACATGAGTTTGCCGCCAAGGTAGACTTTTGCTCCGTCGGCTCCAACGACCTGACTCAATATCTGCTGGCGGTAGACAGAGCCAATTCCCGGGTGGCCAATCTCTTTGATTGTTATCATCCGGCGGTGCTGCGCGCCTTAAATGGCATTGCCGAGCAATGTCAGGCGGCCAACTTTCCCTTTAGTTTGTGTGGTGAACTCGCTGGTGAGCCGGAAGGTGTCATCTTGCTAATGGCCATGGGCTTTGACAGCTTAAGTATGAACTTTAGCGCCCTGCATAAGGTGAAATGGGTGATCCGCCGCGTTGGCCTTAAGGCTTGCCAGCAATTATTGGCGCAATGCTTAAGTGCAGCCAATGCTAAACAGGTGCATCGTTTAGTGCGGGATTTCATGCTTGAACAGGGTTTAGGGCAATTGTTATATCGACAAAAAGACGATGATGCCAAGCAATGAAATCCTCTTTATAACCTGATATATTCATCATATAAGAAAACAGAATAAGTAAAATACATGGCAGATCTTATTTGGCTTTTTATCTTGTGCATGGCGCTGGGAAGTGTAGTGGGTTTTCTCGCTGGTCTGTTAGGCATAGGTGGCGGCCTGCTTATTGTGCCTGCGCTCAGCGCGCTGCTGGTGCATTTTCATGTCACCGATGTTGAACATGTATTGGTAATAGCCATTGCCACCTCTTTGGCCTCGATTTTATTTACCTCAACGTCCTCGGCTTTGGCCCACCATCGCAACCAAAATGTGCCCTGGGAAGTGGCGCCTTCGGTACTCTTCGGTGTGTCTACCGGCGCCCTGATCAGCGGTTTTATGGCCAGCTATATACCTCAGCAGGGACTCAAAGCAATTTTTGCCGTAGCGGTCATATTTATCGCTATGCGAATGATCTATTCCAGCCATAAGGCGACCAGCACCCGACCCATGCCATCAAATCTGGTGGTGGCCGGTTCAACTTCTATTCTCGGTGCCTTGTCCGGCTTAATAGGAATTGGTGGTGGGGCCCTTATCGTTCCCTTGCTGAACTATTTTTCCGTGGATATGAAAAAGGCCATTGGCTGCGCCGCGGTCAGCGGTATTGCCATTGCGCTGTTTGGCTGCTTGGGTTACATTGCCTCCGGGTGGCAGGTGCAGGACATCAGCGATGGTTTTGTTGGCTTTGTTTATGTACCCGCGCTGGCCGGCATAGTTGCTACGTCCTGGTTTACAGCCCCCTTTGGTGCGCGCGCTACGCATTATTTACCCGTTTCACATATTAAAAAAATCTTCGCCTTACTGCTGGTGATCATCGCCTTACGTATGGTGTTTAGCTAGGCAAAAATAAAATTATGGCTTTAGAATTTCCACAAATTGACCCGGTGATTTTCGAAGTAGGGCCGCTGGCCGTGCGCTGGTATGGTTTGATGTACTTAGTTGGCTTTGTGCTGGCCATGTGGCTGGCAAACCGCCAGGCTGCTAAACCCGGCTCGGGGTGGAGCAAAGAAGAAGTCAGCGATCTGTTATTTTACGGCATGCTTGGGGTTATTCTCGGTGGCCGCTTGGGTTATGTATTCTTTTATCAATTCTCTTATTTCCTTGAAAACCCGCTTTATTTATTCCGCATAGATCAAGGTGGTATGTCTTTCCACGGCGGCACGCTTGGGGTAATTGCCGCCATATTCTGGTTTGCTAAATCGCGCGCTAAGTCGTTTTTCGCCGTGGGTGACTTTGTGGCGCCTCTGGTGCCACTCGGCCTGCTGGTGGGGCGCATAGGTAACTTTATTAATGGCGAGTTGTGGGGGCGCACCTCGGATGTACCCTGGGCCATGGTGTTCCCAACCGGCGGGCCGGATGCGCGTCACCCGTCACAATTATATGAAGCATTTTTCGAAGGCCTGGTGCTCTTCCTTATTTTGCAGTGGTTTATTAAAAAGCCGCGCCCAGCGGGCAGTGTTTCAGGGCTATTCTTGCTCGGTTACGGTAGCTTCCGTTTTGCCATTGAGTATTTCCGCGAGCCGGACGCCCACTTAGGCTTATTAGGCGGCATTATGTCTATGGGACAGATTTTATCCCTACCCATGATTATTATCGGTGGTGCGTTTATCTACTGGGCGCACAGCAAAGCGGATAACGCCGCGGTATCGACAGCGAAGAAATAAGGAAGCAAAGATGAAACAGTATTTAGACTTATGTCGTCGCATCGTTGATACCGGCACCTGGGTGGAAAATGAGCGTACCGGGATCCGTTGTTTGACCGTGATTAATGCGGACTTGGAATACAATGTTGCTGCCAACGAATTTCCACTGATCACTACCCGCAAAAGCTTTTTTAAGGCGGCCATTGCCGAGTTGCTTGGCTATTTGCGTGGCTATGACAGCGCCGCTCAGTTTCGCGATATTGGCTGTAATACCTGGAATGCCAATGCCAACGAAAACCAGGCCTGGTTGAATAATCCCAACCGTCGCGGTGAAGACGATATGGGCCGTGTTTATGGCGTGCAGGGCCGCAGCTGGCAAAAGCCGGACGGCACGCATCTGGATCAGTTAAAGAAGGTGGTTGATAACCTCAGTCGTGGTGTCGATGACCGCGGTGAGATCATCACCTTTTATAATCCCGGTGAGTTTGAGCTGGGTTGTTTGCGTCCTTGCATGCATACTCACACCTTCTCGCTGTTGGGTGACACCTTGCACCTGACCAGCTACCAGCGCTCATGCGATGTGCCCTTGGGTCTAAACTTTAACCAGATCCAGGTTTTTACGCTGCTGGCCTTGGTGGCGCAGATCACCGGCCATAAGCCGGGTATGGCGTATCATAAAATTGTTAATGCCCATATTTATGAAAACCAGCTTGAGCTGATGCGTGACGTGCAGCTAAAGCGTGAGCCTTTCCCGTCGCCGCAACTGCACATCAATCCAAAGATCAAATCCCTGGAAGATTTGGAAACCTGGGTGAGCACGGATGACTTTGAGATCTCCGGTTATCAGCATCATGAGGCTATTCGTTATCCGTTTGCGGTGTAACTCAACTCACCCATCTTCTTGCCGCCCCGTCTAAGGGCGGCAAGCATCCGCCGCAAGCAATCAGCAAATCTCACGCCTTAGCCAATTACTTGGCACCTTCAATATTCACCCTTGGGTGCAAGCCTTATCCTGTATGGGTGCTCTGCTGCTTACCCCTTTTTTGTAGTAAATTATACTGGCTGAAGCAGTTTGCGAGACATCTTGGCGCTGATTTTGCTTATAACCCCTTAGAGATAAATTCTACGGGTGAATGATGCGATATCTAATTTTATCGGCAACCTTAGCGTTAACTGCTTGCGCACAATCCGAGTCCAGTATTTTGCACAGTGAGCGCTCTCAAGACGGGCAATTATCAACGCAGGCGATCCATGGGCATACGCAGCGCCTTGCCGAGCAGCTGCTGGCGCGTACGCATGGCAATGAGAAATACCAAGGGGAGTTTGTCCTAACCGGGCGTATTGCCGTCGGCACCTTCTTACCCATTAAACAATTAGCGCATGACTCGCAGCACCCTAAGTTGCATGATCTCGGTCTGCAATTGCAAGATGGCTTTATCACCTTGATGGCTCAGGCTGGTTTTGAGGTGGTCGAGTATAAGCAAAGTGACAGCATCTATATGCAGATGGAGCAGGATAAGATGCTTAGTCGCGATGTGATGCGTTTAACGCAGCGCCATAACCTAGATTATTACCTAACCGGCACCCTGTTGCGCCAACAAGACGGCTATGTGGTGAATGCGCGGCTGATCAAACTCGACACCCAGCAAGTGGTGGCAGCGGCAACGGATTATCTCCCCGCAAATGTGTTCTGGCCCGAGCAAAAAAGCATACTGCGCCACGGCCAGATTTACAGAGAAGAATACTAGGGTCTGTTGACCTTTGTTGTTCGTTTCTGCAGCAGTTTGTAGTGTATTTATACAAGGCGGCACATGTGTGGTGTAGTTATTCTACATGAACATGTAACAACACAGTAGAAATGCGCTACAAGCGCTGCCCTACGGGTTCATCTAAACGCATCCTGCTCTGTGTTACTCGCTATGAACATAGGCGAGCAAGACCGAAGCAATGCTTCGCAGCTTAGCGAGGTGAGCGCATGGATGCGCGATGTAACCAAGCTTCATGGATGAATTTGACCACATAAATCAGTGATTATATTCATCAGAATGCGCTTAGATTGAACATAAAGTAAACCGCAAAGATAAACAGACCCTAGTGAATAGGAGAGAAAAATGAACAAGCTAGCACTTATTTTGGCCTTGGCTGCACTGGCTGGGTGTGCCCAGCAGCATGATGCACCGAACACAGATGAGGCAAGCGCTCAGGTGGAGCTTAAAGGGGGCGAGGTGAACCGCAGGCTCGATGTGGACGATGCCTTTTTTCAGGGTAATCGCGCCTATTACCCGCAGCCACATCTAGTTGTGGGGAACAAAACCATTAACGCTTATATTCAGGGGTTGGCCCATGATCTCGCCGCCAATCTCGAGCAAGTATCGACAACAACGGCGCTGGCTGTTACTACCTTTGCTTATGTTGACAGCGATTTAAATCAGGGCAGCCTGCTGGGTAACCATGTGGCCGAGTCCTTTATGCACGAATTTCACCAACTGCGTGTGCCGGTGATCGACTTTAAGCTGACCCAGCATATTCGCGTCACGCCCCAAGGGGATTTTGCTTTGAGCCGTGATTATCTGGAGCTGGAAAATGCCACGGCAGCGCAATATATACTGACCGGCACCTTGACTCGACACCAAGATGGAGTTTTGGTTAATGCCCGTATTGTGGGTGTGCAAAGCCGTACTGTGGTGGCCAGCGGCCAAACCTTACTGCCCCGAAATCGGGTGTTAGCGTTACTGCAAAGTCAGCAGGAAAATAATGGTACTTTATTGAAAAATTAACTAAAGAAAGCCCAGAGTAGGCCGATAGCACCCAAGCTAAGTATTTATTATTAAGGAAGTTATAGTATGCGAACTTGGGTTTTTCTTGCTGTGTCGGCGCTCTCTCTTTCTACCTTGTCTGGGTGTGCGCACCATCACCATGGTGATGACCATCAAACCCGAGATATTTACGAAGGAAAGCAGGTAACCAGAGTACATCATGGGCATTCTGTGGGTCACTCCAGCAGCCATCGCAGCGCCCGTACCCATCATCATCATGGTTATGAGCTTACTCGCCTTTACACTGAGGGCAATGTAAAAACACATGCCAGTGAGCCAGCTCAATCAAGTCTGCCATGGACACCGCCTTTTTCTGCCTATCGTCCACGCTCAACTCATAAGCTGATCGGTGATTATGCAGAGCAACTTTCCATGCGTCTGATTGAAAACCTTAATGTTAATATCGCTTCAGGGCGTGTTGCCGTGGCCAGCTTTGTGGAGTTGGACTCATCGCTAAAGCGCACCAACTTGCTGGGTAACCAGTTGGCAGAAAGCATGATCACTGAGTTGCAGGAGTTTGGATTACAGGTTGTGGACTTTAAGGCCACCGGTGATATCCGCGTCACTCAGCAGGGGGATCTGGCCTATTCACGTGACTTTGCCGAGTTGGCACAACATCAAGCGGTGGACTATATCCTCTCAGGAACCCTGACCTATACTGACCGAGGTGTCATAGTCAATGCCCGCATCTTTGGCAGCAAGGACAGGGTAGTGATCGCCTCTGGTAAAGGTTTTATTCCACACTTTGTTGTCGAAGGCATGTACCCAGCCAGCTATCGTGACGGTTTAGGTCGTTAATCGATAACAAATGGGCTTGATTATCAAGCACCTAGCCTTATAATCAAGCCCAGTTCTAAACGGCTTCTAGGCCCCTTAGTTAAATGGATATAACAACCCCCTCCTAAGGGGTAGTTGCAGGTTCGATTCCTGCAGGGGCCGCCATCTTATTGTGCTGCGAAATAAGCGGCCAAATCGTCACTGCCACCTATATGCTCGCCACCAATAAAGACTTGCGGCACGGTTTCACGACCTGTGATGGCCTTAAGGCTGGTGAGCGACACGCTGTTACCTAGGGTGATTTCTTCAAACGCCAGGCCTTTCTCTGTCAGCAGATTCTTTGCCTTAGTGCAAAAAGGGCAGCCGGGTTTGCTAAACAGGCTGACCGGTTGAGGTTTTACCTGCTGCGGGTTGATGTACTCCAGCATGGTATCGGCATCGGACACCTCAAAGGGGTCGCCGGGCACATCTGCTTCAATAAACATTTTCTCAATCACGCCATCTTTAACCAGCATGGAATAACGCCAGCTGCGCTTGCCAAAACCAAGGTCGTTTTTATCCACCAACAAGCCCATGCCATCGGTAAATTCGCCGTTGCCGTCGGGTAGCAGGGTGATGTTGCCCGCCTCCTGGTGTTGCGCCCAGGCATTCATAACAAAGGTGTCATTTACCGAAACACAAACTATGTCATCGACACCATTTTGTTTAAACACCGCGGCTAATTCGTTATAGCGGGGCAAATGGGTGGACGAACAGGTTGGCGTAAAGGCGCCGGGCAGGGCGAAAACGATCACGGTTTTGCCAGCAAAAATATCCTCGCTGGTGCGCTTTTGCCATTGCTCATTGTCACGAATGGCGAAGGTAACGTCGGGGACGCGCAGGCCTGTGCTGTTTTTAAATTGGCTCATTGGTTTTAATCCTTATCTAATCAATGAGCCCAGTATGCCAAAATGATTTTAATCATTAAAATGGTTTAATGTGATTAAGTTAATCGCTTTTTTGGATGGTTTGCTCTGTCATTTTTCTGCTTCAATTTATGATCACCAGATCATTGAGCTGAATATTCTGCAGCGGCCTTTTTGAGACATTGCTGGCAACGGCGCTGTGCTGGTATAGCTGAGTGATTTTGACCCGATAAAGGGTGGTGATCTGGCGCGGCAAATGCTTACCCTCATAGGTGATTGCCTGGTTGTGATGGGCCAGGGTGAGCTCTTGTCCCAAGTTCAAGCCGTTGTCTTTGCCAAGATTAATAATGAGCTGTTGATCCTCGATATGTTTAATTTGCCCCTTGCTTGGCAAGCATTGCAGCGCCTGATTAAGGTCATACATAACTTGCTGGCTAAGGGCACTGATACCGCGGCCATACTGGCTTTGCCAAAAGGTGCCGCTGTGCACATCGACCAGAGTGGTTTTATCAAAATCCCAGGGTGCCTGAGTGTGATAGGCCTGCTGCCAGATTTTTTCAAAGCTCAGGGCATCAAACAGTATAAATTCCACGTTAAAAAAGCGCTCAAAGCTGTCATCGGCCCAAAATGCATACTTGCTGTTGAGCTGCTGCCCTAAGGAAACATCCGTGATGTGTGAGAGCAGTACAAACTGGCTATTGCTGGCATTACCTACATAATCGATAAGCTGCTCATCATAGTCGTATTGCTGTGAAAAAAAGGGCGCCACATGCAGGGGGTCTTTAAAATAGGGAGTCGGGTGCACATTCAAATCTGCCTGACTCATTAGTGCAAAGAGCTGCTTGCTAAAGGCTCGTGGAATGTCAAATATTTGACCATAGCGGGCTTGCTGCGGATTGGCAAATCCGGCTTGGGTCAGGGCAAAATGATTGCGCAAGCCGCTTTGCTGGCATTGCTGGATTTCGGCATCTGCTTGTATATCGAGCTGCAAGGTCACGCTCAACATGCCGTTTTGTTGTTGCTCTTCAAGCACATGGATTTGCTGCACCTGGCCATGGCTCTGTATCGTTAAGCTATCTTGCGTTAACACTCCCTGGCTTAGGGTCTGCACGCTCGAAAGCGAAATCCCAGAGTATTGTAATGCCTGAGTAATGGCATCATTAATGGCTTGTTGGCGCGCCTCGGCGCTGCTTTGTCCGGCCAGGGGTGCAACCCCTGTGGTTTGTAGCCATTGAGCCGCTGCATACTGGCTGTAGGCAGAAAATAGCAGGGCGCATAGAAAAGCTGGGTATCGCATAAAAGTCTGTCGTCGGATCTTACTTGGGTTAAAGCCAGCAAAGAACATACCAGGTTAATCTAGCACACGCTTTTTTGGCATTTTTTGTGCATACTTAAGGCAATCATTTTTAGTCGTGGAAGTGGAGAGCAAGATGCTGCGTCAAGTGGGCATAATTCTAGGGTTGGTGATAGGCGCCACAGGTTGTAGCTCAATGTTCGATAAACATGTTGAGTATGGCATCACAAAGCCGGACAGTTACCCTGTGTTACAAGCTGTGGGTTATGCACCCATAGCACCGCAACCGGGTGAAACCGCCGAGCAAAAATCCCTGATGGCGATGAAGGCATCCAAGATAGAGGCCTATCGCGAGCTGGCGGAGCAGGTATATGGTCAGCAGTTAAGCGGACACACCCAGCTTGCTCAAGCGATTGCCACCGATGATCAGCTTGAGGCCAAGGTGCAAGGGGTGATCCGTGGTGCCAAGGTGATGCGCAGTTATGTGGTTGGCGACAGTTATGCTACCGAGCTGGAGCTGGATATGAAGCGGGTTTACGATCTTTATATAAATGAGACCAAGCCGCGCAAGGTTAAAAAGGTCAGCTACTACTAGAGTGGATGGCTGTAGCTCGGGCTTTGCCGCCATCATTGTCGGCCTTTTAGGCCGACAATAGAGCAATGCAGGAGCACATTGCCGATAAGCCCGACAAAAGATAACCCAGTCTCATTGTCGGCGCAGAGCACCGACTTGCAAGGCTAAAGCCTCGCCCACTGCACCGACCTACAAAATTAGGCTTTAAGGTTACGTACTAGTTTATTGTCGCTGCGGTCAATGGCGCCGTCGGCGGCGTAGGTAATGGAGCTGGGCGCGCCTATGAGGATATCTTTTAGCTGCTTAACGCTTAATTGTGCCTGGTGGGCTGCTTGGGCATTGATTTGATTTTGCTTTTGGCACTGGGCAAGGAGTTCCCGAGCCTTGTCGATCAACGCTTGTTCTTGCTCATCTCGTTCACCTTGGTGAGTCAGTAACTGAGCAATATGTTGGTCTTGTTTGTGGATTTGGGTTAGCGCTTGCGCCTTGATTGGGGTGAGGGCTTTTAAGTCGGTGCCGCTGCGCCCAGCAATGGCGGTAAGCTCGTCATTGAGCAAAGCCAGCAGCTCATTTAGGCTGCTTTGCTGTTGTTTTAGAGCCAGGATGAGTGCCGAATCAGCCATACACATCAAACTCGAATGCGGCGATATTCTTCGCCAGCTTTTCGTTGTCGATCTGGTATTTACCTGCGGCGATGGCCTTCTTCAGCTCGGCAACCTTCTGTTCATCGAATCCCGAAGAACGCTCGGCCTTTTCTTGCAATGAACGCATTTGTCTTGCCTGTGGAGTGAGACTCACAGAATCGCTCGCGGCTTTGACATCGGCTTTAGCGGCAGCGCCAGAGGCCTGAGATTGCGCCGATTTTTGCTGCTCGATTTTTTGTTGCGGGCTATTATACACCGCGCCTTGCTGGCTCTTATTTACTTGATTAACCATGTCTTATACCTGAGCTAAACTGACCTTTGGATATTTATCGGCCATTTACGCCATTACTTTAGCATATAATTTAGATATTCACTGCAACGGTTTCAACCGCTGTGACTTGAGCGCTGAGCAGGCGTCCTGATTTGCGGTTGCGAACCCGGATATTCTCGCCCAAGCCACCATCCTCTAGGGCTTCGCCCACGGTTTTAATGGTTAAGCCATTGATTTTTGCGATGATAGTTACGCTATCGCCCTTACACACCATGCACAGCTGACTGAGGTTAATAGGCAAGCCTTGGCGTATGGTGCGTTTACTGCGACTGCCTATCACTAACTCCGGCGCTTCCACATAGCGGGCGCGAACAAAATGCTGAGGTCTTAGCTCGGTGCTGACATCCGTGGCCGTGATGATCTGACCACGGGCAATATGACTGTTGGCCACCACTATGGGGGAGAGTTTGTCGATGCGCACATGCACGTATTGGGTCCACAGTGCTGGTGCCGGACATTTTAGCTGCACCGTCACCTGACGGTTGAAAGGAGGCTCGCTGGCGGTGGAGAGTTCTGGTGGCTGAGCGCAGTAGCGCTCGCCGATACGTGCATCCAGGTCTATGGCCTGTACTTGCAGCTCTTGCTGCGGCTTAATCTGTGCCAAGGCGATAATATGTTGCTCTGCTATGGTTTGTAAGCGCTCACGACTATAGTCATCGCCAAGGGGCGTTTTTGCCTCGGAAAAAGGACTTGAAAATAGAGCGTTCAGCAGCCATAAGCCATGAATAAAGATGATTTTTTTGAACATGCTAAGGGCCTTTCGACTATGCTTATTGCACAAAACAGGGTATAAATACAGGGCGTCAAATAGCAGACGCGCTAACGTAATTATGCTGATATGACCTATTCGAAGCAAAAAGCGTTCCTATCTAGCGCATACAGGCGCAAATCTGTCATTTTAAGTCAAAGCTAGGAGAACCCCGATGGCTGGTATTTTAGACTCTGTCAATCAACGCACCCAGCTGGTGGGGCAAAATCGCCTCGAACTTTTGTTATTCAAACTTAAAGGGCGTCAGCGCTTCGGTATTAATGTGTTTAAGGTGCGTGAAGTACTGCAATGTCCTGCGTTGACTAAAATGCCCAAGAGTAACCCTTATATTCGCGGTGTTGCCCATATTCGCGGGCAAACCATTTCCGTGATTGATCTGTCGATGGCCGTGGGTGGCCCGGCGATCACAGATACCCAGGATAGCTTTGTTATTATCACAGAGTACAACCGTTCGGTGCAGGGATTTTTGGTCGGGGGTGTCGAGCGCATCGTTAATATGAATTGGGAAAAAATCATGCCGCCGCCTTCGGGGGCTGGTCGCTATTCCTATTTGACCGCCGTTACCGAGATAGAGCAGGAGCTGGTGGAGATCCTTGATGTTGAAAAGATCCTGGCCGAGATAAACCCGGTCAATACCGAAGTCAGTCAGGGCATTGCCGAAGATGGCGAAATGCAACGGGATATTGGCGATCGCATCATCTTTATCGCCGATGATTCGGCGGTAGCACGCAACCAGGTAAAGAGAGCGCTGGAACCGCTAGGGGTGCAAACCGAGCTGGCTAAAAACGGTAAGGAAGCCTTGATACGCTTAAAGGAAATAGCCGAACTTGAGTGTCAAAACCATATAACCGAGCGAGTGGCGCTGTTGATCTCCGATGTGGAAATGCCGGAAATGGATGGCTACACTTTAACTGCTGAGATAAAAGCGGATCCTAAGCTCGCGCCCATGCACGTGGTTTTACACACCTCGCTTAGCGGGGTGTTCAATCAAGCCATGATTGAGAAGGTGGGAGCCGATGACTTTATCGCTAAATTTAATCCGGACGAGTTGGCGAGTGCGGTGAAAAAATGGGTGCATAACGGCTAAGGCTTGTGTCACTTATACTAATTAATCACCACTAAGTGAGTCGTAGATTGGAAAATAAGCATTTACAGCTTAACGAATATAATCAGTTTCGCGCCTTTTTAGAGCAGCAATGCGGCATAGTGCTTGGCGACAACAAGCAGTATTTGGTTAAAAGCCGATTAGCACCCTTGATGGCGCGTTTTGGTGTCGATACCCTGTCGCAACTGGTGCAAAAAACCTTAAATGTGCATGAGCGGCAACTTCGTGCCGCCGTGGTCGATGCCATGACCACCAACGAAACCTTGTGGTTTCGCGATCAATACCCGTTTGAGTTACTGAAAAATCGGTTATTACCCGAGTTTTCAGGCTTAGGGCGACCACTTAAGATCTGGTCCGCCGCCAGCTCTTCCGGTCAGGAACCTTATTCTATCGCCATGACTTTGGCTGAATACCAGCAAAGCCGCCCCGGTGCGCTAAGAGGTAATGTACAAATTGTTGGCACCGATATCTCTAACAGTATGCTGGAGGTGTGTAAAAAAGGTGAATATGACGCCCTGGCCTTAGCTCGAGGGCTGAGCGCTGAGCGCCGCCGTAAGTTTTTTACCGAAAGCGATAACGGCATGGCCCGGGTTAACGACAATATCAAGCGCATGGTCAACTTTCGCCATCTTAATCTGCTTGATTCTTATGCCTTACTGGGCAAGTTCGACATTATCTTTTGCCGCAATGTGCTGATTTACTTCGCTCCCGAGATCAAGGCAAAAATCATTGCCCAATTTTCCCAGGCACTGAATCCCGGCGGCTACCTCCTGCTCGGCGCCAGCGAGTCCATGACAGGACTGAGCAACGACTTCACCATGGTGCGTTGTAACCCCGGTATCATCTACCAAAAAAACGTTTAAAAACAATCAGTTAAAATCTCTGGTATAAGAATTGCTGTAGCCTTTTCCACAGTCAAAAATTTGGAGAGGCTATGGCTATCAGTTTTGATAAAGCGTTTGGGGTGCATCCCCAGGCTATGCTTATACGTTCGCAGCGCGCCGAACTCCTGGCGTCAAATATTGCCAATGCAGATACCCCAGGATACAAGGCCAAAGACATAGACTTTGCCAGCGCCCTAAAAGCGGCAAAAAGTGGGCAGCTAAGCGGCAACCGACTCACTACCACACACCCGGAACACCTCCACGCAAGCACACAAATGAATTTGGGTGTAGCTAAATATCGTGTTCAAAATCAATCAGATACAGGTGATGGTAACTCTGTTGATGTGCAAGTGGAACGGAACTTGTATACACAGAACGCCATAGAGTATCAGGCCAGCCTAAGTTTTATGACCAGCAAGATTTTAGGTCTTAAGAAAGCGCTAGGCGGTCAAGGAGCATAACCATGAGTTTATTTAACGTTTTTGATGTTGCCGGCTCGGCGATGAGTGCACAGAACGTGCGCCTCAATACCACCGCCAGTAACCTTGCGAATGCCAACTCGGTGAGCTCCTCAGTGGAACAAACCTACCGTGCTCGCCAACCTGTGTTTGCTGCCCAGTTGCAGCAAGCTCTGGGTAAAGAGCATGGAGAGTCTGTAGGCGTGAAGGTCTTGGGTGTAGTGCAAAGCGATAAGCCATTGCAGGTCGAATACAATCCCAATCACCCCATGGCGGATGCCAAAGGCTATATCTACAAACCCAATGTCAATGTGGTGGAAGAGATGGCCAATATGATTTCTGCCTCGCGTTCCTATCAGACCAATGTGCAAATCGCCGATTCGGCCAAGCAAATGCTTACTAAAACATTACAGCTTGGTCGCGGGTAAAGTGAGGATAGAGCATGAGTAATGATGTGCAATCAACCTCGGGTTTAGGGTCGCTATATTGGAACGGCAACCAGCCCAAAACAGAGGAAAAAAATGATGAGTTAACGCAAGCGGACTTTTTCAGCTTGCTGACTCAGCAATTGTCTTATCAGGACCCGAGTAAACCGGCGGATAACGACCAGATGATTGCGCAAATGACCAGCTTCACCATGGCTGAGGGGATCTCCAAACTCAATGAAAACTTTGAGTCCTTAGCGGCATCCATGACCTCGAACTCTGCCTTGCAGGCTTCTACCTTGGTTGGCAAGAAGGCGCTGCTGGAGTCAGACAGCATAGAGCTTAACAGTGGTGAAGTCAGTAAGGGTACGGTATTGGCACCTGAGGCGGTGGATAATCTGACCCTGACTATCAAAGATAGCAGCGGACAAATTATCGATACCGTGGATTTAGGTGCGCAAAGTGCCGGTGCTATCCGCTTTGAGTGGGACGGTCTTGACGCCGATGGTCAACCCTTCCCGCCGGGTGAGTATCAAATTGTCGCCGAGGGCAGCATTAATGGCGAGTACAGCGCCTTGTCCCTGGCAACCTTTAAGAATATTGAGAGCGTCAATATCAATGGCGCAAATGGAATTATCGTCAATACCAAAGAAGGCGCGGTGCGACTGTCTGAGGTAGCGGAAATTTCTGTGTAACAGCTGCGCCGTTAGGCACTAACCGAAGAGGTGAAACATGAGTTTCAATATCGCATTAACCGGGCTTGCTGCAGCCCAGAAAGACTTGGACGTTACCGCGAACAACATTGCTAACGTTAACACCACGGGCTTTAAAGAGTCCCGCGCCGAATTTGCCGATGTGTATGCGGCTTCGGTATTCAGTGCCGGTAAAACCAAAAGTGGCGACGGTGTGCAAACCACCATGGTGGCACAGCAATTCCACCAGGGCTCACTTAAATTTACCAATAATGCCCTGGACTTGGCGATCACAGGCGATGGTTACTTTGCCATGACCGACAGTTTGGCGTCGCAAGATATGACCTACACCCGCGCCGGTGCCTTTAAGCTTAACGACGATAACTTTATGGTCGATGCCAAGGGTAACTTCTTGCAAAGTTTCCCGGTTGACCCCAGCTCAGGCGACACCTCATCGGTGAGCCTAAGCACCGCCAATCCGATTCAGATCCCCGATGCCTCGGGTTCGCCGCGCGCCACCCAAAACGTGTACTCGTCTTTTAACCTGGATGCCACCGCGGATGCACCAGGATTGGCTTTTGAGCCAACCGAACGAGCCACCTATAACTCATCGACCTCAACCACGGTTTATGATTCACTGGGTGAGCCGCATATTTTGCAGTATTTCTTCGTGAAAAAAGACCCAGCTACCAATCCAAACGAGTGGGAAGTCTATGGCACCTTGGATGGCAAGGTGATCAACCCAGGCACAGGCGAAGAGCAGACAGCACCTTTTTCTCCCTTGGTGGAGTTTGGCTTTGATGCCAGCGGCTTGCCGGCGACCACCAATGGCAACACAAACGTAACGCCCAGCACCTTTGATGAAATTACTTTACCAGGGGGGCCGGGAGCAGGCTTGTCGACCTTGTTAGACAATGGCGCTACCTTCCCAGACTCGGGTGTTGAGCTTAACTGGCGTGACGAAGGCAACACCGCCAACAAGGTGCCGACCCAGTATGCCAGTCGCTTCGAGGTGAAAGCCCTGGAACAAGACGGCTCTACGGTAGGTCGCTTGGCGGGCATCGACATTGGCTCCGATGGTAAGATAGTAGCCTCGTACAGCAATGGCGATTCTACCTTCCTGGGTCAGGTAGCCATGGTACGCTTCCCTAACTCGCAAGGCTTGCAGCAGGTAGGTAACACAGGCTGGAAACAGAGCATCGAATCTGGTGAGCCCATTGCCGGTGAGCCGGGTACAGGTACCCTTGGAACCATTAACTCCTCGGCGCTGGAGCAATCGAACACCAACCTGACCAACGAGCTGGTGGACTTGATCACCGCCCAGCGTAACTTCCAGGCCAACTCGCGAGCACTGGAAGTGAACTCAACACTGCAACAGAATATCCTGCAGATCCGCTAAGGACTTCTAAGGCCACTTTTAAGTGGCCTTTTTTATCTCTGCTGCTGTCGACCTTTGCCGCCCGACGAATTATGTGCATTCGTTGATATGTCGTTGTAGGTCGGCATTAGCACCGACCTGTAAATGACAAATATGCACATTCATTGTAGGTCAGACTTAAGTCTGACAATTGGCCTTTGCAAGGCTAAAGCCTCGCCCACAACACCGAGCTGTTATTTTCTTGCCTTGCCAAATTTGACGAATGAAATAAACGTATTGGTATCAATCTTGCTTTTCCTACCCTAGTTAGAATTGTGGGAGCAAGCCAATGGATAAAATGCTGTATATAGCAACTTCCGGAGCCAAGCAAAGCCTGTTGGGCATGGCGGTTAAAAGTAATAACCTGGCCAATGCCAACACCACGGGGTTTAAAGCCGATATTGCTCAGGCACGGTCGATGCAGGCCTTTGGTGAGGGTCTGCCGACCCGAGTTTTCGCCTTGCAGGAGCGAGCCGGAACCAACACCAGTGCCGGCGGCATTTCCGCGACTGGGCGTGATCTCGATATCGCCATGAGCGAGCAAGGTTGGCTTAGTGTCCTTGATGACACCGGTAATGAAGCCTATACCAAGGCCGGTTCGCTAAGCATCACCCAGGAAGGCCTGCTGGTGGACCGTGAAGGTCGACAGGTGGTCGGCGAGGGTGGTCCGGTTATTCTGCCCCTGCCCATAGAAAAGGTCAGTTTTAGTAAGGATGGCACTATACAGGTTCGCCCACAAGGCGCGCCTGCCAACTTCTTAGAAGAGGTGGACAGGCTGAAAATAGTGCAGGCCACGGGTCGCCAAGTGGAAAAAGGTAATGACGGCTTGTTTCGTGCCCGCGAGGGTCAAAACATTGACGTTTCCACTGAGGTCTCCATTATTCCCGGCGCGCTGGAGACATCCAACGTCAATCCAGTGCATGAAATGGTGGACATGATCAGCCATCAGCGCCAATTCGAATTACAAGTCAAGCTAATGAAAACCGCCGAAGAAAATGATCAGCGTGCCGAAGCATTGCTGCGCATCGTTTAGCCTTAGCGAGGAGTTAATAATATGAACCCAGCATTGTGGATCAGTAAGACCGGGCTCGATGCCCAACAAACCGATATTTCGGTGATTTCCAACAACCTCGCCAACGCGAGCACGGTGGGCTACAAAAAAAGCCGCGCTATTTTTGAAGACTTACTTTATCAAAATATTAACCAGCCGGGTGGACGTACATCTGCAGATACTGAAAGCCCATCAGGCTTGATGTTAGGCGCCGGCGCTAAAGTGGTTGCCAACCAAAAGAACTTCTCGCAGGGCAATATGCTCAGCACAGAAAACTCTTTGGATTGGATGATCCAGGGCCAGGGCTTTTTTGAGGTGTTATTGCCCGATGGCAATATTGCCTATAGCCGTAACGGCCAGTTCACCACGGATGAAGATGGCCGCGTTGTTACCAGTGGTGCCGGTTTCCCGGTGCAGCCGGAAATGAATGTGCCTGACGACGCTCAGTCATTGACCATTTCCCAAGATGGCGAGGTTTCTGTACGCATCGCCGGTCAGGCGGATAACGTGGTGATCGGCCAGTTGGTGATCAGCGACTTTATCAATCCATCGGGTTTGGAGCCCATGGGTCAAAACCTCTACACCGAAACCGCGGTTAGTGGCGCGCCGGTGCAAGGTAACCCTGGCGTCGATGGTCTTGGCATTATCGTCCAGGGAGCACTGGAAACCTCGAACGTGAATGTCACCGAGGAGCTGGTGAACCTGATCGAAACTCAGCGTATATACGAGATGAACTCCAAGGTGATCTCATCCGTGGATCAGATGTTGAGCTACATTAATCAGCAACTCTAAGGCGGCATTATGATGACTAGGTCTTTATGGGGGGCGGTTGGCTTGTCGGCGACCCTGGCACTAAGCGGGTGTGAATCGACGCAAAACGCCACAGTGGTGGCGGACGACCCTTATTACGCCCCCATGTATCCGCAGCAGACACCACAAAACATCAATAATAACGGTGGCTTGTTTAACCCCATGCTGGCCAATGACCTGTACGCAGATCAAAAGGCTCTGCGTACCGGCGACATTATTACCGTGGTGCTGCGCGAGTCGACCCAGGCATCAAAAACGGCGAAAACGGAAACCGATAAGGAAACCGAAGTCGGGCTGGACCCTGTGATTGGCCTTGGCGGCAACCCGGTCAATATCGGCGGCGACAGCATAGAGCTGGGAGTGAAGTCCAACACCGCCTTTACCGGCGATGCCAAGTCGAATCAGTCAAACAGCCTGGCGGGCAATATTTCCGTTAACGTGATGCAGGTATTGCCCAACGGTAACCTGGTGATCCGCGGGGAAAAATGGCTCACTCTTAATACCGGTCAGGAATTTATTCGCCTTGAAGGCATAGTGCGCCCGACCGATGTCAGCGCACAAAACACGGTAGAAAGCAGCCGCATTGCCAACGCCCGTATTCAATACTCGGGTAAGGGTGATATGCAGGAAGCGCAAAGTGCCGGTTGGCTGTCGCGCTTCTTTATGGGCAGCTTGTTTCCGTTTTAAGGAGTATGTATATGCAGTGGCTTAGCGTTATTATCGCCGTCTTTTTGACCCTGACAACCCTGCCGGCTCAGGCCGAGCGCATCAAGGATGTGGCCATGGTTGAGGGCGTGCGTAGCAACCAGTTGGTGGGCTATGGTTTGGTGGTGGGCTTGCCCGGTACCGGCGAAAAAGACAGATACACGCAGCAAAGCTTTAAGGCCATGCTCAATAGCTTCGGCATAACCTTGCCGGCTAATTTGCAGCCGAAGATCAAAAACGTTGCCGCCGTTGCCGTTCATGCTGAGATGCCGGCTTTTATTAAGCCGGGGCAAACCATGGATGTCACCGTGTCTTCCATCGGCAGCGCCAAAAGCCTGCGTGGTGGTACCTTGCTGCAAACCTTTTTAAAGGGTATCGACGGCAATGTCTACGCCCTGGCTCAGGGCAGCTTGGTCGTCGGTGGTCTCGGTGCCGAGGGTCTTGATGGCAGCCAAGTAATGATCAACACCCCAACTGTGGGGCGTATCGCCAATGGTGCCACGGTAGAGCGAGCCATTCCCAGCCCCTTTACCCAGGGTGACTTTATTACCTTTAACCTTAATCGTCCTGATTTCACTACCGCCAAACGCCTGTCCGATACCATCAATAACCTGCTTGGTGGTGGCACCGCTACGGCCATGGATGCCGCTTCGGTACGGGTGTTGGCACCGCGTGATATGGGGCAGCGGGTCGCCTATTTGTCGACCTTAGAGAACCTTGAGTTTGAACCGGCCGACAATGCCGCGAAAATCATAGTTAATTCGCGCACCGGCACCATAGTAATTGGCAAAAACGTTAAGTTGCAGCCAGCGGCCATTACCCATGGCGGCCTCACGGTAACCATTGCCGAGAATGCCCAGGTGTCGCAGCCTAACGCCCTAGCCGGTGGCGATACCGTGGTCACCAATCAAAGTATTATCGATGTGCGCCAGGACGACTCCCGTGCCTTTGTATTCGACCCAGGCGTGAGTTTGGACGACCTGGTTCGCGCCATCAATGAGGTGGGCGCCGCCCCAGGTGATCTTATGGCGATACTGGAAGCGCTTAAAGAAGCCGGTGCCATTAATGGCCAGCTAGTGGTGATCTAGGCGAACTCAACCTTTGCCGCCAGGGATGGCGGTAGTAGAGCAATGCTGGAGCATGCCGATAAGCCCGACGAATTATGTGCATTCGTTGATATGTCGTTGTAGGTCAGACTTAAGTCTGGCAATTGGCCTTCGCAAGGCTGAAGCCTCGCCTACAGATAACTGTATGTATTGTCGTGTAGTCGGGCTTTGCCGCCAAGGATGGCGGTAGTAGAGCAATGCAGGAGCAATTGCCGATAAGCCCGCCGAATTATGTGCATTCGTTGATATGTCGTTGTAGGTCAGACTTCAGTCTGACAATTGGCCTTTGCAAGGCTGAAGCCTCGCCCACAAAACCGACCTACAAGACTCTTGGTATACAAATTGCTTTGCTTACAGCATTAATTGCTCACATGGTTTAAATCTCGTCAGCACTATGGATGCCAATCAACTACAAACACAAAGTGTATTTGACCTAACCAGCTTGGACAGGTTGCGTCAGGACGCTCTCAAGCAGCCCAAGGGCAGTGAAGGTGAGCGCGCGGCACTGAAGCAGGCGGCGCAGCAATTCGAGTCAATTTTCACGCAGATGCTGCTTAAAAGCATGCGCCAAGCTAATGCCGCTTTCGAGGATGAAAACAGCCCTTTTAACGCCAGCAGCGTCAAATATTTTCAGGACATGCACGACCAGCAGTTATCCAGCGAGCTATCGCAAAACGGCTCCTTAGGATTGGCGGATATCATAGTGCAGCAACTCTCGCCAGAGCAGGGCAAATATATTCCGGCGGAGGTCTTGCGTCTGCCGCAGGTGGCAAATACTCGCTCAGCTCGCTCAGTTAAAGGCGAAGAAAAGGGCGAAGAAAAGAGCAGCAACACCCAAATGCAAGTCGAGTCAGCCAATGTGAAAGCTGCCACAGAGGCTAAGACCGAAACACAGCCCAAGGTCGAAACGCCCAGTTTCCAAAGTGCCCAGGACTTTATTGAGGGCGTGTGGCAATTTGCCCGCCAGGCAGCGGCAAAAATTGGCGTCCATCCTGGCGTTATGGTGGCTCAGGCGGCGCTTGAAACCGGCTGGGGGAAACATATTATTCAATCTGCCAACGGCGACAGTTCTAATAACCTCTTTAACATCAAGGCCCATCGTGATTGGCAAGGAGCCAGCACCTCTAAAACCACGGTGGAGTATGAGCAGGGTGTGGCGGTAAAGCGCAATGAGCCGTTTCGCATGTATGACTCCTTGCAACAAAGCTTTGACGACTTTGTCTCGTTTTTACAAAGCAATCCCAGATATCAACAGGCGCTGGCGGTGGCCGATAAGCCCGCTGCCTTTATCGATGCCATCAGTGCGGCTGGTTATGCCACCGACCCCAACTATGCCAATAAAGTGAAGCGCGTTCTTGCTCAACCCGAATTTAAGGCCCTGGTAGGTACGCTACCAGGCATTGGAGACTAAGGTATGTCTTTTAATTTACTCAATATTGCCAGTAACGGCATCCGTGCCAGCTCCGAGCTGCTTAATACCACCAGTAAGAACATAACGAATGTGAACACCGCCGGTTATGTGCGCGAGCGCACCGAGCACGGCGGCACCATAGACAATCAAATTGGCCGCAGTGAAACCTATCGCCTGCTTAATGAGTTTGCCCAGCAGCAGCTTAATCGCGATACCTCAAACCGGGCTTTTTTCGAGCGTTTTACCGCCGATGCGGGACGTGTTGATACTATGTTCTCCGAGGAATCGACCAGCTTATCAACGCAAATTAATAACGTTTTTAATAACCTGCAAGAAGCATTAAACCAGCCGGCGAACAGCACTACCCGGTCCTTGTTCTTCAGCAATGCTCAGGGCTTTGTTGATCAGCTCCATACCTTGTCGGGGACGCTGAGCGAGCAACAGCAGACGGTCAATGACCAGCTCTACAGCTTAAGCCAGGAAGCAAACGGCTTGATTGGCAAAATCAGCGAGCTTAACAGTAAGATCGCCGCCGTACATGGCAGAGATTCACAAGCCAGCGCCAGCAATCTTTACAATGAACGCGACCTGGCGATTAAGGAGCTATCCGAGCTGGTTAATATCGAAACCACAGATGGCCCTCATGGCGAGAAGCTGGTGTTTATGAGCTCGGGTGAGTCCCTGGTGATGGAAAACGGCACCTTTAATATGTTCTCCCTGCAAGGAGACCCGGATCCCAGCAAGATGGAGCTCAAGCTCGATTTGCAAGATGGCAAAGCCATCGCCATCGATATCGACCCTAATACCCTGAAGGGGGAAATTGGTGGGGTGCTGGCCTATCGTGATGAGATCCTTATTCCGGCGCAAACCCAGCTTGGGCAAATGGCCTTGTCTTTTGCCGATGCCTTTAACCAGCAAAATAGACTGGGTATGGCGGGCAATGGCGAGTTAGGTGGTGATCTCTTTACCTTGCCGAGCGTTGTCGGTCTGGCCCATGGCAACAGCAATGCCGAACTCAGTGCTACCTTAGCGCCGGGGCAGGGCAGTAATATTCCCGCCAGTGATTTTCGTCTTGAGTTTACCGGCCCAAGTGCCAACGATGTTCTGGTGCAACCCATAGATGCTTCCGGCAAGGCCATAGGCACAGCATCGGCGGCCACCATAGCCGTCAATGGCGATGTGGACTTTGGTGGCAATGACTCTTTCGGCCTGCAAATTAATGTCAGTACCCTGGGTGCCATCGGCGATAAGGTGGATATCAAGCTCAATAGTGCTGCTGCCAGCCAGCTGACCCTGGCCACGGATCAGGGCGAACACCTGGCTCTGGCCTCGCCCATCCGCACCGAAACGAATATTAATAATAACTCCGAGGCCAGCATTAGCGCCGGCTCGGTAACCAGTATTGGCGCTGGCTTCCTACCCGGGCCGCCACCGAGCCTGGCCAATGGTGAGTTGACCCTCACCAAGGTTGCAGAGCCGGATCAATACACCCTGTCCGACAGTGCAAATTCGGTGACCTTCACCATGAGCGATCCCAAAGACAATATCCTCGCCCAGGCCGGCGCGCCCTTTGATAACTATGGTTTTGATTTTGATATTAAAGGCACGTCCGAGGTAGGGGACAGCTTTAGCGTCGAATTTAATGACCAGGGTTTTGATGATAACCGTAATGGTCAGGCCCTGGCGGGTTTGCAAAACCAGAATCTGGTGCGTCAAAGCGTGAATGCCCAAAATGATGGCAGCAATGGCAAAACCTTCAATCAGGCCTATGCCGGGACGGTGAGTGATATCGGTATGGTGACGGCGCAGGCACAAACCAGCTTTGGCGCCTTTAGCGCTTTAGAAGCCCAGTCAAATGCCTGGTATGAGTCGCTCTCTGGGGTCAACCTCGATGAAGAAGCCGCCAATTTATTGCGTTTTCAACAAAGTTATTCGGCGTCGGCCCGTATTCTGCAAACTGCCCAAACCGTTTTCGACACCCTGCTTAGCTCTGCGAGGTAACTGCTATGCGTTTATCAAATAATATGTTTTATCAAAATAGCCTGAACCAGTTACTGCGTAAGCAATCGGATGTATTACAGGCGCAAAACCAAGTGGACACCGGCGTGAAATACACTAGTGCCTCACAGGCTCCCAGCGACTATGCCCAGGCCATGTTGTTGGGTGACAAAATACAGATCAATGAGCAACACGAGAAAAACATCAATCTGCTCAGTAACCGCTTAAACATCCAGGAAAGTGTGCTGCAAAATATCAATACCACAATTCAGTATACCGAGGAGCTGGCGGTGCGTGCCGGTAACGGCGCCTTAAACGAGCAGGATAAAAAAGCCCTGGCCAGCGAGCTTAAAGAGCTGCAACAAACTCTGTATGACTTGATGAATACGCAAACGGAAGACGGCAAATTCCTGTTTTCCGGTTATCAAGATGCTAGTCAGGCCTATCAGTTTGACAGTGTCACTGGCGAGTATGAGTATCAGGGCGATCAGGGCCAGCATCAAATCACCATTGCCAATAACGTAAAAATCAACTCCAGCGATAATGGTTTTACCACCTTTGAACAGGTGGCGGCGCGACTTAATATTGCCAATACTGATTTGGGCACAGGCATAGCCGTTATTGCCGATCAGGGCGCGTTTGACGCCTTTCATCAGGCCAATTATGACGCTGCCAACCCAGCCAATAATACCTTTACTATTAATGTTCTTCCTCCAACTCCCCCGGCCACAGGGGATCAATATGAAGTAGTCGATAGTACGGGCACTGTGCTGCAAAGTGGCAACTACAGCGGTGAAGCGATTGAGTTTAATGGCATGAGCATAAGGGTGAGTGAGGGGGAAACCACGGCCACCGTGACCTTGGAAGCACCGCAAAAGCAAAACCTGTTAAATACCCTGGGTGATTTGATCAATACCCTCGAAGACGGCTCACTGACCAATGAGCAATACCACCATAACCTCGCCAATGCCAATGTGGGCTTGCGCAACGCGTCGGAAAAAGTGGTCTATACCCAGGCCACCTTGGGCGCACGCATGATAGCCCTGGAGCGAGTACAAGACAGTAACAGCGCCCGCGAGATCAACAATCAGGCGGCGCGCTCTAACTTGGTGGAAGTGGATATGGCCGCGGCCATCAGTGAATTGACGCAACATGAAACCGCCTTGCAAGCCTCTCAGGCCACCTTTGGCCGCTTGGCTAAGTTATCGCTGTTTGATTATATCGGATAACACAGTGTTGATTTTGCCGCCATGGTGGTACGTCGTTGTAGGTCGGGCTTTGCCGCCATGGTTGTAGGTCTGGCTTCCAGCCCGACAAAGATGCAGATCATTGGCCCATTGTCGGCGCAGAGCACCGACCTACAACCCGACAAAAGATAACCCCTGCCTCATTGTCGTTGTAGGTCAGACTTAAGTCTGATAATTGGCCTTTGCAAGGCTAAAGCCTCGCCCACAGTACCGACTTACAACCCGACAAAAGGTGGCTCTTTACTGCCGCGTTTGAGCTTGGTATTTGCCAGGCTGCAAAACAAGCGGCAATAAGCTGACGATGTGGGCAGGAAAAATGTTCGTCACTTATTTAAGTTGTTGATATTTAATGTTAAATAAATATTGGCACATTGTGTGAATATAACCAATAGAAAATAAAAATTCCAAGTGGTTCGCCTGATAGCAGGAACCACGGTTAACCTCTTAGGAGATGATTATGGCACTTACAGTCAATACCAATGTATCCTCGATCAACGCGCAGCGTAACCTGACAAAGTCCGGTGAAGGGCTCGCCACTTCCATGGAGCGTTTGGCGTCTGGTATGCGTATCAATAGTGCGAAAGATGACGCAGCCGGCTTGCAAATTTCAAACAGATTAACATCACAAATAAATGGTTTAGCAGTGGCACAACGTAACGCGAATGATGGTATCTCAATGGCGCAAACCGCTGAAGGTGCTCTTGCTGAATCGACCAATATATTACAGCGTATGCGTGAGCTTGCGCTGCAATCTGCGAATGGTTCAAATTCAGCAGAAGATCGTGCAGCATTGCAAAAAGAAGTGTCGCAATTACAAACAGAATTAACCCGTATCGCAGATACTACTTCATTCGGTGGTCAGAAACTTTTAGATGGTAACTTCGGCACAAAGTCTTTTCAAGTTGGTTCTAATGCTAATGAAACAATTGAAATGACTTTAAAAAGTATGAAAGCAAGTGATTTAGGTGTTGTGAAAGGTAAAACTGCTACAGTAGCAGGTTTTGATGCTACTAATATAGGTGCTGCAGCCGAAACTATAACGTTTGCAGTAACTGATGCAGATGGAACTAAATCAGTCAGTTTTGAAGTTGCTGCTGGTGCGGGCACCGATGATATGATTGATGCCATAAATGATAATGTAGGTTCTTTGGGTGTGCGTGCAATTTCAGACGGGGCGGGTTCTATTACTTTTTCAACAACGAATGAAGTAACCGCCTTTACTGCGGGCAGCTCTGTAGCAACTGGTGGAACTTTTGCTGCTGTTGCATCCCCTGGTGCAGCTACATTAGGCGTTGCTGATAGCGCTACCGGTGGTACCGCTGTTGGTTCAATTGACATCAGTGGGGCAGATGGAGCAGGGGCACAAGCAGCGCTTGAATCAATTGATGCAGCAATTAAACAGATTGATGACCAAAGGGCTGATTTAGGTGCTATCCAAAACCGCTTTAGTCACACTATTAGCAATTTAGCTAACATTCAAGAAAATGTTTCTGCTTCACGAAGCCGTATTCAAGATACTGACTTTGCAACAGAAACGGCTCAAATGACTAAAAACCAAATCTTACAACAAGCGGGTACATCAATCTTGTCGCAAGCAAACCAGATACCACAAGCGGCTATTAGCTTGTTAGGTGGTTAATTAAAGTTGTAACTTTATTTACGAAAAGCGCACAGGCTGCGCTTTTTTTATTGCATAACAATAAAATACCTAAGGTGTGTTGATCTTTCGTGACTAGTTTTTGAGCGGCATGGTAAAGAGTTATAATTTGCTTCGCCAAAAGTAAAAAAACAACTCAATACCATGCCGAGACTAATGCTAACTGATAAGCGGTGGCAAAAGCTACTTCAACTAATGAAGAGTACAGGCCGCATTTACAATAAACCAGAACACAGAATGACGTTTGAAGGGATACTCTTCCGGCTGAGAACAGGTATTCCGTGGCGTGATTTACCCACAGAATTTGGCAGTTGGAGCGCCGTTTATCGCCGCTTCAATTTGTGGTCGAAGAAAGGTTTATTGAATATGTTATTCAATGAGTTAGCCAAACTATCTGATTACG
>NZ_JBCGCU010000021.1:0-43990 GCF_038739665.1 Pseudoalteromonas qingdaonensis | reverse complement strand
TACTCACCCGTCCGCCGCTCGTCATCTTCTAGCAAGCTAGAAATGTTACCGCTCGACTTGCATGTGTTAGGCCTGCCGCCAGCGTTCAATCTGAGCCATGATCAAACTCTTCAATTAAAAGTTTTTTGAAGCCTAAGCTTCTGCTCAATGAATACTGTGATGATATCTTTCGATATCGAATTGACTGTGCTGCAACAAGTAAACTTGTTGCTGTTGGTCACTCACTTTCCATTTAAGGAAAAAACATTGAGACTCTAAATTTTTTTGCATCATCTAGCGAACTAGAATCGGCTGTTAGAACTCAATCTGTACGAGTGCCCACACAGATGATTGCTTCATATTTTTAAAGAACGTTGCGACTTGTTGTCGCTGCGGCTTTCACCGCGTCAGGGCTGCGCATTCTACGCTTTCCTAATTTGTTGTCAACACTTAATCTTGAGAAAGTTTTCATTTTTCAAAACTGAGTTTTACTTGACTCAACCTTTACCTCGTTCAGCGCTATTCGTTGCTGCCCGCCGTGTCGGTGGATGCGCATTATAGGGAGATCGAAATTCAGATCAACACTTTTTTTAAAGATCTTTTCCGTTCGCTCAAAATACAAACAAAGAGAGCTTTTTTACTACTTAAACGACCAGATATTAGTCAATTTTTAGGAATATAAATGAAGATCCTGCCTTTAAATGTTGCTATGTGAACTAATCTGGTTAAGATAAGGCTTTTCGTTTTGTTAAATTAATGTTTATTCCATGTATATTGGTAGATCACAATGACATCAGCTAATCTAAAAACAATTATAATCTCCGTTTGTAGCGCAGTTTTAGGCTACGTTCTTCTCGCTTTCGTTTTACCTACGTCCTCTTTATCTGCGCCATTGGCATTTGCATTAGGTGCGGCGAGCACAGGGATCCTGTTGTTGGTGCTTAACGGCAAAAGCGACGGTACGGCTACTGAGGAAGCCGCAACGGACACCAGGACACTTTATGTAGGTAATCTTCCTTACCGTGCCAACGAGCATATGGTTAAAGAACTATTTGAACAACACGGCATGGTGTTTAGTGTGCGCTTATTAAAAGATAAGCATACGGGCAAACGCCGTGGCTTTGGTTTTGTCGAGGTCGCATTAAAGGACGCCGACCTAATGATCAATCAGCTTAATGATAAGGAATATCAGGAAAGAACGCTGAAGGTCAGAGAAGCGAAGCAAAAACAAGATAACGAAGAATAAAAAAGAGGGCTTAGCCCTCTTTTTTATTCTTTAACCCAAACTCGGGTTCATTAGATACCATCACCATCTATATGCAAGCCACATTCTCGGCTTAAGCCAAAGAAGCGCGTTTCTTCCTCTGTCATCCCTGGCTCAAGTTTACGCGTGGTGTGAACATCACCCATAGACACATAACCCTGCTCCCACAGTGGATGATAAGGCAAGTCATGCTTGCTTAGATATTGGTAGACGTCACGGTTATCCCATTCAATGATGGGATACACTTTAACGGTTCCCCGACTGATTTCGACTATGTTCTTGTCTTGACGGGTACTTGATTGCTGACGTCGCAGGCCACTAAACCAGGTTCCAGCCTCTAGCTCCTGCAAGGCCTGAGTCATAGGCTCGACCTTATTAAGCTGGTTATACATTTTGATCCCCCCTTCACCCTGCTCCCACAACTTGCCGTATTTGGCTTCTTGCCAGGCCGGGCTTAGCTGCGATTTATAGACCTTTAGATTCAGCTGTAAGCGCTGCGTTAACTGGTCAATAAATTGATAGGTTTCCGGGAACAGATGACCGGTATCGGTCAGGACCACAGGGGTATCCTGTTTTACACTGGTCACCAAGTGCAGCATCACGGCAGCTTGTATACCAAAGCTGGAGGACAAAATATGCGTACTCGGCAAATTTTCCATCGCCCATTGCACCCTTTGCTCAGGGGTTTTATTGGCTAAGATGGTATTGATATCCACCAACAGAGCCTGCTGCTCGGCTTTATCAAGCGTTAATATCTGACTAAATGCGCTCATTTTCTTGTCCTCGCATTAGGCTTACGCGTAAAAGTCTGTTTTCGATACCTTGACCTCGGCAACGATCCCCTGACGGATCACGAAATCACCGAAACCTTCCGCATCATTGCGCTCACTGGCCCAGCGGCCAATCAGTTCATCAAGGGCATTGAGATACACATCTTCACCCACATTCTCTAAATAGAGTTTAGGTATACGTGTACCTTCGCGGTTGCCGCCTAAGTACAGGTTGTATTTACCTGGACCTTTACCTACCAGACCGGCTTCGGCCAACATGGCACGACCACAACCATTAGGGCAGCCAACCACGCGTAAGATAATGTGATCGTCGGCAACACCATGCTTAGCCAAGAGCGCTTCCGTCTTTTCAATCAGGTCCGGCAAGTAACGCTCTGCTTCCGCCATAGCCAGTGGGCAGGTCGGTAAGGCCACACAGGCCATTGACGCCTTACGCTGCTCAGTATGGGTGTCGTCGATAAGGCCATGCTCACGAGCAAGCTGTTCAATCACCGCCTTTTGATCCGCAGGAACACCGGCAATGATCAGGTTCTGGTTAGCCGTCATGCGGAAATCACCTTGGTGGATCTCGGCAATTTTGCGACAACCGGTTTTTAAGGCCTTATCAGGGAAATCAAGAATACGACCGTTTTGAATAAACACTGTGAGGTGATGTTTACCATCTATACCTTCAACCCAACCGAAGCGGTCGCCACGGTGCGTAAACTCATAAGGGCGACTTTCTGCAAACTTCACACCGGCACGTTTTTCAACTTCTGCCTTAAAGGCATCGCTGCCAAAGGTATCTAGGGTGTATTTAGTCTTGGCATTTTTACGGTTAACTCGGTTACCCCAATCGCGCTGCACAGATACAACGTGCTCGGCAATGGCCAGGGTGTGCTCAAGCGGCACATAACCAAAGTCATCCGCCTTACGCGGGTAAGTATTTACGTCACCATGAGTCATGGCCAGACCACCACCTACCAGGACGTTAAAACCAACTAACTTGCCGTTTTCGGCAATGGCCACAAAGTTCAAGTCGTTGGCATGCACATCCACTTCGTTGTTCGGTGGAATGGTCACAGTCGTTTTAAACTTACGTGGCAAATAGGTTGAACCTAAGATCGGCTCTTCTGTGGTTTCCGACTTTTCACCATTTAACCAGATCTCTGCGTACGCTCGGGTTTTTGGTAGCAAATGCTCGGAGATCTTCGCCGCCCACTCATAGGCTTCCTGATGCAGTTCCGACTCCACCGGGTTGGTGGTGCACAGTACGTTACGGTTTACATCACCAGCGGTAGCAATAGAGTCGATACCGACGCTGTTAAGCATCTGGTGCATATCTTTAATATTCGGCTTTAAAACACCGTGAAACTGGAATGTTTGACGGGTCGTAAGTCGAATCGAGCCATACATGGTCTTTTCTTCGGCAAACTTGTCGATGGCTAACCATTGTTCTGGCTTGATGATGCCACCTGGCATACGGGCACGCAGCATCACATTATGTAAAGGTTCCAACTTTTGCTTGGCACGCTCAGGACGAATATCACGGTCGTCCTGCTGATACATGCCGTGGAAACGGATCAGCTGGAAGTTATCGGCGGTAAAGCCACCGGTGATCTGATCTTTAAGATCCTCAGCTATGGTGCCGCGTAAAAAATTACTATCTGTTTTTAAACGCTCGTTGTCAGCAAGTTTGGCTTGTGGATCATGCTTGCTATTTGGCTTGTAATCGCTCATTTCAATTCCTACATTCGGGGCGCTGACGGGCGCTTAATAAACATCTTTTTGGTAACGGTTAGCGCTGCGTAGCTCTTTCAAATATTGCTCGGCGCTCTCATCATCTTTGCCACCCTGGGCTTTGATCACATCAATTAAGGCCTGGTGTACGTCTTTGGCCATGCGCGAGGCGTCACCACAGATATACAGATGAGCGCCCTGCTCTAGCCAGGCAAACAACTGCTCACCCTGTTCACGGATACGGTCCTGTACATATACTTTCTGCGCCTGATCGCGGCTCCAGGCCACATCAATCTTAGTAAGTAGACCCGACTTCAAGTAGCCTTGAATTTCGGTTTGATACAAGAAATCCTGAGTAAAGTGTGGGTTGCCGAAAAACAGCCAGTTATTACCTTGTGCATCACGAGCTTCACGCTCTTGTAAGAAGGCGCGGAAAGGTGCAATACCTGTACCCGGACCTATCATGATCACTGGCGTATTATCATCAGCAGGCAAACGGAAATTATCATTGTGCTCGGTAAATACCTTAATGGTCGCGCCTTCTTCGGCAAATCGACCCAAATAACCAGAACAACCACCCAGGTGCTGCTCGCCAAAACCGTCGAACTCAACCACGGCAAGAGTAAGGTGCACTTCGTCTTCCACTTCGGCCTGGCTTGAGGCGATAGAGTAAAGACGCGGCTGCACTTTGCGCAGGCTGTCTACTAGCTCTTGGGCGCTCACCTTGGCCGGGTTTTGTAAAATAACATCATAGGTTTGGCGCGCTTCTATGTACTCGCGCATCGCCGCTTTATCTGCAACCAGCGCCAGTAATTCGGCGTTTTCTGTCACAGCCGCGTATTTCTCCACAAAGCCAGGGTAAGACTGGGTTAACTCCAAACGCTCGATTAATGCGTCACGTAAACTTAAAGCCTCATCGCCCAAGGTTACCTGAGTCTCGCCATCTAGCTCTAAGGTCGCTAAAACCTTATCGACCTTGGTTTCATCGTTAAGGAAATATACGCCCAATGAATCCCCAGGTTGATACTGGATACCAGAGTCTTCCAAAGAGATCTCGATATGGCGCACATCTTTTGTTGAGTCGCGACCTGTGATCTTCTGCACCGTCACTAATTCGGCGGCAAATGGGTTTTGCTTGTTGTACTGGCTAGCTGCGCCCGCGGTCATCGGCATGCTTACCACATTACTATTCGTTTGCTGGGCTTTAAGGTCGGGCTCGAAAGCATCCAGAGCGCCATTGATCCAGGCATCACTGTGGTCTTCATAATCCACATCCAGATCGGCACGCTGCAGTATCACTTCGGCTCCGAGCTTAACTAAACGCTCTTCAAAATCTTTTGCGGTTTGGCAGAAGAATTCATAGCTGGAGTCACCCAAACCCAGCACGGCAATTTTTACACCTGCTAATTTTGGTGCTTTTTTCGTGGCTAAAAACTCATACAGGGCTTCGGCATCTTCGGGCGGCTCACCCTCACCATAAGTAGATACCACTATGCTGATAAACTGCTCTTTCTTCAGCGCCGTTGGTTTGTAATCAGCCATGCTCACCAGGTTTACCGCCAGGCCGCGTGCTTGTGCCTGCGCTTGCAATTGCGTGGCCACGCCCTTGGCATTACCGGTTTGCGAGCCATATAGAATGGTCAGAGTTGCGGCTTCGGCGACATTACTTGCCGCACTCGCCACGCCACCAGCCAAGGCGGCACTGTTAGCATTGCCGGCCAGGTAACCACTCACCCAGGCCTGCTGGATTGGATTTAATTCGGCCACCAAACCTTGGAGTTTTTGCACCTGCTCAGGTGTAAGCGGGCTCGCCGCCGCGTTCAGCTGGTTTAACAACATCTTTTTTCCTCTAACCCAAAACCGCATCGCCTTTGCGCCATGCAGTATAAAATTCGTGTTTGCCCGGCAACAAAAAAGGTGAATACCAGGCTATGGTGAGCCTGAAGCATACCTAGGTGCGAAGGCAGGAAAAAAGAATAGAATCTGCTTTGTTATTCCAATTGGTTATTAATTTCGTTTTTTTCCAACAAAAACAGTTTAAAAGAGGGGTTAGATGAGTCTTACCCGCGGCAAAGAGAAGGGAGGTGATTTGCGCGCAATAAAAAAGCGCCATTTGGCGCTCTATTAGTCTTCTACGGCGTAGATGGTGACTTCTATCCCAGCACCTATGGCGGAGATACGCAGCAAGGTATCGGCGCTGATGGCTTCATTAAAGCATTTTGGTGAATGCCCTGAACTAAAGCCCAAGTCAAAGGTGCGGCGCGAGCAGGTCAGCCATTGTTTTAATGCAGCCTTAGAACAAGACTCGATCAGCTCACACAATTCATTAATAGCTTTATCTGGGCTGATGGCATCGCTGTTGGCCTCAAAGCGAGCCAACTGGCGGGTATCATCCTTGTCATAATGCAGCACCACAGCGCGCTTATCCAAGTCGGCAACCAGGGCACTAATGTCCTGTTGCGATTCCAGCTCAAGATCAACGTTAAGAAATTGAATGTCTGCCATCTAGTGTTTTGCTCCCGTTTACGCCACAGGCCGGTTAAGTTTAAATCTGCGTCATTGTGTCATATTGACCATTAATAACAAGGGCGTACACTGGAGTTATCCACCTCTAGGCGATAACAATAATGAATAAGCGCCTTTTTAAACATAGTAGAACAATCCATAAGTGGGCGGGCTATGTGCTTGCCTTGCAACTTTTAGCCTGGTTATTCGGCGGCCTCTTTATGAGTGCCATGCCTTTACATTATGTGCATGGTAAGCATTTGGCCCAAAAGCAATTAACCAACCCTTTTAGCCACAGCGACTACAGCGCCTCGGTTGATTCCATCCGCGCCGCCATGCCGACTTTAACCCAGATTACCTTTGGCCACCGCCTCGACACTCCCATAATAGTCGCCAGCGATCAGCACCAGACCCAACTGTTCGATGGCCGCAGCGGCCAGAGCTTAAGTGATATCAACGAGCAACAGGTTGCTGTCCTAGCCCAGGCTCATTACTTAGGCGAGGCACAAATAAGCAGTATCAAAGCATTAGCACAGGGGCCGCTGGAAATAGAAAACCGCCCGCAGGTGTGGCAGGTTGAATTTGCCGATTGGTGCGCCACCACCTTATATTTTGATCTGCATAGCGGCGAATTTATTAGTGTACGCTCCACCATTTGGCGCATCTTCGATTTCTTCTGGATGCTGCACATTATGGATTATGACGAGCGCAACAACTTCAATAACCCCTTGTTGATCGGCTTCGCCCTGAGCGCCGTCTTGTTTGCCCTAAGCGGCATCATGCTGCTGTTTCAAAACCCGCCCTGGCGACGACGCCGCAAAGTTTAGGAGCGAAAGTGCTGCTTTAGCAGTTGCGCAAAGGCTTGCACCTTGGCACTACGGTGCATTTGGTGGTGCGTTACCAGCCAGACATCATGCTGCCAATTCAGCTCCTCGGGCAGCACAGGGCGCAGCTGCGGATATAGGCGCGCCACCTCTTTTTGCATGCCGCCAATCCCCAGAGCATTGACGATGGCGCGGTTGGCGTCGGATGTTTCCGACACCCGCAGGGTGATTTGCGACGCTTTAATATGCTCATCAACCCAGGCAAAGTAAGGAACTCGGCTATTAAAACCGGTTACCCCGGAAATAAAATGATGCTGCTGCAACTCACTTAACGACTTGGGCTCCCCCATACGCGCCAAGTAACGTTCATGGGCAAAGAGTCCGGAATCTCGGATACACAGGTGCTGGGCAATATAGTCTCCTTCGTCAGGACGCGGACCGGCGCGCACGGCTATATGCGCCTGACCATGATCCAGACGTAAGCGCTTTTGATCTAAGAGTATCTCTAGCTGCACTTGCGGATGACGCTTTTGAAAAAGCTCACATACGGGCGCCAAAATATCGATAAAGCCACTAACAGTGGTCAATAACAATGAACCGCTTAATGTGGTGTCGGCGGCCATAATGCTGCTGTGCAGAGATTCGAGTTGCTCGTTGATCTGCTCAGCACTGGCAAACAGCTGTGCGCCGGTTTCTGTCATCGTATAGCCGCGGGCATGACGATGAAACAAACGGGTATTCAAGCTTTGCTCGAGATGGTTAATGCGGCGCAGCACTGTGCTGTGATGCACACCTAGCGCCTGAGCTGCCGAAGTCAGGGTGCCGCGGCGGGCAACCTCAAAGGCCACCTTAATATCCTGCCAATCGCTAAACTCACTTGCCATAGCTTCATCCTTATGTGTTTATATGCACATAAGCTTTGCGTTTTTTATGCTTTTATGCAAGGCGATTTTCTTTTAAAGTAACCTCCAAGCACATAGCAACCATTGCCACTGCATAAGGATCACTAACATGACTAACGCAAAAATTATCGCCCTGGCGGGCAGCCTACGTAGCAACAGTTTTAACCACGCCGTTATCGCCCATGCCGCTGAGCTGGCAATGCAACAAGGCGCGGAAGTTGAAGTTATATCCCTGGCCGAACTTGACCTGCCTATGTTTAATGAAGACGTTGAAGCCCAAGGCACGCCCGCAAGCGTCATCATTCTTAAAGACAAGCTGCGCTCGGCCGATGCCATCTTGTTGGCCAACCCGGAGTACAACGGCTCTATCACTGCAGTGTTAAAGAATGCCATCGACTGGGCATCACGCACCGAGCCAGGCGCCACCCCGGCATTTCGCAATAAGGTGGTAGCCTTATTTGCCGCCTCACCCGGTGGACTAGGTGGTCTGCGTGGCCTTAACCATGTTCGCGATATTCTCAGCGGCATCGGCGCCCTAGTATTAGGGGATCAGCTTGCCATTGGCGGCATTCACACTCTTGTTGATGAGCAAGGTCAGATCAATGACGCCGCTACCAGCGAGAAAATCAATACCCTTACGGCGCAATTGGTCGATGTCACCAATAAGCTAAACGGCTAGTTTAAACTCGCGCGAAAGCGATACAAGCCAATCAGATTGCTGGTGAGGAACAAAGCCTCCATCACCATGGCCACTGGCGAACCGGCAATCACCGCATAAGCCAGCCAAAAGCAGGTGCCAACTAACATGCTGAGCCGCATGTGCACCTGCTCTCCCTGAAAAGCCGCATAGGTTTGCAAACAACTGCCGGCCACCGCCAATAACGACCACCAGGAATCCATTACCAAGACGCCAAGCACTAAGGCGCAAAGGATAAAAAAACGCATCAATTGCCGTCGCTGATAGCGAATGCTGATGGCATAACGCACCGACGCCAGCGCCATTAAGGCCGCCCCCGCCGCTTGTTGCAACAAAATATAATGAATGGACGTCAATGCCGTCGAGGCGACCAAACAGGCCAGCACATAATGACGGCGATAGAATTGAAACGACATTATATCAAGCGCCACGGCAATGGCCGCTAGCGCTTGGGAAATAAGATAATAGGTCATGCTTCCTCCGCGCGCTGATAATGAACGGACGATGGCAAAAGCGCCTTAACCTTTGTTAATTCGGATTAACTAATTCCCAGACGAGCACGAATACGTGACAGGCTGACCGCGCTGATCCCCAAATACTTAGCCACCTGATGCAAACTCAGCTGTGCCAACCAGTGACGGCGGTGTTGATAGAGATATTGATAGCGCTGCTGCGGCGTTTGCAGCAAGAGAAAGGCTTCTTTGGCTTCCTTATACAGCACTTGCTGTTTTAACAACGCCAGCACCAGGGCTTGCCAATGGGGCCGAGAGAGAACACCAATAGGCACGCGCAATACCTGGCTAGGTTTAAGCACCTCAATATTGTATTGGGCAGCACCTTGATTGATCCAGGCACTGTAGAGAAACACCAGCTCACCGGCAAAATAAAACTCTTTATAATGCTCGCAGCCCGCTTCATCTAGATGAGTGGCCACCAGCACGCCGGAAACAATATAGTAGGCATATTCCTGTGCCTCTCCCTGGCTAAGTAAGCGCTGCCCCGGTGTTAACTCCAGGCGAGACTTTTCCGATGTCGCCTCTATCTGCGCTTGCAGCTGATGATTAAGCTCGGGGTTGACCTCACCCAGTCCTTCATAAGCCATGTCGGTTTTTTTAATTTTCCGACTGACTGGCCGACTGGGCCGCTAATTTGGCTTTAATAAAGTCGTTGTGGGTAACATAGAGCAAATCGGCAACGCGACGCACCACATGCTCCTCGTGTTTATCCAGCTCGCCATCCGCATAGGCCAGTTGCCACAGCAGTTGCACTATTTCCACCCTTTGCTCGGCACTGGTGTTGTCATTGATCTGCTTGGAAAAACGAAAATAGTCGATGGCTTCATCCAAATCCAAGGTGGCGGCCTTGATCAGGGTATCCACCTGCTCCATCTCCAGGGCAAAGTACTTTTGTAATAAGGTCCGTAAGCTTGCTTGCTCTTGTGCCTGTAGCTCGCTATCGGCGCGCATCACCTCAACCAAAAGGGCAGCCACCGAGATTTTAAAATCAGGTAACCGCGGCTGCTCGGGTGTTGCCGCTAGGGATGTAAAAAACTGCTTAATATGCTCTAACATGGCAGGGCCCTCGGTAAGTGTTACACTCACTGTAATAGATACGCAGTACTGAGACAACAGGGGCATTATGACTCTACTTACACCTTGGCTGGCAAGCATGTCGATATTACTGGCAGCCAGTAGCTACGCACAAACGCCCGAGGGCAAACGCGAGAAGCTTTATGATTTCGATGAAAAGGTACATTACTACCAAACCAAGCTGGCCGATAAGCGCTATCGCCTGGAAGTAGTGGCCGATGATTACCAGCACTTTCAACGCCAGAGTGTGTTTCTGCTGCGCCACGCACGCAAGTTGTGCCGAAGCGGCGCGTTTAATATACAGGTATTTGAAGGGGTGCAGGAATACGACAGCTTCCCCACTACCCCACGCGCCTATGAAGCTAACCTGCTGACTGAAGTCAGCTGCGATTAGTCCGTATAACCCCAAGGCGCGGCTGGCGCCTCAATAGGCTTGGTCAGGTCAAAATCAACGCGGAACTCACGCCCTTCACGCACTAAGCGATAAGTGAACTTTTCAGGGTAGATATACATTTGCCAGGTATTGCCGATGGACTGGGGAATACCCTGAGCAACAAACAACTCTTTGGAATACTGATCCGCAGGGAAAGACTGCACATTGGCAAAGCCGGCATCCTGGGTATGGCCGCCATACATGGTTGAGGCGTCGTCGGTGCCGTCTTCATGGCGGTGATCATGCTTCAGGCTCAGTCCACTGCCAGTTTTAGTGATAATCCAGGTGCGTGACGCATCTTCGCCCACATGAAACGGAATTTGCAATTCGCTGTCGCTACAACGACGCACATGCATCACCAGCTTGGCCTCGCTAAAGCTGCTTGAACCGGCGTTATCAACACTCACTTCACCTTGGTAGGCTTTACCGCAATGGGCTTTGAGATTGTTAAAAAACGCATCGTGGCTAGGAATAGACACTAAAGGCGCAGGGCGTGCAGCGGCAACTGTGCTCAGACTTAATACTGCCGCACTAATGGCAAAAGCTAATTTCATGATGTTCATCCATTACAAAAATAAAGCGCCATACTAGCGCTTAAATTATAGATATTGCGAGTTTTTGAGATTATTGCCAAGGGCGCTCTGCCTGTAACTGCTGCTCAAAGGCTTCAATTTGCGGATTAAACTGCTCGGTGACGCCGATAAAATCCAGGCCGCTAAGCAGACGCTCCTTAATATCGGCGCGTACCTCAAAGGCAATGGGCGCAAAGGCCGGGCTCAGCAATTGCTGGTTTTGCAAATCGACCTCTATATGCAAAGGCGTGTCGCCCTGCGCCAAGGCAAATAAGGCATCCAGCTGCTCGCCCGACAAGGTAATGGCCAGCATCTGGTTATTGGCACAGTTATTAAAGAAGATATCGGCAAAGCTTTCGGCAATAATCACACTGAAGCCATATTGCTTTAATGCCCAGGGCGCGTGCTCGCGGGATGAGCCACAGCCAAAATTATCACGGCTAAGCAGCACGCTGGCACCCTGATATTGCGGGTAATTAAGCACAAAGTTTGGATCCGGGTCACCGCTTTCCAGGTAACGCCAGTCGTAAAACAAGGCCTTATCAAAACCATCGCGACTGGTGGAGGTTAGAAACTGCTTCGGAATAATCTGATCCGTATCGACATTATTTTTATCCAAAGGGGCGACTAACCCGGTGTGAAAATAGCTCATTAGTTGGCTCCTTGAATATCGACGAAATGGCCGGCGATGGCGGCGGCAGCGGCCATGGCTGGACTGACCAAATGAGTGCGACCACCGCGCCCCTGACGGCCTTCAAAATTACGGTTAGAGGTGGAGGCGCAGCGCTTACCCGGCGCTAAACGATCATCATTCATGGCCAGGCACATGGAGCAGCCCGGCTCTCGCCACTCAAAACCAGCGGCCTTAAAGATTTCCGCCAAGCCTTCTTGTTCCGCTTGTTTTTTCACTAATCCTGAGCCGGGTACAATCAAGGCCTCAATGCCAGGGGCTACCTGCTTACCGGCAACAATTTCGGCGGCAGCGCGCAAATCTTCAATGCGGCTATTGGTACAGGAGCCTATAAACACGGTATCAACGCTGACCTCACTCAACTTTTGCCCCGGCTTAAGATCCATGTATTTCAAGGCGCTGCGAATGGCATCGGCCTTGATTAAATCCGTCTCTTGCTGCGGATCGGGAATAGGCTCATTCACACCTATGACTTGCTCCGGGCTGGTGCCCCAGGTGATTTGCGGCTGTATCTCGGCAGCATCAATCTCGATGACCTTATCAAATACCGCATCGGCGTCACTGCGTAAGGTCTGCCAGTAGGCAACGGCGGCGGCAAAGTCTTCACCGCGCGGTGCAAAAGGACGCCCCTCAAGGTAAGCATAAGTTTTTTCATCCGGGGCAATTAAGCCGGCCTTGGCGCCCATTTCTATACTCATATTGCACAGCGTCATGCGCGCTTCCATAGACAGTGCTTCAATGCCGGTGCCGCAAAACTCCGCCACATAGCCTGTGCCACCGGCGGTGCCTAATTGACCTATCACCGCCAAAATTAAATCTTTTGCCGTGACCGTCGGACGTAAAATGCCATTGACCTGAATTTTTAACGACTTGGCTTTTTTCTGCTGCAAAGTTTGAGTCGCCAGTACATGTTCAACCTCAGAAGTTCCTATGCCGTGCGCCAAGGCACCAAAAGCACCATGGGTGGAGGTATGGCTGTCGCCACAGACTATGGTGGTGCCGGGTAAAGTAATGCCCTGCTCTGGCCCCATGACATGGACTATGCCCTGGTTAATGGAATCAAGATCGTACAAGACGATACCAAAGTCTTTGCAGTTTTGCGCCAGGGCCTGCAACTGATTACGCGACACCTCGCTGGCGGCATCGAGTGAGCGGCTCTTGGTGGAAACGTTATGATCCATGGTGGCAAAGGTTTTTTGCGGGCAGCGCACCGAGCGGTTTTTCTCGCGCAGACCGGCAAAGGCCTGGGGCGAGGTCACTTCATGCACCAGGTGACGGTCGATATAAAGCAAATCGGTTTGTTCGTTTAAATGGGCAACACAATGCGCCTGCCAAATTTTGTCGTATAGGGTTTGGGCCACTTGCTCGTTCCTCATTCTCGGTTAAATACGCTCAACAATGGCCTTGGCCACATCTCTAGTGCTATAGCCCGCGTGCGGGAAAATATCTGGGGTGCCGACACCGGCGGCCACCGCTTCGGCCACCGCTTTTTCAATGCGCCGCGCCGCTTCGTCTTGGCCCAGGGAATAACGCAACATCAGTGCCGCACTTAAAATCTGCGCTATGGGATTAGCAATGCCCTGACCGGCAATGTCTGGGGCCGAGCCGCCGGCAGGTTCATACAGACCAAAGCCAGATTGGTTCAGACTTGCCGAAGGCAGCAAGCCCATGGAGCCGGTGATCATCGCGCATTCGTCGGAAAGAATATCGCCGAACAGGTTATCGCACAGCAGCACATCAAATTGGCTGGGCTGTTTAACCAACTGCATGGCGGCGTTATCTATATAGATGTGATCTAAAGTGACATCCGGGTAATCGCAACTCACCTCATTAACCACCTCACGCCATAGCACGCTGGTTGCCAACACATTGGCCTTATCCACCGAAGTCACATGATTTCGACGCAGGCGCGCGGCATCAAAGGCAAAACGGGCGATGCGCTCGATTTCTTCACGAGAATAAGTCTGAGTATCAAACGCCGCTTCCTGAGCGCCGCTGCCACTGCGACCCTTTTCACCAAAGTAAATACCGCCGGTCAGCTCGCGCACGCATAAAATATCGAAACCGTTGGCACTGATATCCTGGCGCAGCGGCGACGAATGACTCAACGCCGGTAATAGTTGCGCCGGGCGCAGGTTACAGAACAAACCAAAGTGTTTGCGCAGCGGCAACAAGGAAGCACGTTCCGGTTGCTGCTCTGGCGGCAGGCCTTCCCATTTAGGGCCGCCAACGGCACCAAATAAGATGGCGTCGGCACGCTCGCAGGCAGCCAAGATATGCGCCGGCAAAGCTTCACCAAATTCATCTATGGCACAACCGCCAACCGCATGATGCGCCAAGGTTAGGGAAAATCCGAATACCTCACTGGTGGCCGCCAAAACCAGCTCGGCCGCCGCCATGACTTCCGGGCCTATGCCGTCGCCCGCTAATACGGCGATACTATAACTTTGTTGACTCATCCTGCTTTCCTTTGTTGCTTTAAGTTCGACACCTGTTGGGCCCGATAAATAATGTTGTACACACGCACCATGGCATGCACCGAGGCTTCAACAATATCTGCCGCCAAGCCTGCGCCGTGATAGGTGCGCCCTTGATATTTAGCAATAATATCCACCTGACCCAAGGAGCTAGCGCCCTGACCTGTGGCGTCCAGGTTATATTCGATCACATCCACATCCATGCCGGTTAAGCGCGCTAAGGCAGCAAACGAGGCCTCAACAGGGCCATTGCCCGTGGCCGCTTCTTGTTTTTGCTCGCCGGCCACACTAAGGCCGATAGTCGCAGTAGCCACAGATTGGGAGTTGGAAGTGGCATTGACATACTGCAGTTGGTAATGCTCGTCCTTATCGCGGATTTGATTAAAGTAGATCATAGCTTCCAGATCGTAGTCATAAACCGTGCCTTTTTGGTCGGCCAGCTCCAAGAAGCTGGTATACAAGCTGTCCATATCATAGTCGTCGCCATGGTAGCCAAGTTCACTGAGGCGGTGCTCTATCACATGGCGACCTGAGCGCGAGGTCATATTTAACTGGTTACTGGGCACGCCGACACTTTCCGGCGACATAATTTCATAGGTATTTTGCGCTTTTAGCACGCCATCCTGGTGAATACCCGAGCTATGGGCAAAGGCGTTTTCGCCAACAATGGCTTTATTAGGCTGCACCGGCATATTGCATATTTTCGCCACCTGACGTGACGCCCGGTAAATCTCCTCACTGCGAATATCCGTATGCACCTTAAGGTGGTCCTGACGCATCTTCATGATCATCGCCACCTCTTCCAAGGAGCAATTACCGGCGCGCTCGCCGATACCGTTAACCGTGCATTCGATTTGGCGCGCCCCCGCTTGCACCGCGGCAATGGAGTTGGCCACCGCCAAACCCAAGTCATTGTGGCAGTGCACGCTTAAGCGCGCCTTATCTATGTTCGGCACGTTATTCATTAAATGATGGATCATCGCCGCATACTCATCTGGGGTCACATAACCCACGGTATCCGGTAGGTTAATGGTATTGGCGCCAGCGGCTATGGCCTGCTCGACGATGCGGCATAGATGATCATGGGGCGTGCGCCCAGCATCTTCACAGGAAAATTCCACATCATCGGTATAATTACGGGCTTGCTTAATAGCCTTCACCGCCATAGCGGTGGCATCGTCCAAAGACATTCGTAACTTATGCTCTAAATGCAGTGGACTGGTGGCGATAAAGGTATGAATACGCCCCTGCTGCGCCGTTTTTAAGGCCTCGCCGCAGGCTTCAATGTCTTTAGCTACCGCTCGTGCCAAACCACAAATAATCGGCCCCTTTACTTCGCTGGCGATACGCTGCACGGCACGAAAATCGGCGGGACTGGAAACCGGGAAGCCCACCTCCATCACATCAACATTAAGGCGACTGATAGCATGAGCGAGTTGCAGCTTGTCATCTTCGGTCAAACTTGCCTTTAGTGCCTGCTCACCATCGCGTAAGGTGGTGTCAAAGATCCAAACCTTGTCTTGCATTTTATGTCCTCATCCTCAGTGCCCAATGCCAAAAATTAACCCGTTAGAAATAAAAAAACCCCGCTAGGTGCGGGGTCTTATTCAAAGTCTGTGTCACACACAGCCAACGCGCTACGCCCCGCAGTCTTGCTCTAGAAGCAGCAGGTTGAGTAAGCGAGTAATTGACTGAGTAGTGTGCATCATGGGTATTCGTTCGTTAGTAAGTTGGCTATTTTTTAACACTAACCACGGGATAGAAGCAAGCATAAAAAATCCAACAAAAAGGGATTCAAGCCGGTTTTTAAGAAAAATAATTCCAACTAAAAACAAAAAGTGGAATATAAAAACCAAGATGCGAGGAAAAGACACAGAGGCTAACTCTGCGCCTGGGGATCTCTGCGTATATTATTTTATTTTAATAGCTGAGTTTATTTGCTGTTTTTTTGCGCGTAATGATACCCGCCGAAGGAAATATATCTAAGCTGCCACTGCAAACGCTCTACCAGCTCCTCGCGGGCCTGACCTTCTAAATCCAGTGCTTCGGCGCCTGAGGTAAAAACGATTGTCACCATGGCCTCGGCCTGCATATAGGCATGATGGCTATCACACTGGGTTTCCCCTTCAAGATAATGAGCCAGCTCCAGAATAAAGTGTTTGATCTCGCGAGCAACGGCGGAACGAAATGCTTTCGAGGTACCCGATCGCTCCCGCAGCAGCAGCCGAAACTGATTGGGCTGGTTGTCGATAAACTCCATAAAGGTCAGCACTGAGGTGGAGATCACACTGCCACCACTGGCGATACGACGGCGCGCCTGACGCATCAACTGGCGCAGGGTTAAACCGGCTTCATCAACCATGGTCAGACCCAGCTCGTTCATGTCTTTAAAATGACGATAGAAGGACGTCGGAGCTATGCCAGCTTCACGGGCCACCTCACGCAAACTGAGGTTAGAAAAGCTATGCTCAGCACTTAATTGGTTAAAGGCCGCCGCAATCAATGCTTGACGGGTTTTCATTTTTTGCTGGGCGCGAACTCCGGCCATGCTTGCCACCTAGACTGATAAAAACTCAAGTCTAATACTTGACGCTAAGAGATTGAACCTCTATTTTAGCGTACACTTGTACGCCGAGATTTATTTTCATGAAAAAACCACCTGTTTTATGGCTCAATGTGCTCTTCTTTAGCCTATCCTTTGTAGCCGCTATTACCCTAGTTCCCTGGTATGGCATAACCCATGGCTACAGCGCTTCGCATTGGTGGGCCTTTGTTGCCTGTATGTTTTTTGCCGGTCTTTCAATCACCGCCGGCTATCACCGTTTATGGGCTCATAAAGCCTATGAGGTACACCCAATTATTGAAGTTATCTTTGCACTAGGCGGCGCCTTTGCTTTGCAAAACAGTGCCTTGCACTGGAGCAGCGACCACAGGGTACACCATGGTCAGGTCGATGATCCGGACAAAGACCCCTATGCCGCCACCCGAGGTTTTTGGTACAGCCATATTGGCTGGATGCTGCGTGATTACCAGGGCGAGGCCTACGGCAACTACAACAATGCCCGCGACCTGCAACGTAACAAGGTGGTCATGTGGCAACATAAGCATTATATGAAGTTGGTGATCTTGATGAATATCGGCCTGCCCCTGCTGCTTGGGGTTCTTTTTGGTGACATCATTGGCATGCTGCTACTGGCGGGCTTACTACGTCTGGTGTTATCGCAGCACTTTACCTTCTTTATTAACTCCCTGGCCCATATCTGGGGCTCGCGTCCTTATACACAAAAAAATACCGCCCGTGATAATGGCTTGCTGGCGCTGTTTACCTATGGCGAAGGCTATCATAACTTCCACCATATTTTTGCCAGCGATTACCGCAATGGTATTCGTTGGTGGCATTATGACCCTACCAAGTGGATGATCCGCACCTTTGCCTATGTGGGGCTGGCGAAAAAACTTAAACGCACACCCATAGAACGCATCGAGCAGGCCAAGGCGCAAACCTTATTGACTAAAACCAAGGTCGAACTTGCCGCCAAGGAAGTCGCTCATGATAAACTGGCGCTATTGCAAAACGAGTACGAAGTATTGCTGAAAAAACTGCAGCATTTTTGTCAGGTACAAAAGCAGGTGCTTGAAGCAAAAAAGAATTCGATGCTGCAACAATGCGAAAAATCCGCTTTAATGAAGCAATATCATGAACTAGAAGATGCCTGGCAAACACAAAAGCAGGCCTGGTTGGCGTTAAATGCACGCTTACTAAAGGCGCATAGCTAAGAGCTGATTGCCAAGTTTAAAAGGGTAAAGGAGTGAGCGTGGCCAAACAAACCACAAGTAAGAAGAAGCCCGAGGCGGCATACCAGTATGACGCCATTATTATAGGAACAGGCCCGGGCGGTGAAGGCACCGCCATGAACCTGGCCAAAAGCAATAAAAGGGTGGCGGTGATCGAACGCCAGCGCGCCGTCGGCGGTGGTTGTGTGCATTGGGGAACCATTCCCTCAAAAGCCCTGCGTCACTCGGTCAGCCGCTATATCGAATACAAGGCCAACCCCTTATTCAATATGTCCGAGCGCCCTAGTCGCCTGACCTTTGGCGATATCTTGAATCATACCAGTGCGGTGATCTCCAAGCAGTCGAACCTGCGTAGCAGCTTTTATGAGCGCAACCGTATCGACCTGTATCAAGGTGATGCCAGCTTTATCGATCAGCATACGATTCAGGTGCAGCATCAGGACGGGTCAATCGAGCAACTAAGTGCGCCCACCATAGTGATAGCGACCGGCTCGCGCCCCTATCGTCCGGCAGAAATCGACTTTAATCATCCCCGCGTCTATGACAGCGACACTATTTTAAACCTGCAACACGATCCACAGCGCATTCTTATCTATGGTGCCGGTGTGATTGGTTGTGAGTACGCTTCTATTTTCAAAGGCTTAGGCACTAAGGTTGACTTGGTTAACACCCGAGATCGCTTGCTGGCCTTTATGGATGACGAAATTTCAGATGCCCTGAGCTACCACTTTTGGAACAGCGGCATCTTTATTCGCCACAATGAAGAATTCGATCACGTTGAAACCCGCGACAACGGCATCATTATGCATATGAAGTCGGGCAAACGGGTTAAGGCCGACTGCCTGCTCTTTGCCAATGGCCGCACCGGTAATACAGACACCTTAAACCTGGCAGCGGTAGGCTTAAAGGCCGACAGCCGTGGCCAGCTTAAGGTTAATGAGAGCTACCAAACCGATGTCGATAATATCTATGCGGTCGGTGATGTCATTGGTTACCCCAGCCTGGCTAGCGCCGCCTTTGACCAAGGCCGTATCTGTGCCGATGCCATAGTCAAAGGGGAATGCAACGAAAAGCTGATCTTGGATATTCCTGCCGGCATCTACACCATTCCGGAAATGAGCTCTGTGGGTAAAACCGAGCAACAGCTGACCGCCGCCAAAATTCCTTACGAGGTAGGTCGCGCTCAGTTTAAACACCTGGCACGGGCGCAAATTGCCGGCACAGAGGTAGGTAGCCTAAAAATTCTATTCCATAGCGAAACCAAGGAAGTGCTAGGTGTTCACTGCTTTGGTGAACGTGCCTCGGAGATTGTCCATATCGGCCAGGCCATTATGGAGCAGAAAAATGGTGGTAATAATGTCGAATACTTCGTCAACACCACCTTTAACTACCCGACCATGGCCGAGGCCTACCGAGTAGCGGCGCTAAACGGACTTAATCGTTTAGTTTGATATAGATTAAGAAAAATACCCTTTATAAACATCAAAATGGGCCTTGTGCCCATTTTTTATCATTCATCCCTTGTTCAACTGTAAAATTATTGTAAACTTGATGATATAATAAGAAAAAGTTAGGAAAAGGGAATGAAAATACGTGCCTTTGGTCTTTGTGCAGCATTAAGTCTGGCAAGTTTCGCCACATTCGCCGATTATTCCAGCGCGCAGAAAGATCTCCAAAATAAAAATTTCGACGCCGCCTTCTCTGAATTTAAAAAGCTCGCCGAGCAGGGGCACCCCCAAGCCATGTTCGAGCTGGCCAAGATGTATGAACAGGGTCTTGGAGCCACAGCCGATATCTACAACGCTTTTTCTTGGTATATGCTCGCCCTGGATTACGGTAACGATGATGCCAAAGAACGCTATCGTGACATCCGCAGTGCAGTCCCCTCTCGTAAAGACGGGAAAGACCGCTACAAGGCACTAGCTTACCAATTCGGTTTTGACAAACATCAGCGAACCCTGGCACCCGTTGAAGATAAATCCGGCCACGATGCTCGCTATATTTCGGTTAAACAAAAGGTAAATCCGGAATATAACGATGCAGGTGGTATTCAAAGCGCTTGGGCTACGGTGAGCTTTGACGTCAACCAGCAGGGTCATGTTATAAACGAGCGGGTAATAGCCTCCTTCCCGAAAGGAGTTATAGATGACGCCGCCTTAGCCGCTATTACCCAGTGGCAATACAATGTACCTAACGACTACAGCGGCGAGCCGCAAGCTGTGTTCGACCTCACTCACACCTTCGAGTTGCAAAGCAGCCAGAGCAATTATCGCCGTGAATATAAGTCACAACTGGCGGAGTATTCACAAAAACTCAAAGCACTCGCCGATCAAGGCAATAATTACGCCGAAGCCCGCTACGCCATGATGCTGGAAGCCAATTTGGTAGAAGGCAGCGAAGAGCATTACCTGGATTGGTACTACCGTGCCGCCATCAATGGTAACTATGATGCGCAGTTATGGTTAGTACGCTGCTTTGAATACGGCACCGCCTGTAAAGCCGATAAGAAAAAAGCCTATAACTGGTTGGAAGTAGCCAGCCACAGTGGTAACGAGCGTGCCCAATATCAATTGGCCAACAAGCTGCTTGACTATGAAACGGTTCATTATGACCTGGATAAAGCAGCGAAAATCCTTAAACAAGCAACGCATCAGCAGTATCTTCCGGCCATGATAGCCTATGCCAAGCTGCTGGCTTTTGCCGATAAGGAATCTATCCGTAACTATGAAGAAGCGGTTAAGTACGCCGAGCTGGCTCGCGCTGAAGCACCAGATAACCCGGTACTGCTTTCCGTACTGGGTGTTGCCTACAGCGAACTGGGACGCATGCAGCAAGGTGAAAAATACCTGCGCCAGGCCTACGACGAAGCCAAACGCCGTAACTGGCCAACGCAAAATTACCTGGAGCTAATGGAAGGCCGCGCCTCCATGATGGCCAATGGCACCAGCCTGATTTACTAAAGGCTAGGTTATAAAGCGACAGACACAAAAAAGCCCGCCACGCGGGCTTTTTCTTTAAGCTGTAATTACTTGTGGTATTGCGCACTTAGCTCATGCACGGCATTGATAAAGGCACCTGCGTGCTCAGGATCAACGTCCGGGGTTATACCATGACCTAAGTTAAAGACATGACCAGTGCCATGACCAAAACCGGCCAGAATCGATGCTACTTCTTCACGAATACGCTCAGGTGAGGCGTGCAGCATGGATGGGTCCATATTACCCTGCAGTGCCACCTTGTCGCCTACACGGCGCTTGGCATCGGCAATATCTATGGTCCAATCCAGACCTATGGCATCACAACCGGTCGCAGCAATCTTTTCAATCCACTGACCACCGCTCTTAGTGAACAAGGTAACAGGTACCTTGCGGCCATCGTTTTCACGAATTAAGCCATCAACAATCTTGTGCATGTAACGCAGTGAGAACTCTTCGTAGTCACGCGGGCTTAATACCCCACCCCATGAATCGAAAATCATTAAGGATTGGGCACCGGCTTTTACCTGAGCATTCAAATAGCTGGTCACCGAGTCGGCCAGCTTGTCTAACAACAAGTGAAGCGTTTTAGGCTCAGCAAAGGCCATTTTCTTAATTTTGCCGAAGGTTTTGCTTGAACCGCCCTCAACCATGTAGGTCGCCAAAGTCCAAGGTGAACCAGAGAAGCCGATTAAAGGCACTTCGCCCTTAAGTTCGCGACGAATGGTACGTACCGCGTTCATCACGTAGCCCAGCTCGTCTTCTGGATCGGGAATAGCGATCTTGGCAACATCAGCATAGCTGCTTACCGGGCGCTCAAATTTAGGGCCTTCACCGGTTTCAAAGTACAAGCCCAAGCCCATGGCATCAGGAATGGTCAAAATGTCGCTGAACAGAATCGCCGCGTCCAAAGGATAACGACGTAATGGCTGTAAAGTTACCTCACAAGCGAGCTCGGCATTTTTACATAAGCTCATAAAGTCCCCTGCCTGAGAGCGGGTAGCGCGATACTCTGGCAAATAGCGACCGGCTTGACGCATCATCCATACCGGCGTTTTATCAACGGGCTGTTTAGCTAAGGCACGTAAATAACGATCATTTTTCAATTCGCTCATGGCGTAACTCTTTCGGTTCAAATTTTAGTTGGGCAGAATTCTACCATAACCTAGATTCACTATGATGAAATAGATCATGGAAATGCACATTTGTGCGTCAGTAAATGTGAAGCTTGATAAAAAAATGTAAAATTTTTTGTTAAAACAACTTGCAACGCTTATACGACCTTGGTATAACTAATTCCGTTCTAGAGAATAATAATAAAAAGTTAGAACAAACATAATAAAAAGAAGCTCGTACAACGAGACAGCTAAAGAAATTCGGCCACCCTTGCGGTGGCTTTTTCTTTTCCAGCGCTTAATTTTCCTAACCTGCCTGATTACAATCATCCGACCTCCGCGCTGTAATAATCTGAAATAATTATTATCAAAAATAGGTTGACCTTTGCCTCAGATTTCCCTTTCATAGGAGATAATGCCAGCGAGGTTAGGAGAACAATGATGTTATCGCAATTGGAAAAAGCACAACAAAAATGGGGCGGCAGCCATAGCGTCATCGATAAGTGGTTAACCGATCGCCAAGAACTCTTAGTACAGTACTGCGCCCTAGCAGGCCCGGCACACCATGGTAAGCATGATCAGGCACTACCGGAGCAAACCTGCATCCAAAGCTTTTGCCAATTATTGATGGATTACCTTTCAGCCGGCCACTTTGAAATCTACGATGATATTGTTAAACAATGCGAAAGCCGCGGCGAAGACAGCTTAAAGCTGGCGCGTTCCTTGTACCCACAAATTTCCGCCACCACGGATATCGCTCTAGACTTTAACGATAACTACGCGGAAAGCAAAAACGACGATTTACTTGAGAACTTCGATAAAGACCTATCGCAGCTCGGCGAAGCACTAAGCATTCGCTTTGAATTGGAAGACGAGTTGATCCACAACCTCTACACCAATCACAGCTAGTTCATTGGTATCAACACACAAAAAAGCCCCGCTCATTGAGTGGGGCTTTTTTTTGCGTTTATGCTTGTGCGCGACCTTGCTGGCCAGCGCACAAAAACTAACCCTGATTACTCAGCGTCAGTTTTTTCCGCTTTAACGATTTCAAGCAGCTCAACTTCGAATACAAGTGTTGAGTTAGCAGGGATCTTACCTAGGTCACGCTCGCCGTAAGCAAGCTCTGAAGGGATAGTGAACTTGTACTTAGAACCAACAGGCATAAGCTGTAGACCTTCAGTCCAGCCAGGGATAACGCGGTTAAGCGGGAAGCTGGTAGGTTCGTTACGTGAGTAAGAGCTGTCGAACTCGGTGCCGTCAATCAAGGTGCCTTTATAGTGTACCTTAACTGTATCGGTTTCAGCTGGCTTGTCGCCTTCGGCAGCCGTCAGCACTTCCCACTGTAGGCCAGATTCAGTTACTGTCACGCCTTCTTTCTGAGCATTATCAGCTAGGTATTTTTCACCTTCTTCTTTGCTCTTAGCAGCAGCGGCTTTCGCTTGCTCTTGTTGCTTAGTACGTACTGACTCATCAAGAGTAGTTAGCACTTCACGAATTTTCTCTTCGTCTAGCTTGGCTTCACCGGCTAGTGCATCTTTAAAACCACGTAGCATAAGCTCTTGGTCAAGCACGATACCTAGCTCTTTTTTGTCCGCTAGATCTTTGTTTAGGAAAGTACCCACAGAGGCACCGATACCATAAGCCTGTTGCTGAGCTTCAGTTTCTAGTTTTACTTCTTTTACTTCTTGCTTAGCTGCTTCTTGGTTACACGCTGTAAGGGCTAGCACTGACGCCGCTACAAGCGATAGCTTAATTGTTTTTTTCATATCTATCTCCAGCAACATAGAGTTGCCAATTTAAGGTTACAAAACTAAATTTTGATTAACAGACTTTAACCCGTAAGGCCCATTTATCCAACTCTAGCATGAGGCTGTTTTTCTAATTACTTTAATGAAATAATTAGAAAAACAACCTAGAGTCGCGATTAAACAAAATCAATCGACCCTAGTCTAACTGCTTGAGGCAACAGAGTTAAGGGACACTTGCAAATTTATGATAATAATTCGCACACTGCTCGGTACGGCCTTATTAAGCCTAATTATTGCCTGTCAGCCGCAACAATCCGATGCCGTTAAACAGCACCCTCATGCCGCCACCGGCGCCTATGATGCCGCAATTTCAGAAGACGGTCGCTATAGTCTGGTGTCTACAGTAGAACATGGTGTCGCCGCCTGGGACAATCAAGTCAATGCCCTGAAATTTCAATGGTACTTGAGTGAAGATGAACAGAATCTGGTTATCGCCCTGGATATCGCCGCCGATAACAGTACGGCGGTCACTGCCACCAAGGAAGAGTTTGCGCTCTGGGATATGAACAGTGGCGAAAACCTGGGTTATTATCAAATCGACCAATCTCATATTCGCGATATCGCCCTGAGCAAGGGGGGCCGCTATGTGCTCTATGGCCGAGCCGACGGGGTTGCCGTACATATAGATATGCAAACCGGGCGTCGCATCGAGTTTCTTGGTCATCAGGAAAAGATCAACGCGGTGGCGCTCTCCCCTAATGGTCATTACGCCCTGACCGGTGGCAACGACTACAGCGCCTACCTTTGGGACACCCGCAGCGGTCAGGTGGTGTATCGTTTTAATCATGCCAGTCGCGTGACCCAGGTGGCCTTAGATCCACAAGGGCGCTTTGCCTTTAGCGCCGGCAGCAAACGCCAAGCCAGCATTTGGGATCTGACAACAGGTGCGCAGCACAGTAATTTGCAGTATATTGCCCGCCAGAAAATTTTCAGCGCGGTACGTTTTTCCGCCGATGGCCAGTGGCTCGCTACCGGCTCACCGAGTCGTGAAGTGGTGCTGTGGAATACCAGCAGCGGCGAGCGCGTGCTGGATTATCAGGTTGCGGCCAGAGCCAATAGCCAGCCCAAATCGGCGGTTGTCTTTGCCGTGGCCTTCAACGAAGAGAATCAACTGATCACCGAAAGTTCCAGTGGTCTGTCTGAATATTTTGAGATTAAGAGAAACCCATGAACCACTTAGAAGCACGTATTGAAAGTCTCGAGGCCAAGGTGGCGTTTCAAGACGAGACCATAGATATACTTAATGATGAGCTTAAAGCGCACCAGCAGCAGATGGCAAAGATGCGCCGCCAGATGGAGCTACTGGGCGAGAAGTTCCGTGAAGTGCAAAGCAGTTCGACCATGATGCCGCAGGAGCAAGAGCCGCCCCCGCCGCATTACTAACGGACCCTAAACTTACTCCGGTTTAAAAACGCCGATCACCTGCTCAAACTGACGCGTTGAGGCTTGCACGGCGTTTTCCGGCTGGGTCATGCTATGACCGCACTCAACGCATTGTACTTTTTCCACATCATGTTCTTTGTACAGCATCATGGTATCCATCTGCTGGCACTCGGGACAACTGGCTCCGGCGATAAAACGCTTTTTCTGTTTCATATTTTCAACCCCTTGACCGTCAACATTCGGCCTTACGCCGCCAGTTTATCATAAAAACTTTCCCGCTAGGGCACAGACTCCGTGATATGATGTCGGCCATTATTCACACCGTGCAGTAACTATGATTCAAATCAGTGACATCGAGCTTTTACGTGGCCCAAAATGCCTGTTAAAAAATGCCAGTGCGACTCTTTTCCCGCAACACAAGGTGGGTTTAGTCGGCAGTAATGGCTGTGGTAAGTCGAGCCTGTTTGCCCTGCTTAAGGGTGAACTGCAACTCGACAGCGGTGAAGCCAAAATTCCCAAGGAATGGTCCATTGCCTCGGTCAAGCAGGAAACCCCAGCCCTGGATATCAGTGCCCTTGAATATGTGTTGCAAGGTAATCCGCAATATTATGCGCTGCGCACCGAGCTAAAGGCGGCGGAGCAAAACGGCGATGGCGACACTCAGGCCAAGGTGCACCAGCAGCTGGAGCTGATGAAGGGTTACAGCATCGAAGCCAAGGCCGGAGAGCTACTGCATGGTTTGGGCTTTTCCAATAGCCAGATAGATTACTCGGTCAGCGACTTTTCTGGGGGCTGGCGTATGCGCCTTAACCTGGCGCAGGCATTGATCCGCGATGCCGACCTGCTGCTGCTCGATGAACCGACCAACCACTTGGATCTCGATGCGGTTTACTGGCTAGAGCGCTTTCTACGCGCCTACAGCGGCACCCTGGTACTTATCTCGCACGACCGTGAATTCCTCGATGCCGTGGTCGGTGAAATCTGGCATATAGATCAGCAGCTGATCAATGTGTACAAGGGTCACTATTCCCAGTTTGAACGGCAAAAAGCCGAGCGTTTAGCTCAGCATCAGGCGCAATTTGTTAAACAACAGGAACAAATTGCCCATTTAGAAAAGTTTATCGCCCGCTTTAAGGCCAAGGCCAGTAAGGCCAAACAGGCACAAAGCCGGGTGAAGGCCTTAGAGCGCATGGAAAAGCTGGCCCCAGCCCATGTCGACTCACCGTTCGACTTTAACTTTGCCGAGCCCGATGCCCTGCCTAACCCGCTGATCGCCCTTGATGGCGCCCAGGCTGGCTATGGCGACACCACCATTTTGCACAGCATTAAGCTCAACCTAGTACCGGGCAGCCGCATCGCCTTACTAGGTCGCAATGGCGCCGGTAAATCTACGCTGATCAAATTACTAGCCCAAGAGATCAAGCCGCAGGCCGGTGAAGTATTTTATCACCAAGGCCTTAAGGTGGGTTACTTTGCTCAGCATCAGTTGGAAGCCCTGGATTTAGAGGCTAGCCCGGTTACTCACCTACAACGCCTGGACCCGATGGCCAGCGAGCAATCGCTGCGTGATTTCCTTGGCGGCTTTGCCTTTATCGGCGATAAGGCCTTAGAGGCGGTAGCGCCTTTCTCCGGCGGCGAGAAAGCCCGCCTGGTGCTGGCCATGTTGGTGTATCAAAAGCCGAACCTGCTGTTACTGGATGAGCCTACCAACCACCTGGACTTGGAAATGCGTCATGCCCTGGTTATGGCATTGCAAGGTTTTGAAGGCGCCATGGTGACGGTATCGCACGACCGCCATCTATTAAAGAATACCGCCGATGAGTTCTATCTGGTCGACAGCGGTGAGGTCAGCCAGTTTGGTTATGATCTCGATGCCTATTACCAATGGCTGCTTAAGGCCAATCAGGCGAACAAGCCAGCGCAGAGCACTGAAGATAAAGCCCATTCCAGCGCCAACCGTAAGGAGCAAAAGCGTAAGGAAGCCGAGTTTCGCAAGCAGGTGCAACCGCTGAAAAAAGCCATTGAGAAGCTGGAGAAGCAACTCGACAAGCTCAGCCCGCAGCTAAGCGAGATAGAGCAGCAGCTCAGCGATAACAGCCTGTATGAAGAGCAGCATAAGGAAAAGCTCAAACAATTACTGGCACAGCAAACCGAGGCGGCAAAACAGCAGGAGCAGGTGGAAGAAGAATTGCTGGAGCTAATGACCGAGCTCGAAGAGCAAGAGCAGGCCTTCTATGAGCAAGATTAGCGCCGCAGAGTTATGGCGCTTTAGCCTGAGGGTGTACGCCAATCCCCAGGTGCAAAAAGCCCTGTTGCAGTGGCAGGACGAGTACGACTTGAACGTCAATCTTTGCCTGCTGCTGGCCTACCTAGACTGCCACCAGCAAGCCCTGGACTCTTCCCAGTTGCAAGCGCTGCAAACGGCCATAGCGCCCTTTAACCTCCTTGCCCTTAAACCCCTGCGCCAAGTGCGTGCCGAGGTTAAGGCGCAGCAGGAGTCACTGCATGACTACCCGGCGCTACGCCAGCAACTACTCGACCTTGAACTGCAATTTGAACGCCAGCAGCAAATGCAGTTGATACAGGCCTGTAAAACCCTGAAACTGCGCTCTGAGAGTAAGGCTAACAACCTGGCTTTGTATCTACCCAGCCCCCTCGTGCCGCTAAATGCTGATCTGGATCAAGCTCTGCACGCAATCATCGACTAGTCACAAAATAACCTTGATCTAGGTCATATCGCCACCGGCTCGGCTCTCCTACACTAGCTATATCAAAGGAACAGGAGACGCCATCATGCAAGTATTCTTTCGCGATTTTTTCTCAGACCCAGTGTTGTTTTTATCATTCGGTTTCCTCAGTGTTGTAGTACTACTTTGCTTGTTTTATGTCGGCTTTTTCATCAAAAAAGTTATGGATGCTGAAGTTCCTGAAGGACAGTAATTTTCTGTTGAGACTGGATAAGTAGCAACAACCAAATTAAGCACGACGCACAAAGTCTCCTCTAATCTTGCATTAGCGGAGACTTTATTTTTGTGCGATAAAAATGAGCATACCGCCAAACTTTGTTAGTATAGTGCGCGATGTATTCTGATTTTGTTGGTAAATATTCAGTGAGTAACCACTTTACCCCTGCTTGGTGGATGCCCGGCCGCCACCTGCAAACCATTTTACCGCGCTTTTTTCGCCCCGGTTTTAAGGTCAATGTCAGCCGCGAAATCATCACCACAGAAGATGACGACTTTCTCGATCTTGCCTGGGCACAACCGGCTCAGCCGGATAAGCCACTAGTGATCATCCTCCATGGTCTGGAGGGTAATATCGACAGCTTTTATGCCAAGGGCATGATGCTGGCGTTGCAAGCGGCAGGGTTGGATGCGGTGCTGATGCATTTTCGCAATTGCTCCGGCGAACCAAACCGACAAATCCGCGCCTATCACAGCGGCGAAACTAAGGATTTAGGCTTTTTTATCCGCACCCTGCAGCAACGCTTTCCCGGACGTGCCTTGGCGGCGGTCGGCTTTTCACTCGGCGGCAACGTGCTGGCCAAATACCTGGGCGAGCAGCGCGAACACAGTGGCCTTAAGGCCGCGGCGGTGATCAGCGCCCCTCATGATTTATCTAGCTCCTGTAAGGTGATCCGCAAAAGCCTGGGCAAAATTTATCAGCACTACCTGCTTGGCCGCATGAAAAAGTCCATGACCCGCAAGCTGCCACACCTCAAAGGCGCGCTTGATATGAGTGCCGAGCAGCTCAACAGCATCAATGACCTGTGGCAGTTTGACGATATGATCACCGCACCCCTGCATGGTTTTAACGGTGCCGAGGATTACTACCAAAAAAGCAGTGCCAAGCCGTATCTTAAACATATCGCTACCCCAACCCTGATAATTCATGCCGAGGACGACCCCATGCTGGCCACCCCAGCGGTACCGCGCCCAGAAGATGTCTCCGCCGCCGTTGATTTACGCGTATCCGCCAAGGGCGGGCATGTGGGCTTTATCAGTTGCAGCGGCTGGTTTAAACCGGAATTTTGGCTAGAGCAAACCGTCCCCCAATATTTCTTAGAGCAATTAGAAAACGCATGATCATTCCCTACCAAGAATTAAGTAAAGAAGCACTTACCAACCTCATAGAGCAATTTATTCTTCGCGAAGGCACCGACTATGGTGAAACCGAGGTAGACAAGGAAACGAAAATCGAACAGGTGCTTGGCCTGATAAAAAGCGGCGAGGCGCTGATCGTTTACTCGGAACTCCATGAAGAAGTAAACATTATGAGCGCCCAGCAATTTAAGCAAATGCAGGCCGAAGAAGGCGACTATCACATTGATAGGGATGAGTTTTAATCGGGGCTGGCAAATACCAGCCCGTACCACTACCAGCATTTTTCGCTAACCACACTCACCCGCTGCTGTTATGCTGACTCCCTAAAGCAGCAGCCCACTCAGCCAACAAGAAAAGTGCATGTCGTTAGATCTTGTCGGGTCGCCGACTACGGCGATATTTGTTCGTCAGACTAAAGTCTGACCTACAAGTACCAAAACCTCTTTGGCGACGCAAAGCATCAATCTACAACAAAGCTCATAAGACCAAGACAAGAATCTGATGAAGCTTAAAGTCGCCAGTAGTAGCGAGGAATAAGCCATAAAGCTATACCTCTATGAACTAACACAGAGCGAAGCTCCCACAGACAACCAGCAAATGTATCAACCTAATCCCCTTACATTGCATCCGAAACGGGATACGAGAAGAGTCATCAGCAACGGTGATATTGGAGGAAATATTACTTCGGACAAGGCTAATCAAAGACTGTATTAGCAGAAATTTGAGCGCTTTGTTCTCAATAGCTAATAAACACTCCTCACTAACAGGTATCGATCTCCCCGTTTAGATTCGCGCTTTCGATCTCGGCTTTTGCTGCAAAGCGTGGCTAGGACAGTGAGGCATGGATGCCGAGCTAGATTTACCGGCACAGGGATGGGCCGTTAAATCGTGTCATAGCCACAGCGGAGCGTTTAGCAAAAACCCGAGTTCGCAAGCATTAGCGAATCACGGGTTCGCGGAGTTTCCAAAGAGGGAGTCGAATCACTCCCTCTTTGGTTGTCGTCGCCAACGCGACAAGATCTAAATTTGAAAGCAGTAGCTGAGAAAGTGCAAACAATTAATCCCTGAAGCAGTATTCCTGTTCGTTACGAAGTTAAAGCGTCCCCGCCCAACGCGGCAAGATCTAACAAAATCCATTAGGTCGTCAGACTGAAGTCTGACCTACAAGTACCAAAGCCTCTTTGGCGACGCAAAACATCAATCTACAACAAAGCTCAGCTCCCACAGATCACCTGCAAATGTATCAGCCTAATCCCCTTACATTGCATCCGAAACGGGATACGAGAAGAGTAATCGCCAGCAGGATGCTGAGCGAAAGCGTGCCCAGGGCATGGACGCCCTGTGCGCGCTGGTTACCTTCATTTCTCGTAGCACGTTGAGGAAACAATGCAATGTTGGGGCGCCTTGGGGTTCATAGGGGTGGTTGGCGTAAACCACCCCTATGGTGCCGTCGCCACCGCGACAAGATCTAACAAAATCCATTAGGTCGCCAGACTAAAGTCTGACCTACAAGTACCAAAACCTCTTTGGTTGTCGTCGCCAACGCGACAAGATCTTAATTTGAAGGCTGTAGTAGAGGGAGTGCAAACAATTCATCCCTGAAGCAGTATTCCTGTTCGTTACGAAGTTAAAGCGCCCCGCCCAACGCGACAAGACCTTCAAATTCGATGTAAACTCGGTTGCAACTACTAGGGTCTGTTGACCTTTGTTGTTTGTTTCTGCAGCAGTTTGTAGCGGATTTATACAAGGCGGCACATGTGTGGTGTAGTTATTCTACATGAACATGTAACAACACAGTAGAAATGCGCTACAAGCGCTGCCCTATGGGTTCATCTAAACGCATCCTGCTCTGTGTTGCTCGCTATGTACATAGAATGACTATGCAGCATAACGAGCGTCGTGATCAGAATGCGTTTAGATTGAACATAAAGTAAACCACAAAGATAAACAGACCCTAGGTTGTCGGCCTAAAAGGCTGACCTACAAATGCCCCCAAGTGCGTGCCTGCACCCATTAATCTTATTTCCTTGTTTTAAGCCCAAAACCCCGCCACAATGGGCAGCAAATTCAATAATAACAATGAGCAGCTATTATGAAATTCACCACCCTCAGCGCGGCCTTAGCGCTGGCTCTTGGCAGCCTTAGCGTTGCCGCACAACAAGTGCATCAGGCTTCTGAAAAAGCCGTAAAACTGGCGCAAGAAAACATTCTTATCGACACCCATATCGATGTCCCTTATCGCATTCACAATGAGTGGGATGACGTCAGCAAGGCCACAGACCGTGGTGATTTCGATTACCCTCGCGCCATTAAAGGCGGTTTAAACACGCCCTTTATGTCCATCTATATTCCCGCTCATTTAGAGTTTGAAGGCAAAGGCAAAAGCTATGAGCTGGCCAATCAGCTGATCGATATGATGGAAGCACTGGCCTATCGCGCACCAGATAAGTTTGCCATTGCCGACTCGGTTACGGACGTAGAAAAGCAATTTAAAGACGGCCTGATGTCACTGGCCATGGGTATGGAAAATGGCTCCCCCATCGAAGGCGAGATCAAGAACCTGCACCACTTCTATGAGCGTGGCGTGCGTTATATCACCCTGGCGCATTCGCAAAGCAACCATATTTCCGACTCCAGCTATGATATTCGCCGTAAATGGAAGGGCCTAAGCCCATTCGGTAAAGAGCTGGTCACCGAGATGAATAATATCGGCATGCTGATCGATGTCTCGCACATCTCGGATGCGGCCTTCTATCAGGTGATGGAGCTGTCTAAGGTGCCCGTGATCGCTTCACACTCCTCGCTGCGTAAATACACGCCGGGTTTTGAGCGCAATATGGATGACGACATGCTGCTGGCGCTGAAAAAGAACGGCGGTGTGATCCAAATTAACTTTGGTTCCAGCTTTGTCACCAGCAGCGCAAATAGCTGGTACGACCGTCGCGATGAAGCCCAGGATAAGGCCAAAGAAGCGGGCAAGGACACCACAGACTTTAAGGCGGCCTACCTGAAGAAGAACCCCTTCCCTTTCGCCAGCCTAGAGCAGGTGCTAGATCATATCGACCACGTGGTGAAACTGATCGGCATAGAGCATGTGGGCATTGGCTCTGATTACGATGGTGTGGGTGACTCACTACCCGTGGGCCTTAAAGACGTAGCCAGCTACCCTAACCTGGTACAAGGTTTGTTAGACCGTGGCTATAGCGATGCGGATATCAAAAAGATCCTTGGCGAGAATATGCTGCGCGTATGGCGTCAAGCAGAGGCGTTTGCCAAAGCGCACTAAGATTTATGCCTCTTGAGACTGAAAAGCCCGAGCAATGCTCGGGCTTTATTATTTGTCCACTTTTGATTTAGTCACTAAGTACCACAAAAGGTTTGATAACTATCGTCTTCGCCCTGCTCTGGCGGCTGCTGTAAATATGCATGCTCGGGGGCAAGGTGATAAGGGTTACGAATGGCCGCCAGCAGCGGCGCCAACTTGTCGCTGTGACCCTGACGTTCAAAGTCGGCGATCACCTCTTCCACCCTGTGATTGCGGGGGATCACCTGCGGATTCGCCGCAATCATCAGCGCCACACTCTGCTCCTTGTGCCCGGCTACGGGCGCCTGCCAGCGCGCCAGCCAATCTCCCAAGGCCGAAACTAGATGATCTGGCAGCTCTGTGCCCTGTTGACTGTAGTCGGTCAGCGCCGCAAAGGTATTGGTGTAATCCAACTGCTGTTTTTGCATCATCCCCAGTAGCTCATCCACCAGCGCCTCGGCATCACCGTCTTCAGGCAAAAGCCCGAGTTTTTGTAGCCACATGGCTTTAAGGGCGGCATTAAACTTGTCGCCGAAGGTGCCAAGCACCTGGGTTAACTCTGCCACCGCCTGGTCGCGCTCTAAGCTAAAGAGGTCGATCAGGGTTTCGGCGAAACGGGCCAGGTTCCAACTGGCGATCTGCGGCTGATTACCAAAGGCATAACGACCGGTACGGTCGATGGAGCTAAACACCCGACCAAAATCAAAGCCGTTCAACATGGCGCAGGGGCCATAGTCTATGGTTTCACCACTGACCAGGGTATTGTCGGTATTCATCACCCCATGAATAAAACCGATGCGCAGCCAGTGTACTATCAGTTCGATTTGTTTATCCATCACCGCACCAAAGAGTGCCAACAAGCGCTCATCCCCGTTCAGCTCGGCCAGCTCGGGATAATGACGCTTGATGGTGAGCTCCACCAACTGCGCCAAGCCTTGCTCATCCTGCTGCGCAGCTAAAAACTGAAAGCTGCCAACGCGAATATGGCTGCTGGCCACCCGCGTCACTATGGCACCGGCGCTGGGCTGTTGCCGCATCACCGTCTCGCCGCTCAGCGTCACACTTAAACAGCGCGTGGTAGGCACCTTTAATGCCGCCAAGGCTTCGCTCATAATAAATTCGCGCACCGCTGGGCCAATACCACAAAGACCATCGCCACCGCGGGTAAATTGGGTTGCGCCGGAGCCCTTTAATTGCAGATCCCAGCTCAGCCCCTGTGAATCGGTGACGGCACCAAGCAAATGGGCCCGCCCATCGCCGAGCAAGGGCACGTAATTACCAAACTGGTGGCCGGCATAAGCCAAGGCATAGGCATCCGAGTGAGACTGGCCGCTGGCAAGCTGAGCTTTAGTGGTTTCGTCCTCGTTCAGTCCTAGGGTTTTCGCCAGTGCACTATTCCACAGCAACAGCTGCGGCTGACTAAACTGACGCACCTTGGCGCTGTGACTCAGGGCGCCAATATGGGCATAGGGGTTATTTAGCTTCATAGCTATCCTTAGTTGGTTTGCATGCCAACATAATTGTCGCCAACGCTAAAGGCAATAAGCTGGCTTAGCTCAGTTAAGGAGCGGCCACTTTGCTGCTGCAACTCATTAAACATGCCTTGTATAGCCTGCAGGGAGCGCTTTGAGTGCAGACCGCCGTCGATCACCTCATTGGCACGGCAATAGGCTTCAACATCACGCGACAACACAAAGGTGTCTTTACCTAAAGCTCTCAGGGCAAAAGCGCCGGTATTGCCACCTAGGCGAGCGCCGTGCTTTTTCAAATACAGCCAGAGGCCGGTAATGTCCTCGCTCGGCCACTGGGCAACAAAGTCGCTAAAGCTGCCATGCTCTTGTGCTACTTCATGGATCATTAGACAATTAATAGGCAAGGTTTGCACTTTTTTAAAGTTGCGCACTATACGTTCATCGCTGGCCTTTTGCTCCAGCATTTCCGGCGCCATCATCAGTAATTTCTCAACGCTAAAATCCCAGAACACCTCGCGAAAGCCCGGCCATTTGGCATTAATCACCGCCCAATAAAAGCCACTTTGAAAGATTTTTCGGGTGAACTCTTCTAACCAGATATCGTCGGTTAGTTGCTTTAATTGTTCGGTGGTTTTTGGCTTACTGAGTAAGGCTTCCAGTTGCGCCTGTGAGCCCTTGCGCTCAAGCGCACGCTGATAAATAGATTGATATTTTTCCATCTGCTGCTGGGTCTTTTGAGTATAGGGAGACATTAAAACATGCTTTGTACAATGACAAAAAGGGTTATACCCTTAGAGCGAATCTGAAGATCAAACTACAGCCCCATAAAGGTGCCGTTATTTTGCCGTGCTACCTCACGCATCAGGGTGGAAAACTTCACCATATCCGGTGACGCGCCCATATTGCGCTTAAAGGCGATACCGTGAATACGGGCGATAGGCGTACCGCCGGTACTGCGATTAAGCCGATTGATTTGCGCTAGGGCATCGTCGTAACTGGTGCCGGTAAAGTCATCGCCAAAGACATAAAGGGCGAGGTCCCCCTGATAGCGGGCATAGGCCTTGAGGCTGGCGGCTATCCCCTCCACCGGCGAGCTGTTAGAGCTGCCATGCCATTGCTGTAAGCCACGCAGCACCCCGGCGCGCTGCGCTCGACTGTCGCTGCGCCAGGTACCAAGGGAGCGTCCGCCCAGCACCTCACCATTGTCGGACAGCACTTGAAAGCCCTGCACCTTGGGATGATTATTGAGCACCTCATCCATGGTTCTCAGCACCCGCGGCCACATGGTCTTCATTGACCCTGAGGTATCAATAATAAAGACCACATAATTGCTGTCGACAGGAATGCCACCCACCTCGTCATCGCGCACTGAGGCACGAGGGGCGTTAATAGCGGCGCGCTGACGCTCCACCAGGGTTTGTTCCAGCCCGGAGGCGGCATCGGTCAGCTGCTGCACCTTATCCTTGGCCCGCGCCAGTTGTGTCTGCAAGGCCTCTTGTTGATCAGCATTACTGGCCCCCTCTGCTTGTGCGGCGGCCAGCTGCTCGGCGCCCTCGCTCAAGGCTTGCTGTAATTGCTGGACGCTGCGCTCGGCCCCGTCCAAGGCTCGCACCAGGGTGGCAATTTGACTGGCGTCATTAAACTCACCCTGATCGCCATTTTTAGCCAAGAGAATAAGCATCACCACGGCGCCAAAAGCACAGGAAATAATGTCTAAAAACGACAGGCTAAAAATTTCTACCGGTTCACGCCGCTTCATGGCCAGCTCCGCGCCGGGGCTATCATCAAACCGCCGGTGTTATTGGCCCAGTTCCAGTAAAGCGCCGGCGCCAGCGGCTCACCTTCCAGGGGCAGTAAAACAATATGGGTTGGCACCCTGGGCGCGACCTGAGCTATGCTGAATTGATGGATTCGGGCGCGGCAATCGCCATCTATGGTTTTCATATTGCCGCTAAGGGGCTGACAATTTTTTGTTTCACGAAACCCTTGGGCGCCGGACATCATGGTCGGCAAGCCATCGGTAATAATATAGAGCGCATCCATATCGGCAAAGGTGCTCTTAATGGTGCTTAAGGCGGTATATAGGTCGGTGCCATTTTCCGGCACCAGGGCGTCAATGTCCTTAACCAAAGCCTGCATGCTGGTCTCCACCTTGGCCGAGTTGATGGCCCTGTTGCCCAGCACCTGGGCGCTAGAATTAAAGGCAACCACACTGACCTGAGACTGCTTCGGCACCCGCGCCAGCAGCCATTTCGCTACCCGCTTGGTACGCTGCCATTTTGGCCCCTGTTGCTTTTGTTGTGCGGGGCCGAGCTTACGGCGTATCACCTTGATCAGCTGCTCGTCCGTCATCGAGGCGCTGTGATCGATCAAAATACCTATGCGCTGACCTTCAACCTTGAGGCCCAATAAGTAATTTTCCTCGCCACCGCCTTTTAACTCAATAGGATCATCCGCCTGTTTCGGCGCCGCCGCAGCTACCGACTGCTGTAACTGCGCTACCACCGCCTGTTGATTTTGCAAGGCCTGCCTGGCCGCTTGCTGCATGATTTTTAACGCGGCCACGCGCTCGCTGTTATCACTGTTTTGCGCCTGTGCCGCAGCCAGCGCTTGCGCTACCTGATCCAGCTCCTGCTGCAAGGCATTGGCCTGCTCCTCGGTGGCAGCAAGGCGCTGTTGCAGTCGTTCTATTTCGGTACTGGGCACCGAGGTTGAGGCCTGAAATTTGATAACAATAAGGATCATCAAAACAGCGCCCAAGCCACAAGCCATGACATCGAGAAAGGACAGGTTGAACCCTTGTTCGCCGCGCCGCTTCAACATTTTGACTACTTATGCAAATGGGTTAACAAATGGGTTTCACAGTTGTTCTTGGTTTTTAGCACCATTTCATCCTGGCGGTTATTTAGATGAAATAGCACATACATCAAGAGGATAGAAAGCAACAGCGAAACCAGGGTCGAGTTAAAGGCAACCCCAAGCTTGTCCACCATACCGGCGATATCACCGGCCACCGCTTCCTCGGCCTTAGCCAGGGCCGAGCCGATACCGCGCACCGTGCCAACAAAGCCAATGCTGGGAATGGCCCAGATAAAATAACGAATGGTGGCGTTACCCGCTTCCAGTTGTGCCGCCAGAGATTCGACACTGTCACGAATAGCATCGGCGGCATGCTGCACATTTTGGGTATTTTTATAGCGACGTAAGCAATTAATCCAGGTGGCCACCGAGCTGTTTTTGGCACTCTCCCCTTCTTCTAAAAAGGCCAGTGCTTCATCCACATTCAGCGCCTCCTCCTTGGGGAAAGAGCGCAGATAGTCAAAAGTAAAAACAGGCTCTTCCTTGGTGACAATGCGATAATATTTGTAGCTCATCAGGATCAGGCAGAACAAGCCCAAAGTCATACAAGCCTGCTGCTCGGCGTCTTTTAAGATCACCCAGAGGTTAGTAGTGGCACCACTGCCATGAGCGGCAATAGCGGCCTCAGCCGCCGGGCGGATCACTCCTTGATACAGCAAGTGCACCACAACGACTGTGGCAATAAAGACGCCGATAGACACCAGCGGCGGCAAATTCATGCGGGTATTGTCCGTTGCCATAACGCGCTCCTTAGATATCCACCGGGAAGGTGGCCGGCGAGTCTAAACTGATTTTTGCCGCCATTGCCACCGAAGTGACGGCGCCGACCAAGACCAAGGTCAGCACCACTAATATGCCTTTACGTTTCATACCTTACCTCTCATAGCGGGCAATGCGAAAACCTATGGTTTCACTGGGCCCATCGGCAATAATTTTGCGTGCTGCCCGTAAATCCTGCAGTCGCCCGGCTTGATAGTTACCGCCCTTGGCGATGTGATTGCCCCCGCCTCCGGGGCCCAGATAATCCTTGTGCACTCGGGTCAAATCCGGAGTGACATAAGAGCTAACATCGAATACCCATTCACTGACATTACCGGCCAAGTCATAAAGCCCAGCCTTGTCGGCGCGATAGCTGCCTACCGGCGCCTTGCCGGCGTGATTGTCCTGATAGTCAGCCAGATAAAATGCCTGCTTGCCCTTGAGGCTGGCATCGGCAAAGTTACCCACTTCCTTAGGCACCCGCTCGCTGTCGCCCCACACATACTTGGTGGCACGGGCACGCTTGGCTTTTTTCGCCAGCCATTCCCACTCCGCTTCACTCAGCAGGCGATAACCGCGGGCCTTTTTATTGATGCCTGCAAACTGGTTATTGACGATACGGTAATAGGGCTCCAGGGCTTCTTGCTCACTGAGCCAATTACAATATTGCACGGCGGCCAACCAGCTGATGTTAGTTACCGGCAATTGGGATTTGGGCGCCTGTTTATCGAAAGCATGGAATTGCGCCTCGGTTACTTCATGTTTGGCCACCCATATCGGCCGGGTAAAGTCGACCTGCACCTGGAACTCATTGCGCTGACGGCCCACTTCATTGGCCGGTGAGCCCAGGGTAAAGGGCGTCATCTTGAACTGTTGCAGCTCCATGCCCAGAGTAGAGACAAATAAAGGTCGCCCTTCCTGACGGCGAGCATCAAACTCAGTTAACAAGGTGATATCCACCGTAGAGGCGTGCTTGGCGCTTGGGGTCAGGGTTTTAACCACTGTACGATAGCCGGGTTTACTCACCTTGATTTCATGGCCGATGGCCGGCAGGATTTTAGTCAGCGGCGTTTTACCCCGTAACTGACCATTAATATAGACCTCGGCCTCGACATTGCTGCGCACACTGACCTTGCCTTGCTCCGGCTTTAAGGTAATGGCATAGAACTTCTGCTCCTTGGGCGGCAGGATCACCTTGCTGTTAAAGCTGTAATAACCCGGCTTATCGTAACGCACTCTGTGCATGGTATTGGCATCCACCGCCACCCGCCCCGGCGCCACCTTTTGGCCATCAATAAACAGGCTGCCACCCTCGGGCTCCAGGGTGATCTCCAAATAAGCTTGCTCGGGTTTAAGCTGATATTGGCGGCTAACAATCGGAAATTGCTCGGTAATTTCAACTTGCTCTATGCTTGGCTCATAACCCGGTTTATGTAACTCCAGAGCATAACTGCCACCGGGCAAGGTGTGCTCTAAAGGGGTTTTACCCAGGCTTTTACCATTTATATATACCTCGGCGCCATTGGGGATAGAGGTCAGCTCCAGCCCCCCGGAGATGGGAGCTAACTCAGGACTTATCTCGGTCGTTTGCGCCCGCGCCATTACCAGCGCCTGCTGCTGGTTTTGATAATAGGGGTTTTCGATACTGAGCCTGTATTCGCCCTCACTCAGTGGCTCGCTAATGCTTACCCCTTTGGCCAGTAAACGGCCATCAACAACCCACAGGGTATGTTCGCCATAGGGCTGAGTGACCTTGCCCGCCAAGGTACCGGGGCGAGGTTTAAGCTCTACCGTTACGGCGGCGGGGCTGGTATCTGTCAGCACTAGCTCCTGAGAAAAATAGGTGGCAGAGGAGACCTTAATTTTCACGTCGCTGGCAAAACGATACACCAGCTCATCGGTCACCAAGCCAAACCCAGCGGCAATCTCCACCTGAGCCTGCTCCTGCGCTTCAACGGGTAACACCTTAATGGCATGCCCCTTGGCGATAAACAGATAAATCACTATGGCCGCCACGCTCAGCAGCGCTAAGCAGCTGGCGATCAGCAAGGGTAACAGGCTGCTTTTTTGCCTTTGTTTTAATTGTGCGTCTAATTCAGACATAACCACTAAATCCTTTTTGTACAGGCTATGGTAAGCGTAATAGGCGTATCTGCTGCACTCACCTCAAGCTCATATTTGACGCTGACATAACCCGTTCTGCGTCCTTCCAGAGTATAGCTGCCGGGTAAGAGCATCACTTGCTTTTGAGCAAATTCCCCAAGCTGATCACCGCCATAAATGCGTACCTGGGTTTGCTCATCAGACAGCAAGGTCACGGCGATGGGGGTGCTAAAGTGACTCAAGTGTTGCTTCAACTCATCAAGGCTATCTGACAATTGCCGTGAGTAAGGGGCATAAGGCTGGGCCTTAGCTGCCGCCGCCTCGGCCTGAGCACGTATATTGCTGTCGCTTAAGCGCTCAGGTCGCGCCGTATAAACGCTTAAAGCGCGCTGCGCCGCTAATACCTGTTCGGCACGGTTCAACAAATGGGTAATGATGCTATCGCCTGGGGTGCGCGCCAAATATTGCTGCGCCAGGCTTTCAACCTGTTGCCACTGCTGCTGTTCGCTGGCGGCAACTAACAGCGCACGGGTGCGCTCGGTACTCAACTGGCGCTGCTGTTTACTTAATTGTGCGCGTAATAAATTCAGGGTGTCGCCATCGGCTTTTAAACGCTGCAATTGTGTAATTGCCCGCTCGGCCACGCTAAAGTCTTGCTGTAACAAGGCCTGCTGCGCCTCTTTGACCGCTTGGGAAATCTGGCGTTTGCGTATGCTTTCCTCGGCAACATTAAGCTTATCCTGCAACTCCTTGTTTTCGGGTTGCAACGCCACAAGCTGCTTCAATACTGCCGCCTGCTTATCTATATTGCGCTCAGCTATGGCGCCCTGATAATCACGCCTTAGGCTTTGCTGCTGGGCAAAGGCCTGGATCTGCTGTTGCAAGGTATCGATGCGCGCATCCTCTTTATTGAGCGCATACATCTTATCCACATAAAGCCTGGCTTCTTGCGGGCGTTGCTGCTCCAGCGCCTTTAATGCCTGCTGATACCAGCTGTCTATGGCTTGCTGCCATTGTGCTGATAACCCGGTTGCCAGTTCATCGGCCTGCTGTAAAGATGCCTGAGCCTGGCGAAACTGGCCTTGTGCAAAGGCCATTAGGGCAGCATCAAAAGCAGCGCTGGCCTGTATTTGTAGCTCGGGGGCGAAAGCGATCACCTGGTCGTTAGTTAGCAGGGCTTGGTGCTGCTGCTCAAAGGTTAAAATGGCCTGCTGCACTTGCTCGCGTAGGGCATCGTTCGCAGCACTATCAAGGGGAATAGCCAGCTCAGCACTTGGCACTGATGTGACCTGTGCCAAAGGCTCTGCCACATCATCACTTAAAGCATGCCAAACACTCACCGCCAGCATTAAAGCCAGAGTGACAGCAACAACTAGCATATAGGTATTGAGCTTTGCCCCGCGGGCCGAGGTTTGCTGTTGTAGCTGCTGATCTAAGCTCGCCTTCTTATCTTCGCCCACCACTAATACCTTAAGTTCTTTATTATTGCGAATGGCAGGCGCTTAATTGGCACTGGTTTCAAGATGATACATCTTCCTTAAATGAGCTTTCCATTGCTGATACTGCTCGGCGGCAGTACCGCTTAATTCAACCTGCTGCTCGTTAAATTCCATGACCTGAGGGCTAAGAGTTAAATCCAGACCCTGACCCATTTCATCTATCACCGCCGAGGCCACTTTAAGGTTTTGATTCGCTTGATAGGCATCCTTTAGCAGCCAAACACTGCCCAGGGCACCGGCAGTTTTCGCAACCGAGGTGGAAGTAGAGTTACTGTTGTTGCCCAGCGCCAAGGCAGCAATAAAGCCTAAGGTACCAACCACGGCCTTGGCATTGCGCTCGGCGCGGGCCTCTCGTGCCCTGACAGCCTCGGGCAAGGTTTCACGCTGCCATTCATGATAAGGGTCGTCTGTGCTTTGTTGAAATACATCAAACTGGTCCTGGAGACGATCGACAAACAGCATTTCTTGATTTCGCAACACCTCAATGCGCTGCAACATGGCATCGTCAGCCGCTGGCATGCCATTGAGCTCATACTTGTAAAAACGGGTGCCATTCTTACGGTCGATAGAGACCTTGAGATAGTCCTTAAAGGCCTCGGGAGAATAATAATGCGCATAACGCACTAAGCTGGTGTTTTTTAAGGTTTGCTTTTCTTGCTCGGAAAGGTCCATCAAGAGGCGATAAACATAGTCGCCTACCTCATCAAACACAGGCTGGTACGGGTCTTTGCCTTTATTTAAGGCATCGCGGAAATAACTCTTGGAAACCTGATGCTCAAACTCTTCGCTATCGAGAGGCTCACCACTGCTATCGACTACGGTTACCTTAAGGCGCACAAACTCTGAGTCAGAGTGCAATACCGTACCCAGCACGTATAAATCGGCACTGGTATTGGCATCGGGCACCACAGATACCGAACCAAAAGCACGAGTAGCGGCAATGGCGCGTTTGGTCTCTACCGCAAAACGCTTGGCCTCGGCACGACGTAATTGCGGCCAAATATCCATTTCATCCAACTCATCATAATCGACCTTATTGCCGTCCATGGGTAAGCCAGGATCAAATACCGGCACCGCAACATCTAAAAAAATATTGCTCTGCGGTAGCGCCTTAGCCGTGCTGTATGAGTCCTGCCCCATTGCGTTCGGACCGACCGCTAGAGGAGCATTACGAGTATTCTTGTTCGAGGTCGATTGGCAGGCACTGAGGGTGACAATCATCATGATCAACAGCGCCGCTAGCCTATAAGGGTTCTTAGATATCATATCTCAATACCTTTGCTTACTTAGTGCAATTGTAGTCTTCATATTGCTTAATTAACGCCTGCTTGGTGGCTTCGTTTGTTTCTTTGCTGATTTCTTCATAAAGCATAGTGCAAATAATAGAGTCGTTATCTTTAGGCTTAACAATCTGTTGCGCCCGACCACCACCGGATTTCATTTTTTCCTGTTCCTCAGTAGAGCCCTGATCCTGAGTAGACAAGGGTAAATCCTCATTCATTTGCTCCGCCAGAGTTCCTTGAGATTCAGACTCAGCTTGAGCACCTTGCTGTGCCTGTCCCTGTGCTGAAGAACTCCCTTGGCCCTGTTCACTTGCCATTTGCTGCTGCACCTTATCCAAACAGGTGCTGTATTTATTTACCGAATCAAGCAGCGCATTTTCCATTAGCTTAATGCGCTCCTGCTTGGTCAAAGTAGCAGGATCAATTTCATCTATTTCCACGGCAGTACAGTCGTAAGCCGTTTGTATTGGCGCTTGCGAGGCTGCGACAGGTAAACACACAAGTAACAAGCAAAACAATACAACAGGCATAGGTGCTCCCTTTAAGCCAAACGGTGAAGAATACCAATTCTGTAAAGTATGTGGGCAAATATAGCGCTGGATAAATGATGTGGTAACAAGGCGGAGTTTTTCTTATGTAGTATTCTCCATAGAAAAATTCCAACGCCGTGAGCACGATATTTAGCCCGCTAGAATGATTAGCTATTTAAGTGAATTGGTATAACCCTAATTATTACCTATTTGTACCGCTTTTCCTGTTAATAAGGCAAACAATTCATTGTAAGGTTTTGTTAGGCGACGAGTGACCGACGATTAAGTATCGTCGCAGCACGAGGAGGTGACAAACCTGTCTGGAACAGATTTGAACAGCGTTAGCTGGCCCGAAGGGGGGAATACAGGACGTATTCAATACTGCATGGATGACCGATGTAACCAAGCTACATGGATGTATTGTTAAAACAACTCTGCTTCCCAGCCTTCTGTGAGCAACATCCAAGCGGGTTTAATATTCTGCTTTTGCAAGGCTAAAGCCTCGCCTACAGATAGCCGTGGGAGTTTTTTTATGTCGGGGCTGGCCTTCCAATCT
>NZ_JBCGCU010000020.1:0-54638 GCF_038739665.1 Pseudoalteromonas qingdaonensis | reverse complement strand
ATTGAAGCGGCGATAAACGGCGCTCCAACTGCCAAATTCTGTGGGTAAATCACGCCACGGAATACCTGTTCTCAGCCGGAAGAGTATCCCTTCAAACGTCATTCTGTGTTCTGGTTTATTGTAAATGCGGCCTGTACTCTTCATTAGTTGAAGTAGCTTTTGCCACCGCTTATCAGTTAGCATTAGTCTCGGCATGGTATTGAGTTGTTTTTTTACTTTTGGCGAAGCAAATTATAACCCTTTACCATGCCGCTCAAAAACTAGTCACGAAAGATCAACACGCCTTAGTTAAGAAGTAAAAAGCCAGCATTTCTTGCTGGCTTTTTTACGTCTGGTTAAAACAACTCATCCTCGGTGGGCTGGGATTTATCTCCTGGCGTTTGAGTTTCAAACAGCACGGGCGGCTTCTTCTCTACATAGCGTGTCGGTGCCGTGCCCTTAATAAAGTACTCGAAGCGGCTGGTATGATCATTATTATGGCTAAGCAGTCCGGTTTTTAAGTCGATCCGTACCGACTCTAAGCCTTCGGGTGGCTCGACCGCGGCATAGGGCTGATCTTCCAGGGCCACACGCATAAAGTCGATCCAGCCAGGTTGTGAAGTCTTGGCACCGGACTCGGCACCAAAAATCTGACCGCGGTCGAGATTATTGTTATAGCTGGTGCGCCCTAATGGGTTGCCAGGGTTATCAAAACCAACCCAGATAGTGGTCATCACATTGGCATTGAAGCCGCTAAACCAGGTATCGACCGAGTTGTTAGTGGTACCGGTTTTACCTGATATATCACGACGTTTTAAATTGGTGGCGCGCCAACCCGTGCCGTTCCAACCTGTGCCGTGCTGCCAACTGCCGCCACCCCAAATGGCGCTATTCATGGCATCGGCAATTAAAAAGGCATTCTGCTCTGAGATCACCCGTGGCGCACAGCTAGGCATGGTTTGCTCTTGCTGCGACTCTAGTCCATCAATTTGCGGGTCGATTGCTAATTGTGTATCTGTGTTGCTTTCATCAGCGAGCATTTTTTCAAGCTCAGCAAACTCGGCCAACACTTCATTTTTGCGTCTTTGCTCATTGCTACAGGCAAGCAAAGGTTGGGCCTGATAAAGCACTTCGTCTTCGCTGGTGACTATGGAGCTAATAAAGTAGGGCTCCACCAAGTGACCGCCATTGGCGAAGGCGCTCATGCCGCGCGCTAATTCCAGCGGGGTTAACGAGGCGCTACCTAGAGCCAGGGTTTCATTGCGCGGAATATCTTCGTCCTTAAAGCCAAATTTAAGCAGGTGATCGGCTGTGGTGTCGACACCTACACCGCGGATAAGACGCACCGAAACCACGTTTTTAGATTGAGCCAGGGCACGGCGTACGCGAATAGGGCCTACATACTTGGGTGGGCTGTTTTTTGGACGCCAGGCTACGCCTTGGCTCTTATCCCAATGGTTGATTGGCGCATCATTGAGTATGGTAGCCAGTGAGTAACCATGTTCCAGCGCTGCAGAATAAATAAAGGGTTTGATATTTGAGCCGACCTGGCGTTTAGCCTGTACGGCGCGGTTGTACTGGCTTTGCTCAAAACTGTAGCCGCCGACTATGGCCTTGATACGGCCATCTTTAGGGTCGATAGATACCAAGGCGCTGGACGCATCGGGAATTTGCGCTAGCAAGGGCAGGCCATCGGCATCGAAGCGATACCAAATTTGCGCGCCAGGATTCAAAATATCCGCCGCGGTTTTGGGGGCAAAGCTCTGGCGCGACTGAGTGATATAGGTACGTGCCCATTTTAGACCTTCCCAATCTATGGTGAGGCGCTCACTGTCTTTGGTTAGGACAGTTATAGCCTGCTCTTCAACAGACATGACAACACCAGCATGAAGATCTGCCTGTGTACTTACCCCTTTGAGGAATTGCACTAATTCTTGTTCGGCTACGGCTTCTTCGCTGTCATTTTGCCACAGGTAGGCAACTGGGCCGCGATAACCGTGACGCATATCATAGGCATAAAGATTATCCCTTAGTGCGGTTTGTGCCGCTGCCTGCATGGTCGATTCTACCGAGGTATATACCTTAATGCCGGAATTATAAGCCTGCTCGGTGCCGTACATGGCAACCAGCTCGGCACGGGCCATCTCGGAGATGTAAGGTGCATAGAGCTCAATCTCGGCACCGTGGAAAGTGGCAGTGATCGGAGCGTTAGTTGCTTGTGTATATTCAGAAGTGCTGATATAACCTTCATCCAACATACGGGAGAGCACCACGTTTCGGCGCGCTTTTGCTCGCTCAGGATTACGAATTGGATTTAATGCCGAAGGTGCTTTGGGTAAACCAGCAATCATCGCCATTTGTGCTAGAGTTAATTCATCGAGCGATTTACCATAATAAACTTGGGCCGCTGCACCAATACCAAAAGCGCGGTTTCCTAATTCTATTTTATTGAGATAAAGCTCGAAAATTTCATCTTTGCTTAATAATTGTTCAATGTGAATGGCGATAAATATTTCTTTAACTTTTCGAATATATGCTTTTTCGCGAGTTAAAAAGAAGTTTCGGGCCAATTGCATGGTAATAGTACTGGCACCCTGGCGTTTTTCGCCAGTGGATATTAGTACTAAAGCACTACGGACTATACCTATAGGGTCTATGCCGTAGTGTTCATAAAAACGATTATCCTCGGTGGCTAGAAATGCTTTTAAGAGAGGGTCAGGAACGTCGTTGATTTTTACAGGGATTCGTCGCTTCTCACCAAACTGGTTGATCAGTTTGCCGTCCCGCGTAAAAACTTGCATCGGTGTTTGTAACTTTACATCTTTTAATACCGCTACACTGGGGATGTCAGGCTTCACGTACAGGTATAAAGCAACCAGCGTAATACAGCCCAAGAGGCCACATATGAAAAGGATTTGTAAAAATTTTTTGAATATTTTCACGGATAATTTCCTATTGGACTCCCAATTGAGCGCAGAGATTGCTAGTATATCTTGAATAGAAAGTGAATAAAATTTTTTCATCCATAATTTATAAGTCTATTATAATTATAAAAAAAGGATTCACGTAGCTCTTATGTTAAATCGACTTATCAAAAAGTCAGTGCCCGCCATGGTGGGCATAGACATCGGCTCACACTCTGTTAAAGCCGTGTTATTAACACAGCATGATCAGGGTTATCGTCTTGATGCGGTTGCAATCGAACCTATGCCCAAAGGGGCCATGGCCGAGCGTAACATACAAGATATTGAGGCGATTGGCCGCGTTATTGCAAAGCTCAGAAGACGCATTCCAAAGTCTATCAGTCATGCTGTTGTTGCTGTGTCTGGCCAGACAGTGATTACCAAGGTGATCTTTATGGATGTCTCCTTAAGTGATGCTGAATTGGAATCGCAGATCGAAATCGAGGCGGATAGCTTAATCCCTTACCCCCTGGATGAAGTCAGCATTGATTTCGAAAAGCTCGACATCAACGAAGCCGACCCGTCAAAGGTCAATGTGTTGCTATCGGCAGCGCGTACGGAAAGTGTGGAAGCGCGTTCTGGTGCGGTTGAAGCCGGTGGTTTTACGCCCAAGGTGGTTGATGTTGAAACCTATGCTTTGAGCAGAAGCCTGGATGTGACCTACGGGGCATTACCAGAAGATGCCAAGGACAAGGTGGTGGCTTTGGTCGATATCGGTGCGATGATGACCTTGGTCAGCGTGGTGCAAAAAGGTGAGACAGTCTACACCCGTGACCAGGTATTCGGTGGTGAGCAGTACACCAACACCATAGTCTCCTACTACAACAAAAACTTTGACGAAGCCGAGCGTGCTAAATGCACGGGCGACTTACCGCCTAACTACACCTTTGAGGTATTGGCTCCGTTCCAAACCTCTTTGTTGCAGCAGGTTCGTCGCGCGGTGCAAATGTTTTTGACTACCAGTGGTAAGGAGCAGGTGGATTACATTGTCTTGTCTGGCGGTACGAGCATGATCGATGGCCTGGATAGATTGCTAGTCGATGAACTGGGTATTCATACCGTTGTTGTGGACCCCTTTAAGGACATGGAAATGGGTTCGCGTGTTGACCAGGAACTGCTCGACAAGCATAAGGCCCAATTTGCCGTTGCTACGGGTCTTGCATTGAGGAGCTTCTCAGCATGCCACATATAAATTTATTGCCCTGGCGCGAAGCCGCACGAAAGGAAGCGCAGCAAAACTTTGTCACCATCCTGGTGATGGTGATTGTGATTGCCTTTGCTTCCATGTTTGCGCTTAGCCAAGTCTACGGCGCCATGATCGATGGTCAGAATGTGCGTAACAACTTTCTAGTACGAGAAATCCAGGTACTGGATAAGCGTATCGCCGAAATCCGTGAGCTGGATAAGAAAAAAGCAAGTTTGCAACAGCGTATGCGCCTGATTGAAGAGCTGCAGAGTAACCGTAACCTAGGTACTCGAATTATGGACGAAGTAGCCAAAATCGTACCTTCGGGCGTTTACTTTAAGACGCTGGAGCGTCGCGGTGATGCAATTCAGATATCGGGTAAAAGTGAGTCTAATAACCGCTTATCAACCATGATTCGTCAAGTTGAAGGCTCATACCTACTAGAGAGAGCATCCCTGCGAGGCATTGTTGCTGGGGAAGAAGAAGCTCGTTTGTTGAGTGATTTCAATATGCAATTCAGTGTGAAGTCCTTCGATGAGATTGGCGAGGTGCAACAATGAGTTCAGGTTTTAAAGCCTTTAGTGATATCGAATGGGGTGAGCTGGAGCTTGACAACATAGGCGAATGGCCTGCCTTGGTAAAGGGTTTGGTCTGTCTATTAGCCGCCGGTTTAGTGTTGTTTTTTAGCTATAAACTACTGGTGGAAGATAAAGTCAGTGGCTTTGAAAGCGTGCAAAAGAAAGAAGTTGAATTGCGCGACAGCTACCGAGTGAAGTATTCCAAAGCCAGTCGTTTGGAGCTTTATAAGCAGCAGATGCAAGAGATGGAAGAGAAATTCTCCCAGCTATTGAAAAAGTTGCCGACCTCGAACGAAACTCCCGGATTACTGGATGACCTCTCTTATGTAGGTACAACCAGTGGCCTGACCTTTGTTAAAATCGGTTGGTTACCAGAGATTAAAAAAGAGTTCTATACCGAGCTACCCATCAAGATCGAAGTTGAAGGAAGTTACCACGAGTTTGGTGAATTCGTAGGTAAGGTTGCGCAGCTGCCACGTATTATCAGCTTGCACGACTTTGAAATTGAAGCTACGGGTGATGACCAGCTAGTGTTTAGTGTGATCGCCAAGACTTACCGTTATGAGGGGGATGAATAATGAAAAAACTCCTCGCAGTCGCCTCGTTAACACTGTTAGTGAGTGGGTGTTTTGATGACACGACCGAGCAAAGAGAGTTTATTAACCGAGTAAAAGCCAGTACGCAGCCCAAGGTGGAGCCAATTCCTGAAATTGCCCAGTTTGAGCATTTTGCTTACAGCGCATCCGACTTACGTAGCCCTTTTGTGGCGCCCAAACCTGAGCTGATTCAGGATAAATTGATTCAGGTGCAAAACTGTTTACACCCGGATCCGCAGCGTAAGAAAGAGCCTTTGGAGCGTTATCCGTTAGATAACCTGTCAATGAAAGGCACACTCGGTTCAGGGCCGTTAACTTGGGCTCTGGTCAAGGCATCGGACGCAACATTGCACCGTATTTCAATAGGCAATTACGTTGGCTTGTATCACGGCAAAGTGACTCAGGTACGCAGTAACTACATAGAATTATTAGAGTTAATCCCTGATGGAGCAGGATGTTGGAAAGAACGCCTGACCAAGCTAGAAATGTTGGAGGCAGGTGATGATTCCAGTTCATAAAAATCAAGGTAACAGCACAATGCAAAATAACGCATTCAAAATGAATCGTATCTATTCTTTGGTACTCGCAGTAGCTACCCTGTTTATGTCGAGTTTTGCGACCGCCGTACCCTTGTTGTACGACGTTCGTTATAACCCATTGCTGGAAGGTGAAACTGAGGTTGAGTTTGTATTCGATGAAGAGATTTATATCGAACCGCAGATTCAGGTGTTCAGTGAACCGGCGCGTATTGAGCTTTTCTTTGATGAAGCCGACTATGAGCAAAGCCTGGAAGAAGTGCTGATCAATAAGGCCGGCGTGGAGAAGGTCACCAGCGAGTTCGTTAATGACGGCTTTAAGGTAACTGTATTCCTAGATCACTTGAAAATTTATCAGACGCGTATCGATAAGAACTTGTTCTATCTACATGTTTCCGATAACCCTGTGCAGGATGCCTCGAAAACTATCGCTGAAGAAAACGAAGGCGCTAGCTATATCAACCGTATTCAAGCCCTGGATTTCCGCCGCGGCGAGAAGGGTGAAGCACGGGTATTGGTTTTCTTACAAGAAAACATGGCTGCTATTGATGTTCAGGAGCGAGCAGGTAAGGTAGTTGTGGAGTTCCACAATACCGATATCATCGATGACCTCTTGTATCAATTGGACGTTATGGACTTCGGTACCGTGGCGAGCATGATAGAGACCTTTAAAGAAGGCTCTAACAGCCGCATCGAAATCGACACCACGGGTGCGTTCGATTACAACTATCAGCAGCTGGACAACATCTTTACCATTACCTTGGAAAAAGATGAGTCGAAACGCAGCTTCCTAGGTGCAGGTAAAGAGTACCAAGGTCGTCCTATGTCACTGAACTTCCAAGATATTTCTATCCGTGCTGTGTTGCAGATTATCGCTGATTACAATGGTTTCAACCTGGTAGTAAGCGACTCAGTATCAGGTAATATCACGCTACGTTTAGACGGTGTTCCTTGGGACCAAGCCCTTGATATCGTACTACGAGTGAAAGGTCTGGATAAGCGCATGGAAGGCTCGATTCTGATGGTTGCTCCAACCGAAGAATTGGCTGCTCGTGAAGCGAAAGAGTTAAAAGCCAAGCAACAGGTTGAAGACCTGGAGCCGCTATACAGCGAGTATATTCAGCTTAACTATGCTAAGGCACAGGAATTTGCTGACCTACTGCAAACCGATGTAAACAGTATTCTATCTAACCGTGGTAGCGTGTCGGTAGATGCCCGTACTAACACCTTGTTAATCAAGGATACGGCTAAGAGCATAGAAAACGTGCGCCGTATGGTTGAGACTCTAGATGTAGCGGTAAAGCAGGTTGTTATTGAATCACGTATGGTAACGGTACGCGATAACGTACAAGAAGACCTGGGTATTCGTTGGGGCTTTAGTGATCAGCAGGGCACAGATGGTGTAGCCGGTAACCTTATTGGTGCGAATGATATAGCCAATGGTGTTATCCCAAGTATTGGCGATAGACTCAATGTTAATTTACCAGTAGCCAACCCAGCGGGTAGCATAGGTATGCACGTAGCTAAGTTAGCAAATGGCCAATTGATTGACCTAGAGCTGTCAGCCCTAGAGCAAGAGAACAAGGGTGAGATTATTGCCAGTCCGCGTATCACTACGGCCAACCAGAAAAAGGCGCGTATTGAGCAGGGTACTGAAATCCCTTATGTGCAGTCGGCTTCAAGTGGTGCAACTACGGTTACCTTTAAAAAGGCAGTGCTAAGCCTGGAAGTTACTCCGCATATTACGCCTGATAACAAGGTAATCCTTGACCTGGCTATCACTCAGGATACCCGAGGCGATACTGTAGACACGGCTACGGGTCCGGCGGTGGCTATCGATACTCAGCGTATTGAGACTCAGGTGCTGGTTGAAAACGGTCAAACCGTGGTGCTAGGTGGTATTTATCAGCAGCAGATCATCAACTCGGCTCGTAAGGTACCGCTACTGGGCGACGTTCCTTATTTGGGCGCTTTGTTCCGCTCAACCAGTGAGCGCAATGAGAAGCGTGAATTGCTTATCTTCGTAACACCTAAAATCATGGTAGAGAGCACGCTGTAAACCTCACAGCTTAGTAAAAAGCCACCTCTTAAGAGGTGGCTTTTTTTATGCCCGTTATAAAGCGTTAGACATGAAAAAGGCCACTTTGCAGTGGCCTTTAATATGGCGAATATTTTAGAGGCTATTAGATGTACTCAAACACCTTGATCACGCGCTCAACACCGGAGATATTACGGGCAATTTGCACCGCACGCTCGGCTTCGGTTTTGCTAACCAGGCCCATTAAGAAGACCTCGGCATTTTCTGTGACCACCTTAATATTGTTACCGCTGACATCGTCTGCAGCCAACAGCTGAGTTTTCACCTTAGAGGTGAGCCAGGCATCGTGGCTTTGTGTGCTGATGCTGGTCGGTGAGCCCAGACGTAACTGGTTATGCAGGCGACGTAAGCCATCGGCACCCTCGGCGGCACTTTGGGCCTGCGACTTTATCTGCTCGCTGGGCACCTGGCCGAGTAGCAAGACGATGCCGTTATAGCTTACCACTGTGACATTGGCGTCATCTCGTTGGCCGATTTGCTCTTTAATGGCCAAGGTGGCTTTAATTTCTATATTGTTATCGTCTATCTGACTGCCTATGGTGCGGCGATCATTAGCAGCGGTGACAGCACCTGCAGTACCGGCGACTACAGCGGCGGCACAGCCTTGCAGCAATAAGGTGCCAACGAGAACGGCGATAAGACTCTTATTATTCATTTAGTTTTCTCCCTGAGGAAACAGCGTCATGTCAACAAGCTCACTAAGACAGTGCAGATTGACAAGGTGTGATTCTAAAATACGGCTTGGACGCTTGGCGGGGATACGAATTTCCACGTCATTGGCGCTCAGTAGTCCGGCTAATTCGCCACCATCAACCCCAACTAAGGCGATCACCGTCATATCCTTGGTTAAGGCGGCTTCAACGGCACTGATCACAGATTTTTCATTGCCATTAATGGCGAGCACCAGCAGCAAGTCACCTTGCTCACCCAGAGCTCGTATTTGCCTAGCAAAAATATCCCGACTGCGGTTAGTGCTGGGCTGTGAGCTTAGGTTTAATGCCTGTGGCGATAAGGAAATGGCCGGCAAACAAGGGCGTTCGGTTTCGAAAAAGTTTACCAGCAAGGCGGCAAAATGATCGCTCAGCATATGGCAGCTGGAAGCGCCGCAACAGAGCAGTTTATTGCCATTGATCAAGGCCTGGGCAATGCTAATGGAGGCCGATTCCAAAACTCCGGGTAATACCTCTCCGGCGGCAATTTGCGCTTGGATGCTTTCGGTAAAAAGCTCTTTAATTTGTTCCTGCATTTATAATACGTTTTTTATCCAGTGAAATTGGGGTGCCGACTGGCCTTCAATGGCCACATAGTCGGCGCGGAGTATACAGTGCGCCAAGTTATGCTTTTGTACAAAATGGGCTATGGTGCGCCTTAGTCGTTGTTGTTTGCGCTGCGTTAAGGCGTTAAGTGCGCCACCAAACCCAGCTTGGCGGCGAAACTTAACTTCGATAAACACCCAGGTTAGCCCTTCTTTCATGATCAGGTCTAACTCGCCGTAGCGACAATTATAATTACGAGCGACCGGCGTCAGGCCCTGTTTCTTTAAATAGTCCTCGGCCAGCAGCTCGTAGTGTTGTCCTTTTGCTCTAGTGTTGCGCCATTCCTTCGGTAGCCAAAACATCGCTTGATTCCTCTTGCGGCTGTTGCTCTGGGTCTTGCTGTAGCTCTTGCCTTAGTTCTTGTCTTAACAGGGGCGTTGGGCTGATATGCTCAAGATTCACCGGGGCAATTTGCCGCGACTGATAATGAGCCCAAGCCAGGCGACGTACCACCTCGCCCTCGCTGTTTACGCTTAATTGTCCTGTTAATCCTGGCAGGCTTTTACCCGGTAGCATACTTAACTGGCGCAGCTCTGGAATAACAGTGATAGCATCGTAGCCCATGGCAAACAGGCGCTGTTCTATGTCTGCCTGATTCGGCCACAGCCCTTGCACCGTTTCTTTAAGCTGGCGGTTGGTCATATTATTTACGCCTGTGGTCGGCAGCATCCAGGGCAGCTCGGTAAAGTATAAGCCGTTCAGGTCGCGCTTGTCGCTGGTGTCTATTTGCGTGCTATGACTCTTAGAGCTGGCATACAGGGGGATGCGCTCGACAAAGGTGCTGACATTGACATCTAAATAAGGTTTTAACAAGCGTGTTTGCGTGGCATCGGCAAGCAGGTAGATCACGTCGATATCACGGCGTGAACGGGTTTCGCTTTCCACTTTTTGTTTAAACAGGCTTTCAATAAGCTCGATGCGGGCCTCACTTTGACCCACTTCAAGGATATCGCTGATCACCTGCTCCATGGCCTTATTGTCATCGAACAGGCCCACCAAGGGCGCCTGCTCGTTATAACGCAGCCATTGGCTGCTGAAGTGTTCACTTAAGCGCGTGCCCGAGCGATCACTGCTGGCCAAAACCAGCGGCTTTTTAAAGCCTTGAGCCATAAAGTGTTGCAAGGCTTGATCCAGCTCGTGCTCCGGCGCTAGGGCAAAATAAAAGTGCTGCGATGACTGGCGCTGATAATCGCTGCGGTTTAGGTAGATACTAGGTATGCCTTCGAGCAGCGCCTGTTGTTCAAAGCGATTGATATTGCCCTTTAATAGTGGGCCTATGGCAAAGTCGATATTATTAGCGCTGATGGTCGCTTGAATTTCTTCGTTGCTAAGATTGGCATCAATAAAATACACATCGCTGAATTGATGCTTGTCCAGCGCCGCAATCACGCCGTTTTTAACCGCCTCACCCAGGGTGCGGTTACCACCACTAAGGGGAAGAAAAACGCCAAGGTTAGCAACTTTATAAGGCTCGACCTGCATAAGCTGGGCAACTTTTTCATCCAGGGCAAAGCTGGCCGGGTGTTCTGGATTACGACGCTGCCAATTATTGGAGGCAGTTTGTAATTCTATCGGCTGGCCGAGATAAAGCTGTTTAATAAGCGCAAGTTGTATCCAGCCTTGCTGAATGTTGGAGCCCTTGTTTAGGCCTTGCAGTTGTTCCGAGGTGAGTCCTTGCAGGCTTTGCCACAGCAGTGGGTTAACCTCGGTGTTATCAAGGCCGTAACGCTCGGCACTTTCCGATGCGCGTAGTAAAAAAGGTACGGCCTGATTATTTAAACGCATATAAGCATAGGTTGCGCCCTGCACCAATTGATGCCAATAAAAGTGCTCCGGGGTGCTGAGCTGGGATTGCACCGAGGCACTGTCGCTTAAGGCGTTATTCGGATTGCCTTGTTTTATTTGCGCATAGGCACGGACCAGTAAGGCTTGTGTATGCCAGCGTGGATGCTTCTTCAGCAGGGTATCGCTGACATCTTCTAAGGTTTGCCAATCTTGTTCGGCAAGGGCTTGCTTCTGTGCTGCCACCAGTTTAAATCGCTGCTGGTCACCCTTTAATTCCAGCGCCTGACTATAGAGCTGCTGAGCCGACAAAACTTCGGGTTCGGCCGGGACGCTGATATTTGTCGTGGTATTTATATTTTCTTGGGGCTTTTGTGTTGTGCTACAGGCGGATAAGCCTGACAATAGCACTAAACCAGCAATCGATTTGAGTCGCACAGTCTTTATGTTCCAATTGGCCATAGTGTGATTCGCTTATCTTACTGACTGATGCAGGAGAGCTCAATGTCCAATGCGGATATTTCAACCCATCATCCCCACACAAACGCCGGCACCTTATATATAGTTGCCACGCCTATAGGTAATTTAGATGATATCAGCCAGCGTGCAATCAAAACCCTAGCCGAGGTCGACTTAATCGCGGCTGAAGACACCCGCCATACCGCTAAGTTGTTGTCGCACTTGGGGATCAGCAAGCGCACCATGGCTCTGCACGACCATAATGAAAAGCAAAAAGCACAGCAAATTTTGCAGTGGCTGGAAGAGGGGCTTAACGTTGCTCTGGTCAGCGATGCCGGTACGCCGCTTATTAGCGATCCCGGCTATGCCCTGGTGAGTCTGTGTCGCGCCAGTGGTGCTCAGGTCACGCCTATTCCTGGTGCCTGCGCCGCCATTGCTGCGGTTAGCTGCTCCGGATTACCTACGGATAAATTCCAGTTCGTTGGCTTTTTACCGGCCAAGAGTAAGGCTCGCCAAGAGTTTTACGAGCAGGCTCATGGCACAGGTATCACCAGCATAATGTATGAAAGCACCCATAGGATCATGGCCAGCCTTGACGATCTTAAGGAGGCTCTAGGCGCGCAGCAGCAGGTTGTATTGGCCAAGGAGCTGACCAAAAGCTTTGAAACCTTTTTCAGTGGCACCGTGGTTGAGCTGATTGCCTTCTTAGAAGAAGATCCAGCCCGTCAAAAAGGGGAAATAGTGCTGATGCTGCCGGGCAAGGTGGCGGACAAAACAGATATCGACCCTGAGGCCATTCGCCTTATCGAACTGTTAAAAGCGGATATGCCGCTTAAAAAAGCCTGCGGCGTTGCCGCCGATTATTTTGGCCTTAAGAAAAATGCCCTCTATAAAAGCATGCTAGAGCAGGAGTGATGGTACTGGCTAGTTAGGCGTAAATAGGTATAATAGCGCCCGAGTCGGCTAGATAATCGCTGCCTGTGACGAAAATGATCAGGGGGAGGAAAGTCCGGGCTCCATAGGGCAGGGTGCCAGCTAACGGCTGGGGGGCGTGAGCCTACGACAAGTGCAGCAGAGAGAAGACCGCCTAAGTCCTTCGGGACCGGTAAGGGTGAAAGGGTGCGGTAAGAGCGCACCGGGCCGCTGGTAACAGTTGGCAGCAGGGTAAACTCCACCCGGAGCAAGACCAAATAGGGTTCTAATACTTTAAATAGTATACGTGTGGCCCACATGAGAACCGGGTAGGTTGCTTGAGCCTAAGAGCGATCTTAGGCCTAGACGAATGATTATCGCTTTCCCTCGGGAAAGAACAGAACCCGGCTTATATGCTGGCTCAACAAATTCCATGGCCGCCTGATTATTCAGGCGGCTTTTGGGATCCTTCCTTAGTTCGACAAATTACAATCCCGCTAAAACTCGATGCTTTGCCCTAAAATGGGTATCTCGGCTTTAATATTGTGCTCTTGCTGCAGTTTCTCCGACAAAGCCGCGAGGGCATCTGGTTCGCCATGGACCAGCACCACCTTGGGAAAGCTTTTAAAATTGGCAACCCAGTTAATCAGCTCCCTTTGTCCGGCATGGGCCGAAAAACCGCCCAGGGTTTCTATTTGGGCCTTCACAATAAAATCATCACCAAAGAGTTTGATATGCTGCGCGCCTTCAACCAGTATGCGTCCGAGTGTGCCATAGGCCTGAAAACCGACAAAAATTAAGGTATTACGGCTATCCCAAATGCGGTGTTTAAAGTGGTGAGTAATGCGCCCGCCGGTACACATGCCGCTGCCGGCAATAATAAGCGCGCCCTTGCTGATCTTATTAATGGACATGGAGTCATCGGCGGTCACCATCAAATGCAAGGTGGAGAGAAAGTTTTTCAACAGGGTTTGCTCCCCCGTACACAAGGGTTTAACGCCTTCGCAATCCAAGGTAGGCAGCCACTGGTCGTAAATCTGTGTGACCTCTATGGCCATGGGGCTATCTAAAAAGATTTGCCAGTTATCCAGCTCACCGGCCATCTGCAGCTTACCCAAGTACAGCAATAGCTCCTGGGTACGGCCAACGGCAAAGGCAGGGATCATCACATTCCCACCATTTTCAAACGCTTGGTGTAATACCTCTTTAAACTGGGTTAGGGTATCGCCGAGTGACTTATGCTCGCGATCGCCATAGGTGCCTTCCATAAGAACTATATCGGCATGCTCAAGCAAGGTGGGATCATTCATCAGCAGGGTGTCCTTGTTGCCTAAATCCCCAGAGAAAACCAAGGTTTTTTGTATACCCTCATCATCGAATTTTAATTCCACAATAGCCGAGCCGAGAATATGTCCGGCATCGTAAAAGCACAGTGAGGCTTGCTCAGCTAATTGCTTCTTTTCCTTATAAGCTATGGGTTTAAGTAAATCCAATACCTGTAACACATCGGTTTTGGAGTACATGGGTTCAATTTCTGGTTTGCCCTTGCGCTTTAATTTACGGTTTTCCCGCATCAGGTCATTTTCATACAGACTCAGGGAGTCGAAGAGCATTACAGGAAGTAATTGTGAGGTGGCTTCGGTGCAATAAATAGGGCCCTGAAAACCGTCATGGACTAAAGAGGGCAGGCGGCCGGAATGATCTAAATGAGCATGGGATAAAATAACGGCATCTATGGTGTGCGGATTAAAGTTAAACTGTTTTCTTGATACCTTGTGTTTCGTTCTCATCCCTTGCTGCATGCCACAGTCGAGTAACACCTCACCGAGTGCCGGTGTAGAGAGCAGATGACATGAGCCCGTTACTTCTTGCGCTGCGCCATGAAATGTAATCTTTGCCATGATAATAAACCTACAAAAGTACCAGCTTGTCGCCATTGAACCTAGTATGAGTTTAGTGAGGAAAATGACTAAGTGTGAGCTGGGTCTTAGGTTTTGCGGAAAAAGAAAACGTATTGCCGCTGAAAATACGGAAAAAGCGAGCATGTCGCTCGCTTAAAGTCACGTCCTTGTGCATCGCTCTTAGCTTTAAAAACGGTAGCGCAGACCCATGGCGGCAAAGTTTTCGGTTTCATCGTAAAACTCAATATTGGAGTCGGTACGACGCGTACCACCTGAGGCGACAATTGACCAGTTGTCCCAGCCCTCAATTTTGTCGTAGCTGTAAGCCAGGATCGCTGAGTACCTGTCGTCTTCTTGTAGCTGATTGAAGATCGGGTTTATTTCATCGTTTTCCGTGCTGCGGTAGCGTGCCGACAGAGCTAAAGAGTGATTATTGAATACCGCGGTGTAGGTAAGCTCTACACCATAACCATCCAAAGACATGGCATCGCCATCGGCATCAAAGTCGTTATAGTTGGCGCCTAGCTTCAATTTCGATTGTGGGCCCAAATCAAATACATAGCCGGCTTCAAGGTAGTAACCGTCGCCTTCACGCTCTAGCTGCTCCTGAAACGCCGAGTAGCTGTTGAGGCCTGAATCTTCATCGTCCACCTTGCGGCTAAAACCGGCCAATTTTCGACATGGATGCACCGACGAGTCCTTGCTCGGTAAGCACACTCATGGCAGCGCGATAGATGGCTTGCTTTTTATTATCGTCTTTTAATCTCATAACCAAACGAACGTTCACTTAAGGCGAGGCGGATTATGATCCCTCGCGTCTGGTGCTATCAACGGCCGACACCGGCATGGCAAACTCAGGTTACAAATTGTCAGTTTCAACAACGGCGGGTAACGGGTTTTACTGTTGTTGAGCTTAGCGGCACTAGCCTCTAGGAATTTTTCCTATATCGGGTTAGGAAAAGCTGCGATTTGCTGGGGGGCGTTTGGCGCTAGTATGGAAGTGAGTCATGTTATTAAGGAAGCATAATGAGTCTGATCCAAGCCAGTACCAAGGAGTTCGGTGCCACCCAGGTGTTGCTGCATAGCTTAGGATCATCCAGCTATCGTATTGAATGGTATAGCAGGATGACCGGAGCCAGCGTTAGCCTGACACGACTCAAGGAGGGTAAATACCTAGTCACTCGCAAATGGGCGATGATTCGTAATATGGCCGATGTTAGCTGTGCATTTGACAGGCGTAATCAGGCGTTGATCCACTTTCTTAATAATGTCGATGTGATCAAGGCCAAAGAAGAGCGGGTGTTGGCGGCAAAACAATATTGTGTCAGCCTGTTTACTACTCATGAAGGGTTACAGCCCATTACCAAATGCGTGTTTCCTAAACCTAGGTTACAAGGCGCCATTGGCAAGGATGTGGTGATTAAAGCAAAGCTGGGCGACCGAGATATTGCCACCGGTGTCTTATTGCAGCTGGTAGGGAATCAAGCCGAAGTGCAGTTACATCCCGACTCAGATTTCGCCTTGCCCGCCGCGGCGTCTAAGCGGCAGAGGTTTTATGCCAAGCAGGTTTATCTGCGCTAGGCGCCGGCGCTGCATGTGACCTTATAGGGCAAGGTGACTGAGATGGCGAAGCCCGCTTCCGTGTTGAATTGACATTGCCCTCCCAGCGCCAGGGCACGCTCCTCGATAAAGGCCAAACCATAGCGCCCTGAATCCTCACTTGGACGCACAGCCGTGCCATCGTCCTGAATATGCAATAGAACTTGTTCATCGACTTGTTTGATACTTAAGGCTAACGTGCTGGCATTACTGTGTTTTATACAGTTGGTTATCGCCTCTTGGCTGATGCGGTAAATGGCCACCTGATAGTCATCGGGTAGTTGGGGTGGTAGCGCTAGGTTGCAGCTATAGCTGATCCCCGCTTTTTGCAGCAGGGTCGCACACTGGCCCTGATCTAAAGCCGCGGCCAGGCCGAGTTCGTCCAATTCCCGTGGACGCAAGTAGTGCATTAGCTGATACACAGAGTCATACATGCTGTTGGCATTGGTCTTTAAATCACCCACTATGGCCCGGGTGGCGTCGTTACCAAGGCGAGATAAGATCGCCAGATCGGTTTTTAAAGCGGTGAGGTTTTGTCCCAATTCATCATGTAGTTCTTGCGACAGGTGCTTGCGTTCACTTTCCTGGACGCGCACCATTTTTCCGGCGAGCTGGATATTTTTTTGTAGCAAGCCTTTAAGTTCCAGGTTGTTTTGCTGCAAGGCCTGATTGTTGCGTTTTAATTCACTGATTGCGGCGCCAAGTACCAAGCTGGTGATGCCGTTGGCCAGCATAAAAAGTTGGCTGATATAGGTGTTGTCGCTGTGCTGGGTGACACTGGCTTCGACAATTAAGAGGCCGTTGATCAAGGTGGCACTGCTGACAGCACCCAGGGTACCGAATTGATAACAGAACCAGATAATTGGCAATAAGGAGGCCAGGCGCAGCAAGGCGTAGGTATCCGGGCGCAGCAGGTAAATGCTCAAGGCCAAGGCGAACAGGCAAGCGAGGGCAAGAAACAGGTGGGCAAGCTCGTGCTTGGCGAGGGAAAACCGATCCCGGCTGCCGGTGATCAGGGTGATTAACAGCGGCGTTAGTAAGATCACCCCGGTGAGATCGCCAAGGCTCATATTGATCTGATACTGAAGGAGTTGTTTGCCCTCAAGCCAGGTTGTAAATTCAAAGGCGCTGCCAAAGAGCAGCCATTTACTAAAGCAAATCAGGGTGGCGAGCAGTAAAAAGGCCAAAACACCCTGACTGCTATTGAGGTTAACCTGCCAAGGGCTGCGTCTAAATACCCATAAGGTGGTGAAGAAAAAGGCTTCAAGCCAAAAGCCATGCCATAACTCAAACTGCCACTGCTGGTCATAGTGCAAGCCTAAAGAGGCGGCGAACAGCCTGGAGGTCAGCCATAAATTAGGCCAGAAACGATAAGGTAGCACTAAGGCAAAGGCAAGTTTAACCCCGGCGGGAAGGAAGATGGCGCTACTTTGGGGGGCGGTTTCTAAATAACCGCTAAGCCAAAAGGTGGCGCTGAGCAGAATAAAGTAGGCACAGGAACAGAGTAGCTGCTGCGCCGACTCGGTGATAAGTCGAGGGATTGCCGCACGTTCGCTAAGCAAGTTCATCAAGCTGCACCGCACCTATCTCTATGGCAATTTTTAGCAGCTCAAATGAGGTCGACACCTCGAGCTTGGCATAGATGTTGGCCTTATGGACATGGGCGGTTTTCGGCATCATTCCCAGTTCTTGTGCCACCTGCTTGGCATTGAGGCCTTTGGCAAACAGAGGTAGAGCTTGAAGCTCGCGCTTGGTGAGTTGTTCAACCGCAGCTTGGGATGGCTGGGCGGTGGTAAATTGCACGTCTTTACTGATATAGCGTTTGCCGGCGGCAACGCTTTGCACCGCATCGATCAGCTCTTCCGCCGCCGAGCGTTTGGACACATAGCCAAGGGCGCCAAGGCGCAGGGCCTGACTAACATAGGGTTCGCCGTCGTGCATGGAAGCGACGAGCAACTTGATATGGGGATACTTCTCCTGCAAATAGGATAGAAATGTCAGCCCGGTTTCGTCATCGCTTAAGGAAATATCGACAATAAAGAGCTCGGGCTGCTCCAATGCCACCGCCAGCTTGGCTTCGGCGACCGAGCATGCCTCTATAGTGACCTGCCAGTCATCTTGCAACTCCAAAAGCTTTTTAAAACTATCCCTGACCAGCAGGTGATCTTCAATGATACCGATCTGCATGTATCCCTCCATTTGCGGTGATTATATATCGAAATCAGCTTCTGAGATCTAGGAAAAATTCTTAACCTGGGCTTAGGTCTGGGCTTAGCTTTGGCCCGGGAGTGTGCAATGGATATTAAACAGGCGGGGAGCGGATAAAGATTGAACAAGCCTTGGAGCCAAAGCTGGCCTGAGCTTGCTAAAAATTAGCATCCACAATGCTTATTTCCCGCATTACATTTAGTAAAAACGCACACTAAACTGGCTGTAACAGCACTTTGGAGAGACTCAATGAAAGTTTTACAAGTATTACAGGCCTTGCCGACACAGGATGGTGACGGCGTTAATATTCGCCGCGTGGCCGGGTTCGATGGGCGTTATCTTGACCCATTTCTTATGTTAGATGAGCTTAAGTCCGACGACAGAAAAGACTATATGGGCGGCTTTCCACCGCATCCCCACCGTGGTATCGAAACCTTTACCTATCTGATAAAAGGTGGCTTTGAGCACAGGGATCACCTGGGTAATAAAAAGGCCATTCGCAGTGGCGATGTGCAGTGGATGAGTACGGGTCGTGGGGTGGTGCATAGTGAAATGCCCCTCGCCGAAAGCGATGGCCTGCATGGTTTTCAAATCTGGATCAATATGCCCAGTGCCGAGAAAATGCGTCCGCCTCGCTACCAGGACTCTACCTCTACACCCTTGCCGGTCATTGAAAATGGCACTGGTGCCCGCTTACGTGCACTTGGTGGTAGCTGGCAAGTGGCAGAGCAAATTGCCGAGTCGCCGCTTAATAATCTGGCGGCAGATGCAGCGTTGGCCGATGTGGAGTTGCAACCGGGCGGGCGGCTGGATTTAGCGCCACTAGATCAGTCTAAGGTGATGGTCTATATCCATACGGGCAGCTTGGCGCAGGGCCAATATAAATCGGGTGATCTCTTGATCCTTGAGCCGGGCAGTGACCTTGCTCTTAGCTCGGAGCACGGCGGTGGCGCCTTGATCTTGGCCGGTGAGCCTTTGCAGCAGCCGATCGCCCATATGGGGCCCTTTGTGATGACCACGCAAGATGAGTTGATGCAAGCGGTGCGTGACTATCAGGCCGGGCGTTTTGGCACAATTGAATAGGAGAGCAATATGGGGTTATTAGTACAAGGTCAATGGCGCGATCAATGGTATGACACCGAATCGAGTCAGGGGGAATTTAACCGGGAAGCGGCCCAGTTACGTAACTGGGTGACGGCCGATGGTGAAGCGGGCCCAAGTGGCAAGGCGGGATTTAAGGCACAAAAGGGGCGCTATCATTTATACGTGTCTTTGGCCTGTCCCTGGGCTCATCGTACCCTGATATTTCGCCAGCTTAAGGGGTTGGAAGACTACATAGATGTGTCTGTGGTCAGCCCGGATATGCTCTTAAACGGTTGGACCTTCAATCGAGGAGAGGGTAGTAGCGGCGATGCATTGTTTGCCAGTGAGTTTATGCACCAGATCTACACTCGCAATAAAGCCGACTACAGTGGCCGGGTGACCGTGCCGGTGCTGTGGGACAAACAAACCAACCGCATCGTCAGCAATGAATCGGCAGAAATCATACGTATGTTTAATTCGGCGTTTAATGCCCTGACCGGGGACGAACAGGATTTTTATCCGCAAGAGTTGCGCAGTGAAATAGACGAGATAAACGCCTTTGTTTACGAAAATATCAATAATGGCGTGTATCGTGCTGGGTTTGCGACCACGCAGCGCGCCTATGAACAAGCCTTTGATGCTTTATTTCAGGCCCTAGATGCTTTGGAGCTGCGCTTGAGTAAACAGCGCTATCTGGTGGGCAATAGGCTTACCGAGGCGGACTGGCGTTTATTTACCACCTTGATCCGCTTTGATGCCGTGTACTTCGGCCACTTTAAGTGCAATTTGCGCACCATAGAGAGTTATCCGAACTTATCTCAATATGTGCGTGAGCTGTATCAGTACCCGGGTGTGGCCGACACCACAGACTTCAACCATATAAAGCGTCATTATTATTTTAGCCATGGCCAAATTAACCCCACACGCGTGGTGCCTAAGGGACCCAGACTAGACTTTACCCGCCCTCATAACCGCCGCTTTTTCGCTTAGGCGGGTGATAACCTATGTCGTGTCGGAACAGTCCGGCGCGACATTTTCTTGCCTGCTTTTTACTCACTTTCTCCAGTGAGAGTAACATTATTCACATCTAACCCTGTCCCTTATAAAGGAACGGCAAGGGAAGAAATGGCGACTAATCACAGCCATTTTTTGTCTTTTAAACGCTCAATTGTTAATACAAAATACCTAGCTTTTATCCGCTCTAGAGGGCGGGTAGCCTGAGCTGTTTGGTGTCAAACTTGAATGAAAAGTGAACGAAAGATGCCTCTCTAATCATCCGCTCCACTTTTTTCCACCTAATTCAGGCACTTCCCTTAAAGCCGCATTTTATCTAGGGTTAGACGTCATTTTCAACACTTTCATTGCTTGACAAAAAGCCTTGTCAAGCCCTAGACTGTAGTTCAGTGGGAAATTGTGGGTAAAAGTGGATCAATATGGATCTCTAACCCACAAACAATAACAAGTAACAAACGGACGGCATTTTTTACTTATGTTTCGCGGCACAAGCACACTCAGCCTTGATGACAAGGGCCGGTTTGCGATACCAACCAAGTATCGTAATCACCTGCTTGCGGATAATGGCGGCGAAATTATATGCACCATCAATATTGGCGACCCCTGTTTGTTGCTTTACTCCCTCAGTGAATGGCAAATCGTTGAACAACGCCTCGCCGCTCTATCAAGCATGAAAGAACGAGCCAAACGTATGCAGCGCTTGGTGCTGGGTAACGCCATGGATTATCAGCTGGATAAGAATGGCCGTGTGTTACTGGCGCCGCATTTGCGCGATTATGCAAAGCTTGGCAAGAAAATAGTCTTGGTAGGGCAATCGAACAAATTTGAAATTTGGGATGAGGCCTTGTGGCAAGAGAAAATGGCCAAAGACATTGCCATCGAATTAGAACAAGATTTTGATCAGGATGAAGATCTAGGCGATTTTTCATTCTAACTCTATAGGGCGCGAGCATACGCATGAGCGAAGAATTTCAACATATCTCCGTATTGATGACGGAAACCATCGATGCCTTAGCAATTAAGCCTGACGGCATTTACATCGATGGTACTTTTGGCCGTGGCGGCCACTCCGGCGAGATTCTAGCGCGTTTGGGAGAAAAGGGCCGCTTACAGGCCATAGATCAGGACCCGACGGCCATTGCCGCCGCGGAGCGTTTTGCCGATGACCCGCGCTTTAGCATTGCCCATAGCCGTTTTTCGCGTCTGGACGAGGTAGCCGAGGCGGCTGGGATCACAGGTCAGGTGGACGGCATCTTGCTGGATATTGGCGTATCTTCGCCGCAGCTAGATGATGCCGGACGCGGCTTCAGCTTTATGAAAGACGGCCCGCTGGATATGCGTATGAACCCAAGCCAAGGGCGCAGTGCCGCTCAATGGTTGGCCGAAGCCGAATTAGAAGACATGGTGTTTGTGTTTAAAAAGTACGGCGAAGAGAAGTTCGCCCGTCGCATCGCCACCAAGATCATCGAAACCCGAGCGCACACAGAGATTAACTCTACGGCGCAATTGGCGCAGTTAATCGATGAAGCGGTGCCGGTGAAAGACAAACACAAGCACCCGGCGACACGTACCTTCCAGGCCATTCGTATTTATATCAACAGCGAACTGGAAGAGATTCAAACCGCGCTGCAGGCGTCTCTGTCTGTGCTTAAGCCCGGTGGGCGCCTGGTGGTGATTTCCTTCCATTCGTTGGAAGACCGAATCGTCAAACAATTTATCAAGAAGCAGAGCAAGGGAGAGGCTGTGCCTAGAGGTCTGCCATTAACCGAAGCACAATTAAATAAAGAACTGACGTTAAAGGCAGTAGGCAAAGCCATTAAGCCGAGCGATGAAGAGATCGCTCGCAATAGCCGTGCGCGCAGCTCCGTCCTTCGTGTAGCCGAGAGATTGGGATGAGCCAACAACCAGTAAAACGCCAACCAAACCTCTTCGTCGAGATAATACGGGGATTGATTGACAACAAGCTAACGTTGGGGCTGCTTTTTTCTATTCTGTTCAGTGCGTTAGCCATAGTCCAGGTAACGCACTTATCGCGGGCGCAGCTGATTGCTCAAGACAAGCTGCTGCAAGAACGTGATGAGCTTGACCTAAATTGGCGTTATTTATTGGTAGAAGAAGAATTTTATTCTCAGCATGCGCGCATTGAGCAAATAGCCACCGAGCAGCTGAATATGAAAAGACCAACCAGCGAAGATGAAGAAGTGGTGATAGTGCCATGAGAGCAGCGAAACGCAAAAGCAATGCAAACAACCTGATTACCTGGCGCTTTGTGCTGGTATGCGCTGCTGTGCTGCTGGTTTTTGTAACCCTGGTAGCCCGCGCCGCCTATTTGCAGGTCATTGAACCGGATAAGGCGCGCAGCGAAAACGCCAAGCGCACCGTGCGGGTAGAAAAGCTCCATGTGCAGCGCGGTATGATCTTCGACCGTCAGGGCAAAGAATTGGCGGTGAGCGTGCCCGTGGTCAGCGTTTATGCCGACCCTAAGGCCATCGACAAGTACCTGCAAAGTAAGGTGGTTAAGCACGCTAAAAAGCAGGGTGAAGATCCCCAGGATATTCTCGACCGTCCGGCTCATCTGGCCGAACTTAAATCTGCCTTTTACAAACAGGATATGCGCTGGCGTGAGCTGGCCGATGTGCTGCGCCTGGAGCGCACCAATGTCGATACCCGTTTAACCGGCGATAAAGACCGTCGTTTTATCTACCTAAAACGTCAGGTAACACCCGCTGTGGCTAATTATATCGATGAGTTGAACCTGCCCGGCGTGCACCTGCTTGACGAGTCTAAACGTTATTACCCGGCCGGTGAGGTGACCGCCCATGTGCTCGGTTTTACCAATATCGACGGCCATGGTATCGAGGGCATTGAAAAGCTCTATGACGAAGCGTTGACCGGCACCGAAGGGCGTCGCACCATACGTAAGGATGCCCGTGGCCGCGAAGTGGCTGTTCTGGACGAGCGTCAGCGCGTGGAACCGGAAGATATTCAGCTGTCTATCGACCAGCGTATTCAGGTTATTGCCTACAAAGCGCTTAAGTCTGCGGTCTTGACCTACAAGGCCACATCAGGCTCTGCCATGGTGGTGGATGTGAAAACAGGCGAGATCCTCGCCATGGTAAACAGCCCTTCGTTTAACCCCAATAATTTAGAAGATGCGGCGCCGCACAAACGTCGTAACCGCGCCATTACCGATTTATTCGAGCCGGGTTCAACCATTAAGCCACTGACTATCCTGGCCGGTTTGGACTATGGCAATATCGACGCCAAGGACACCATAGACACCTACCCGGGCTGGATGCGCGTCGGTGGCAGTCTGGTACAAGACACCCGTAACCGTGGCGAGATGTCGCTGCGTGAGATCCTCAAAGTCTCAAGTAACATGGGGGTGGCGAAAATTTCACAAGATCTGCCTAAAGACTATTTTGTCGGCCTGTTCGAGCGCGTTGGCTTTGGCAGCGACACCGGCACCGGCATGATAGGCGAAAGCAGTGGTTTGTTTTATCCTAACCGTCGCTGGTCTGATTTTGAAATTGCCACCTTGTCGTTCGGTTATGCCATTTCGGTGAGCACGGCCCAATTGGCGCGCTTTTACGCGACCTTGGGTGCCGGCGGCATTTCACGCCCATTGACTATATTAAAACAAGAAGAACCCTTACCCGGAGAGCGCGTTTTTCAAGAACAAGACGCCAAAGCCGTTGTCGAAATGATGGAAAGCGTATTTGAAAAAGGCGGCACCGCATCCAAGGTGAAGGTCGATGGTTATCGCGTCGCGGCGAAAACAGGTACGTCTAAGAAAGCGGTCGCCGGTGGTTATGGCGACGAATATGTCGGCTATTTTGCCGGCGTCGGCCCGGTCAGCGATCCGCGCTTGGCCGTGGTAGTTATGGTCAATGAACCCGGTGGCGATGTGTATTATGGCGGTGCCACCGCGGGTCCGGCCTTTGCCGAAATCATTTCCAATGCGCTGCGTATCCTTAACGTGGCGCCAGACTTAGAACCGGTAGCCAACCTAGCAGTAAAGGGAGGTGGAGATGCGTAATCTTCGCGAAGTACTCGCCCCTTGGGGAATAGATACCGAGATAGGCTTGGTTAACGAATTACAACTAGATAGTCGCCGCGTTCAACGTGGCGATGTGTTTGTGGCCATTAAAGGTCACCAACTCGACGGCGGTCAGTTTGCCGAGCAAGCCATCGCCCAAGGCGCTAGTGCTGTGATTGCCGACAGTCGCTGTGAACTTAATTGCGACGATGAGCGCATTATCGTCATTGAGCGCCTCAGTCTGCGTTTGAGCGAGCTGGCGGCGAGTTTTTATGGCCAGCCCAGTCACGCCTTTGATTTGGTCGGGGTGACCGGCACCAATGGTAAGTCCTCGACCACGGCGATGATCGCTACTCTGGCGCAGCATTGCCAACGCCCCAGTGCCATTATCGGTACCTTGGGCTGGGGTGAGCTGGATAATCTTAACGAGCTGGCTAATACCACGCCGTCAAGCGTTGAGTTACAACAGATTTTTGCTCAGCTAAAAGAGCAACAAAAGCAGCTGGTAGCGATGGAAGTATCCTCTCATGGCTTGATCCAGGGGCGTGTTGCTAACAGCCGTTTTAAGGCCGCGGTGTTTACTAACCTATCTCGCGACCATCTGGACTATCATGGCGATATGCAAAGCTACGGCGATGCCAAGCTGATCCTGATGCGTGATTGCGATGCCGAGCTGGTGGTGCTTAACCAGGATGATGCGGTGGCGCAAACCTGGTTGGAAAAATATGAATTCCCCGAGTTGGTGGTGTATGGTCGTAAAACGCTGCCACCAACCCATGGCCGTTATTTGTATTTCAGTAAGGTGGAATTTCTGCCGCACGGCTTAAAGGCGCATATCGACAGCAGCTGGGGCGAGGGCGAAGTTACCTTACCTCTGTTTGGCGAGTTTAACCTCTATAACCTGGGTGCCGCGCTGGCGACCTTGCTGGGGCTGGGTTATCCCTTGGGGCAGTTATTGACTGCCTGCAAGCATCTGCAACCTATTGCCGGTCGCATGCAGGCCTATAGCGCTGCTAACGGCCCGACCTGTGTGGTTGATTATGCTCACACTCCAGATGCCATCGAGCTGGCCCTGCAGGCGCTGCATCAACATGCCCATGGTAAGGTCATCTGCGTATTCGGCTGTGGTGGCGACCGCGACAAGGGCAAGCGCCCACTAATGGCTAAGGCGGCGCAAAAGTACGCCGACCGTATTGTGGTCACCAGTGACAATCCGCGCAGTGAAGACCCACAAGCCATACTCGATGATATCCGCGCCGGCTTTAGCGCTAACCTCGATGTGCAGTATGAAATTGACCGCGTCAAGGCCATTGCCTTGGCCATTACCCAGGCGCAGCCAGGCGATATAGTGCTTATCGCCGGTAAGGGTCATGAGGATTACCAGATTATCGGCGATCAAGTATTGCCGTTTTGTGATCGCACCCTGGTGCAGCAGTTATTGGCACAGGGAGCAAGATCATGATCAGTATGGACTTAGATTGGCTAGCCAAAACCTTAGGTATTAGCTATCAGGGCAGTAATAGCAGCCTGAGTAATATCAATACAGATACCCGTACCCTGTGTGACGGCGAGGTGTTTTTAGCGCTGCAAGGCCCTAATTTTGATGGACACAACTTTATCGATGTAGCCGAGCGCCAAGGCGCGGTGGCTGTGATAGTAGCGCACCCGGTAGAAACCCACTTGCCTCAATTGGTGGTGGCCGATACTCGCATTGCCCTTGGGCAGATAGGCGCCGCGGTAAAAGCCGAGGTTGCCCCGAAAACTATCGCCATCACCGGCAGCGTGGGCAAAACCACAGTCAAAGAAATGTGCGCTGCTATTTTGGCGCAAAAAGGTCCGGTGCTGGCTACCAAGGGTAACTTCAATAATGACATCGGCGTGCCGCTGACTTTATTACGTCTTGAGCCGCAGCATCAATATGCTGTGATTGAACTCGGTGCTAATCACCTTGGCGAAATCGGCTATACCACGGCGTTGACCAAACCGGATGTGGCCGTGGTCTGTAATGTGGCCGAAGCGCACCTGGAAGGCTTTGGCTCCCTGCAGGGGGTGGCCACCGCCAAGGGCGAAATCTTCTCTGGTTTGGCCGAGGATGGCGTGGCGGTGATTAATGCCGACAGCGAGTTTAAACAGCAATGGCTCGATGGCCTGGGTACTCGTCAGGTAAAACAGTTTTCCACCAAAGAACATCTGGATGTGTGGGCCGAAGAAGTGACCCTGGATGCCTTGGCTCGTGCTTCTTTTATGCTTTGCAATAAGGATGAGCGCGTTGCTGTAACTCTGGCCATGCCGGGTCAGCATAATGTCACTAATGTGCTTATCGCCGCGGCATTAACCAGCAGCCTGGGCTGCAGCCTGGCGGATGTGGCCAGCGGTCTTGCCAATATGGCGCAGGTCAAAGGGCGAGTGAACATTATCGAGGTAACAAGTCAGCTTACAGTCATTGATGATACTTACAATGCCAACGTGAGATCGGTACAAGCAGCCATTGATTTATTGGCTCAGGTGCCAGGTTTCCGGGTATTGGCCCTTGGCGATATGAATGAACTCGGCGAAGGTGCGCGACAATACCACCAACAAGTAGGTGAATATGCCAAGCAAAAAGGCATTGAAGCCGTCTATTCTCTGGGCGTATTAAGCCGTTACGCCAGCGATGTCTATGAACAAGCCGGACGCCACTTTTCTGGGCGCGACCAACTTCTTGAGCAAATGCTGAAGGACTTACATCAGACACATCAAAAAATAACGGTAGTCGTGAAGGGTTCGCGCAGTTCTCGCATGGAGCTTTTAGTGGAAGATTTAGTGGCGCATGGCAAGCAGTTAGCCAGCGAGGGAGAGAAGTAATGTTAGTGTGGCTGGCTGAATACCTAACCCAGTTTTACAGCGGGTTTAATGTATTTTCTTATTTGACGCTTCGAGCCATCTTAGGAATTTTGACGGCGTTGATGCTGTCTTTGTATTTTGGTCCAAAACTGATCGCCGCCTTGCAGCGCATGCAGATAGGTCAAACCGTACGTGATGACGGTCCTCAGTCTCATTTAAGCAAGTCGGGTACCCCTACCATGGGTGGTTTGCTTATTCTGGGCGCAATTTTTATCAGTACCCTGTTATGGGCCGACTTAAGCAATAAATATGTGTGGGCCACCTTGTTTGTGATTGGCTCTTTGGGCGTTGTCGGCTTTATCGATGATTATCGTAAAGTTATACGCAAAGACCCTAAGGGTTTGATTGCCAAATGGAAATACTTTTGGCAGTCGGTGATTGCCTTGATCGTTGCCTTTGCTTTGTATGCCAGCTCGCAACAGGCGGCGGAAACCGCATTAATCGTGCCCTTTTTTAAGGATGTAATGCCGCAACTGGGGCTTTTCTACATCATCATGACCTATTTTGTGGTGGTGGGTACGTCCAATGCCGTAAACCTTACCGATGGTCTTGATGGCCTGGCCATAGTGCCAACCATTTTAGTGGCCTCAGCGCTGGCCATCATGGCTTATGTGACCGGTAACGCGAACTTCTCAAGCTATCTGCATCTGCCGCATCTGCCACTGACCAGTGAGCTGGTTGTGGTCTGTACCGCCATCGTTGGTGCCGGCCTGGGTTTCTTGTGGTTTAACACTTATCCGGCGCAGGTCTTTATGGGCGATGTGGGCTCATTGGCTCTGGGCGGTGCGCTTGGCATTATTGCCGTGCTGGTACGTCAGGAACTGGTTTTAGTGATTATGGGCGGTGTCTTCGTGATGGAGGCTCTGTCTGTGATCCTGCAGGTGGGTTCATACAAGTTACGGGGCGAGCGGATTTTCCGCATGGCGCCTATTCACCACCATTATGAATTAAAGGGCTGGCCGGAGCCGCGTGTGATCGTGCGCTTTTGGATTATTTCCATCGTGCTGGTACTTGCTGGATTGGCAACATTGAAGATCAGATAAATGGGCTATTTAAAGACGCTTAAAAATAAACGTATCGCTGTGCTTGGGCTGGGAGTTTCCGGTCTGGGCACTGTGCGTTTTTTGCATGCCCATAAATTGGCGCCAGTGCTTATCGACTCGCGTCAGCAGGTGCCTACTCAGTTGTGGTTAGACTCTTATGTGCCACATCTGGAGCAACGTTTTGGCCCCTTGAATGATGCCGACCTAACCTCGTTTGATTTAATTTTAATCGGCCCCGGACTGGCATTGTCCACCCCAGAAGTGCAGCAAGCCATTGCCGCCGGCGTGGAAGTGATAGGCGATGTTGAGTTGTTTGCCCGCATCAATACCAAGCCTGTGCTGGCGGTGACCGGCTCAAACGGCAAGTCAACCGTGGTTTCCTTGCTCGCCAAGGTGCTTGAGCGCGGCGGCCTGCAGATTGGCTTGGGTGGTAATATCGGCACCGCAGTGTTGGATTTACTGGCCCTGGACGCCGATGCCTATGTTTTAGAATTATCCAGCTTCCAGCTGGAGACCACCTCCAGTCTGGCGGCCAAAAGCGCCTGTATTTTGAATCTGTGTGAAGATCATATGGACAGATACCAGGATATGGGTGGCTATATTGATGCCAAACAGCGTATCTATCAGGGCTGTGAGCTGGCCGTTTTCAATAGTGAAGACGCCGACACGGCGCCGCTGCAAAGCAATAGCGCCGAACGTATCAGCTTTGCTTTAGAGCAGGGCGATTACCATATTATGATGCACCAGGGCCAAGCCTACTTTGCTTTTCGTCAGCAGCCTATTTTGCCCTGCGCCAGTAGCTTGCTGCCAGGCAGTCACAACCGTTTGAATGTATTGGCTGTGATGGCCATGTGTCATGCCTTTGCCTTTGACGCCGGTGTGTATGAGCGGGCGCTGCAGGAATTCCCAGGTTTAGATCACCGCTGTCAGTATGTAGATACCCTAAACGGGGTGCGCTATTTCAACGATTCCAAGGCCACCAATGTCGGCGCCACCATAGCCGCGATTAACGGCTTTGCCGATGAACCGGGACGCTTGATTTTAATTGCCGGTGGCGATGCCAAAGGTGCCGATTTAACGCCCTTGCAAGAGCCGTTACTCAATCAGGTTGCTGAGCTGATTTGCCTGGGTAAAGATGGCGGTGCCATTGCCGCACTCAAGCCCGGTAGTCATCTGGTCGGTGATATGGCCGAAGCGGTACGCTGCGCCAAGGCCTGCGCCCGTGATGGCGACATAGTTTTACTAGCGCCAGCCTGTGCCAGCCTGGACATGTATGTCAATTACATGGTGCGCGGTAACGACTTTGCACAACAAGTGCATGAGGGGGAGGCATGAGCTGGGATCGCATTAAAGATCTGCTGCATCTGAAGCCCTCGGGTCAGCTATACGATGTGCCCTTGCTTTATACCCTGCTGTGTTTAGTGGGCGTGGGGTTCGTTATGGTAACCAGTGCCTCCATGCCTGAAGGCGAGCGCCTGTTCGACAACCCTTACCATATTATGGTGCGCCAGGCGGTGTTTATGGGGATGGCACTGCTCTTGTTTACTCTGGCAACCAGTTTGAAAATGCAGTGGTGGAAGGTCGCCAACCCATATCTCTTGTTTTTAGGCCTAGGCCTCTTGGTTGCGGTATTGGTCTTGGGTAGTGAAATCAATGGTTCGAAGCGCTGGATCCCCCTAGGTCCCATCAATATTCAGGCCTCGGAAGTGGCCAAGCTGTTCTTCTTTAGTTACCTCGCCGGTTACCTGGTACGTAAGCGCGACGAGGTGCAGGAGAATATTAAAGGCTTTGTGAAGCCCATTAGCGTCTTTGTTCTGTACGCAGGTTTGATTTTATTGCAGCCGGATCTTGGTACCGTAGTAGTCATGTTTGTGACCACGGTTGGCCTGCTGTTTTTGGCCGGTGCCAAGTTGTGGCAGTTCTTTGTCCTGATGCTTTCTGGTATAGGTCTGGTGATCGCCTTAATCGTATTTGAACCCTATCGTTGGGCCCGGGTTGTGGGCTTTTTAGAGCCTTGGGACGACCCCTTTGGTAAAGGTTATCAATTGGTACAGTCGCTGATGGCCTACGGTCAGGGTGGCTGGTTTGGTCAGGGCCTGGGTAACAGCGTACAGAAGCTGCAATATATGCCACACGCCCATAACGACTTTATTTTTGCCGTGGTGGCCGAAGAGCTGGGTTTTGTCGGCGTCTTTACCGTCTTGGTGCTACTGGGCACCCTGGTATTTAGAGCCTTGCTTATTGGTCAGCGTGCGCTTAAGGCCAATAAAGAATATGAGGGTTATTTAGCTCTGGGAATCGGTATTTGGTTTGCGTTCCAGTCCATGGTTAATGTCGGCGCCAGCGCCGGGATCTTACCTACCAAGGGACTGACCTTACCCTTTATCTCTTACGGTGGTTCCAGCTTGTTGGTAATGGCCATTGCCGCAGGGGTGTTATTCCGTATCGACTTTGAAACCAAGATGGCGACCAAGCAGGCGACCTCCAGAGGTCACGGCCGCAGTCAGCGTCGCGCTACACCTAGCCCCGCAGCAGTACAGGAGGCAGTATGAACAAATCCTTGGTAGTAGTTGCCGGTGGCACAGGCGGACATATTTTTCCCGGCATCGCCGTGGCCCAATACCTGCGCGAGCAGGATTGGCAGGTCTCTTGGATTGGCACGGATGACAGAATGGAAGCGGATGTGGTGCCCAAGCATGGCATAGAAATCGATTTTATTCGTGCTCAGGGCGTGCGTGGCAATGGTTTAAAACGCCTGTTCCAAGCGCCCTTGATGATAGCCAAGGCGTTTTTTGCGGCACGTAAGATTTTAAAGCAACGTCGTCCGGCGGCGGTGTTGGCCATGGGTGGCTATGTTACCGGGCCTGTGGGCCTGGCGGCGAAAAGTTTAGGGATCCCTTTAGTGATCCATGAGCAAAATGCCGTGGCTGGCATGAGTAACAAGCTTTTGGCCAAGCTAGCCAACAGCTGTTTGGGCGCTTTTCCCGGTGCTCTGCCACAAAGTGATTTTCAGGTGGTGGGCAACCCGGTACGTCAGTCGCTGATGAATATAGCCCCGGTTGAGGTCAGATCGCCTATCAATATTTTGGTGGTGGGTGGCTCGTTGGGAGCTCAGGTATTAAACGACATCTTGCCAACTGTGTTTGCCGAGCTGGCGACAAAGCATGAATTAGCCGTGTGGCACCAAACCGGCAAGGGCCGCTCCAGCAAGGTGCAGGAGCAATATCAGGCGCAGCAGCTTGAAGCCAAGGTGAGCGACTTTATCGACGATATGGATGCTGCCTATGACTGGGCTGATCTGGTTATTTGTCGCGCCGGCGCGCTGACCGTGAGCGAAGTAGCAGCGGCTGGCCGTATGGCCCTGTTTGTGCCATTTCCACATGCAGTGGACGACCATCAAACCGCCAATGCCCAGTATTTGGTCGGTGGCGATGCAGCCTTGTGTATGCAGCAAGGGGATTTTTATCAAGCCGCCGTGGTTGAGGCGCTAGCGCCGTATTTTCAGCAGCCCCAATTAATTACCGAGATGGGTAAGCGCGCTAAGGCGCTGGCCAAACTCGATGCGACCGCAGCGGTTGCAAAACAATGTGAGCAGTATAGTTAATGACAGTATCAACAGGCACAGCCCAACAGCAGGGCACGCAACAACAAGGGCAACGACCGGCGATGCGCCGCGTTGAAACCATTCATTTTATCGGCATAGGTGGTGCCGGTATGGGGGGTATTGCCGAAGTTCTGGCCTACGAAGGTTATCGCATCACAGGTTCTGATATCGCCCAAAGTGCGATGACGGAGCGTTTGATTAAAGCCGGTGCCGAGGTGTTTATCGGCCATGATCAGAATAATGTCAAAGACGCCTCCGTGGTGGTGGTTTCTACCGCCATCAATGAACAGAACCCGGAAATTATCGCCGCTCGCAACGCCCGTATTCCTATTGTGCGCCGCGCGGAGATGTTGGCCGAGCTGATGCGTTTTCGCCATGGTATCGCCATTGCAGGCACCCATGGTAAAACCACGACAACCAGTTTGGTTGCCAGTATTTTTGCCGAGGCAAAACTGGATCCCACCTTTATTATCGGCGGTTTGCTTAATAGCGCCGGCAGTAATGCCCGCGTGGGTTCGAGTCGTTTCTTAATTGCCGAAGCAGATGAAAGTGATGCCTCCTTCTTGCACCTGCAGCCCATGGTTTCTGTGATCACTAATATCGAAGAAGATCATATGGATACCTATGAGGGCAGCCTGGAAAAGATGAAGGACACCTATGTAGAGTTTATTCACAACCTGCCGTTTTATGGTTTGGCCGTGGTCTGTATCGACTCGCCTGTGGCTCGTGAGCTGATCCCGCGCTTTTCTCGTCAGGTGATCACCTATGGTGAGCATGAAGATGCGGACTATCGCATGGCTGATTTCAGCCAGGATGCCAGCACCTGCTCCTTTACCGTGACTTCGAAGCAGGGTGAGCGCCTTGAGGTGACCCTGAATATGCCGGGTAGACATAATGCCCTGAATGCCACCGCGGCCATTGCCGTTGCTAAGGATGAAGGCATAGGTGACACCGCGATTTTACAAGCGCTGGAGAAGTTCGAAGGCATAGGGCGTCGCTTCCAGCACTACGGCGAGTTTACCAATGAGCGCGGTAAGGTGATGCTGGTGGATGATTATGGTCACCATCCCAGCGAAGTTGCCGCCACCATTAAGGCCGCCCGCGATGGCTGGCCACAAAAGCGCCTGGTGATGATTTATCAGCCGCACCGTTATAGCCGCACCCGCGACCTGTACGAAGACTTCGTTAAGGTACTGGGCGAGGTTGACCAGCTTATTTTGCTTGATGTTTATGCCGCCGGTGAAGAGCCGATTGTCGGTGCCGACTCGAAAAGCCTGTGTCGCAGCCTGCGCCAGCGCGGTAAAGAGCCCCTGCATGTGGCGGATAACAACGAGTTGGCAAGCGTATTAGCCACCACCTTGGCCGATGATGATCTGGTGATCACCCAAGGTGCGGGCAACATAGGTCAGTTGGTGAAAAAGCTGGCCGCAACCGAATTACAGATTGAAAAGTTACAGCAGGTATCATCATGAGTCAGGCATTTGGCAAGGTAGCAGTTTTACTAGGTGGGTCATCTGCCGAGCGCGAAGTATCGCTTAAATCAGGCGCAGCCGTGCACGCGGCTCTGGTTCAGGCCGGTGTCGATGCACACTTGTTTGACCCGGCTGAGCGCCCTCTGCATGAGCTTGCGCAAGAGGGTTTTGACCGTGTTTTTATCGCCCTGCATGGTCGCGGTGGTGAAGATGGCACCCTGCAAGGGGCACTGGAATTTATGGGCTTGCCCTACACAGGTTCAAGCGTACTGGGCTCGGCCCTGGCGATGGATAAAATCCGCTGTAAGCACTTGTTTCAGGTGGCTGGCCTGCGCACCGCTCCTTATAAAGTTGTGTCGCAAAGCCAAGGCTTTGATTGTGCTGAGATTATGGCGCAGCTGGGCCATGTGATGGTAAAACCTTCGCACGAAGGTTCAAGTATCGGTATGGCCGAGGCCAACAATGCCGAAGAGCTGGCACAAGCCCTGGAAGCCGCCTTTAAGTTTGACGACGAGGTTTTAGTAGAGCAGTGGCTAAGCGGCCGCGAATTTACCGTGTCTATCTTGAGTGATAAGGCCTTGCCTGTCATTGAAATGCGCACGCCAAGCGGTTTCTATGACTATCAGGCCAAGTACCAATCAAGCACCACTGAGTATTATTGCCCAGCGGATCTCAGCGCAGCACAAACGGCGCAATTGCAAGAGATGGCGGAGCAGGCCTTTGCGCTTGTGGGCGCTAAGGGTTGGGGACGCGTTGATGCCATGCAAGGCGATGACGGCGAGTTCTACCTGCTTGAAGTGAATACCGTACCGGGAATGACGGAGAAATCCCTGGTGCCTATGGCGGCCAAGGCCACGGGCGTAGATTTCACCGCCCTGGTAGTGAAGATTTTGGAGCAAACTCTGTAAATGGCGACATTAAGGGAAAAGCTAAGCGGACTAAAACAGGGAACCAATAGGTCCTTGCTGTTTGGCTTGGGCTTTTTTCTGCTGGTGGTGTTTATGGTGTTGAAGTTGGCCTTCAACTTCTCCGACTGGCTGGTTCGTGATAATGACGCCCAGCTCAAGCAGCTGCAGGTCTTGGGTGAGCCCAAATACACCGCCGAGCGCGCCATTATCGACGCCATTAAACAGGCGGATTTGAACAGCTTTTTTGAGCTCGATGTAAAGCAGGTGCAGGAGCTGGTTACAGATTTACCTTGGGTTGCCAGCGCCTCGGTGCGCAAGCAATGGCCGGATACCCTGCAGGTGTATGTGGTAGAGCATCAGGCGGTGGCGCTTTGGAATGACGACCAACTGCTTAATAGCAAGGGTCAGGTATTCACCGCGCCACAGCAGGGCATAAAGGAGCAATTGCCTAGCTTGTTCGGTCCCGAAGGCAGCGAGCTGGAAGCCTGGCAGGCCTTTAATCGCTTTGAGGAGCTGTTTGCGGTTAACGGTTTGAAATTATCCAGCCTGGCGCTGTCGGAGCGTTTTGCCTGGCAATTATGGTTAGAGAACGGCATTCGCCTTAATTTAGGGCGTGATGACAAAGCAAAACGCGTACAAAGATTTATTGATGTCTACCCACACTTGAAAAAACGTCAAGATGTGCAGGTAGATGTTGTTGATTTGCGATATGATACCGGGCTTGCGGTGCAATTTAAGCCGCTGGCAGTAACGGAAGAAGAACAAAAGAGTAAGGTATGACCAAGTCAGTAGAACGTAACCTTGTTATCGGTTTGGATGTGGGCACCTCGAAAGTGGTGGCTACGGTCGGTGAGATCACCGATGACAACAAGCTTAGCATTGTCGGCGTAGGCCGCCAGGTATCTCATGGTATGGATAAAGGTGGCGTAAATGACTTGAACCTGGTTTCTGAGTCGATCCGTCGCGCCATAGACGAAGCAGAGCTGATGGCCGACTGCCGCATTAGCTCAGTGTACCTGGGTATTTCCGGTAAGCATATTCAATGTCAGAACGAAACCGGTGTGGTAGCAATTAACAACACCGAAGTGACCGATGAAGACATAGACAACGTTATCCACATTGCTCGTTCCGTGCCTATTTCCGCAGAGCGCAAAATGCTTCATGCCTTACCGCAAGAATACAGCATCGACATGCAAGAGGGCATCAAGAACCCTCTGGGCATGAGCGGTGTGCGTATGGAAGCCAAGGCCCATATCATCACTTGCTCCAACGACATGGCGAAGAACATTGAAAAATGTGTCGAGCGCTGTGGCCTGCAGGTTGACCAGCTTATCTTCAATGCTTTGGCGTCTTGTTACTCGGTATTGACCGAAGACGAAAAAGAGCTGGGTGTAGCGGTACTGGATATAGGTGGTGGCACCATGGATATCACCATCTATATCAATGGCGCTTTACGTCATTCTGCGGTGATCCCTGTGGCCGGTAACCAGGTAACTGGCGATATTGCCAAGATTTTCCGTACTCCGATTTCTCATGCCGAAGCCATCAAGGTGCAGTACGCTTGTGCCAGCAGCCAAATGGCCAGCAATGAAGAGCAAATTGAAGTACCTAGCGTGGGCGGACGCCCAGCTCGTATTATGTCGCGCCACACCTTGTCTGAGGTGGTTGAGCCGCGCTTTAGAGAATTATTTGAACTGGCGCTCGAAGAAATTCGTCGCTCCGGTTTTGAAGATCAAATTGCCGCCGGATTGGTTATTACCGGTGGCAGTGCAAAGATGACCGGTGCTTTGGAAGTGGCAGAAGACATCTTCCAAATGCCGGTACGTATCGGTAGTCCATTAGGGATAACGGGATTAACTGATTATGTAAGCGATCCCTCATTTGCAACCGCCGTAGGTTTGTTACAATATGGTCGGACCATGCAGTCGATCAACGCAACAAAAGCGAAAGCAGACGAGGGTAACTGGTGGAGCCGTATTACTAAATGGTTCCAAGGTGAGTTTTAGTACTCAAGTCGGAGAGTAAACTATGTTTGATATGATGGAAGAGCACAGCGAAGAAGCTGTTATCAAGGTAATAGGTGTTGGTGGCGGCGGCGGTAATGCCGTAGAACACATGGTGCAGCAGCACATTGAAGGGGTGAAATTTATCACTGCCAATACCGATGCGCAGGCACTACGTAAGTCATCGGCTGATGTCACGGTGCAACTAGGTACACAGATCACTTCAGGTCTAGGTGCCGGAGCCAACCCGGAAATCGGTAAGAAGAGTGCCGAGGAAGATGCGGAAACCATTAAAAACGCCCTGCAAGGTGCGGATATGGTCTTTATAGCAGCCGGTATGGGCGGTGGTACGGGCACAGGTGCGGCGCCAGTTGTGGCTCGCATTGCCAAAGAGCTGGGTATTTTGACCGTAGCTGTAGTAACGCGTCCGTTCGATTTCGAAGGTAAAAAGCGCGCTGCGGCAGCGGATCAGGGTATTACCGAATTGTCGGAAATCGTTGATTCACTGATCACCATTCCTAACAACAAATTATTGAAAGTATTGGGCAAGGGTACAACCCTGCTTGATGCCTTCGCCAAAGCCAATGACGTACTTTACGGTGCGGTACAAGGTATTGCCGAGCTAATTACTCGCGCTGGCCTTATCAACGTCGACTTCGCCGACGTACGTACTGTTATGTCGGCCATGGGTACGGCAATGATGGGTTCTGCTTCGGCATCGGGCCCTGACCGTGCGCAAGAAGCGGCGGAAGCGGCTATTTCAAGCCCACTGCTTGAAGACGTGGATCTGACCGGTGCCAAGGGTATCCTGGTTAATATTACCGCGGGTATGGACCTGTCTATCGAAGAGTTCGAGATTGTTGGTAACCATGTTAAGGCTCTGGCTTCTGAGAATGCCACCGTGGTTGTGGGTACCGCAATCGATATGGAAATGAGCGATGAGCTGCGCGTAACCGTAGTAGCAACCGGTCTAGGTGGTGATCGTCGTCCTCAGTTCGGTGTTGTAGACAACGGCTTTAAGCGCGCCGCTGGTTCTGATGTGAACGCTCAAGGAACGCAAAGTACACAAAGCACTTCTATGTTTGTGCCAAGCTTTGCTACGCAAGGAACTCAAACCAGCTTTGAAGAGTCAAAGCCGGTAGATGAGCCATCCTATAGCAGCAGTGCGGCTACAAGCCAGGCAAGTGTAGCGCCTAGCCAAGAGAGCAAGACCAGCGCCGCACCTAAGAAGCAGGAAGAGTCGGGTGATTATTTTGATATCCCGGCATTTCTGCGTAAGCAAGCAGATTAGTTTGAAAAACAAACTAATTTGTTAACTGGTGCGATGTGTGGTATAATCCGCCGTCTAATTTTAGTTTAGTAAGTGAGCGAAAGCCTATGATCAAACAGCGTACGATTGCAGAAGTAGTCAAAGCCACGGGTGTTGGTCTCCACAAGGGTGAGAAGGTTTCCTTAACTCTCCGACCAGCGAGCGCGAATACTGGGATAGTATTTCGTCGCGTGGACCTTGATCCGGTTGTGGATTTCGAAACGACCCCGGAAGCGGTGGGCGATACGCAATTGTGTACCTGTTTAACTAATAAAGACGGCGTTCGCTTATCTACCACCGAGCACTTGATTGCTGCGGTAGCTGCGTTAGGCATCGACAATCTGATTGTTGAACTTGATAGCGGTGAAGTACCTATTATGGATGGCAGTGCCTTGCCATTCATTTATCTGCTGCAAAAAGGCGGTATCGCCGAGCAGAATGTAGCCAAGCGTTTTATTCGTATCAAAGAAAAGGTAAGTGTAGAAGAGGGTGACAAGTGGGCCGAGATCGAACCTTATGATGGTTTTCATATCGATTTCGAAATCGCCTTTGATCACCCGGCTATTAACGACAGTCGCCAGCGCATTGGCCTGGATATTACGCCACAGAACTTTATCGAAGAGATCAGTCGTGCCCGTACCTTCGGCTTTATGAAAGACATAGAGTACATGCATGCCAATAACCTGGCTCTAGGTGGCAGCATGGACAATGCCGTTGTTCTTGACGAGTTTAAGGTGCTAAATCCAAACGGTTTACGCTACGCTGACGAGTTCGTTAAGCATAAGATCTTGGACTGTGTGGGCGACATGTTTATGACCGGCCACAACATTCTTGGTAAGCTTACCGCTTATAAGTCGGGTCATGACCTGAACAACAAATTGTTGCGTAAAATCATGGCGACCGAGTCGGCATGGGAATGGGCAACATTTGAAGAGTCAGTGACCATGCCAGCTCCGGCTCTGGCACTGCATACGGCTTAATACCAATTCACTTAAATAGCTAATCATTCTAGCGGGTTAAATATCGTGCTAACGGTGTTGTAATTTTTATATGTAGAATAACTACATAAGAAAAATTCCGCCTTGTTATCACATCATTTATCCAGCGCTATCTCTGATCACATACTTAACAGAATTGGTATAAGCCTGCAGATAGAAAACTATTGAATAAAAAAATGACGCTTTAGAGCGTCATTTTTTTTGCCTGCCGTGTTGCGCCAAGCGTATTAATTTTTGCTGCAATGAGGGTGGGGCATGCTCGGCAATCAATTCTAAATTGTGGGCTGTTTGCTCGCTCATGGCGCGCTTGTTACTGGGTTCCTGGCTGGCCTTTTTAACTTGCGCTTGTGCCTGCGCCAAAGGTGCGCGCTGCGCCGCATTGGGAGAGGTAACAATTTTTACCTGGCATAAGTCCACCAAGCCCTGTTGACGAAAGGCTGAGAGAATATCCATCTTGATATAGTTTAGCTTCATGGCCACAGTGGCGCTGTGAGCCTCGATAATAAGGGCGCCATCGCGGATATTGGCAACCCGGCATTTCTTCGCCAGGTTTTCCCCCACCGCCTGGTGCAGGGTCTGCTGCTGCGAAGCCAACTCCCGAGTTTTGGCGCCATAGTTGGCGATGCGCGAACCGAATCTCGGGTTTAATTGCCCCAGCACCTCGGTGAGTTGTTTTGGCGCATAGCGATCTTTAGCCATAAACGGCATCCACCTCTTGAATTTGACCGAATCGTCACCACTTATATTGCAATGCTTGAGTCTTGATTGCGGTACAGCTGCTGTATTTAGACCCGCTTTATATTGCTAAGTTTGCAAAGATTTCTCTGAACGTTATGATAGGCCAGCGATAATACCAATGCCATTAGTTTTTACTCGGCAGCTTGTTGTAAAGGCAAGTTACCGCAAGTGCTTATGGAATTGGTATTATTAGGTGCTGCAATTCATTGAGTTTGTTATGATGTCGCTCAAAAGTACACCGCTCAAGCAGTCACACTCAACAGTTCCACACATTAGTCGCTCTTATGTAACCTGAGTGCGGTATAAATGGGATAAACGAAGTTCGCAAGTGACTTGGCAGCGTCCCAAGGGATGATCCAGAGCGCTTAACGCAGATGAGAATGTAACGGTTAAATCATGATCACGAAAATATTTACCAAAATCTTTGGTAGTCGCAATGACCGCACAATTAAAAACTTACGTAAAACGGTCGCGCTAATCAATGCCTTAGAAGGCCAACTAGAATCACTCAGCGATGAAGAACTAAAAGCAAAAACAGCTGAATTTCGTGAGCGTTATGACAACGGCACAAGTTTAGATGACCTCTTACCAGAAGCCTTCGCGGTAGTACGCGAAGCATCAAAGCGTGTGTACGGCATGCGCCACTTCGATGTGCAGATGATAGGCGGCATGGTGTTGCACCAAGGCCGTATCGCCGAGATGCGTACCGGTGAAGGTAAAACCCTGACCGCAACCCTGCCAGCTTACCTTAATGGCTTATCGGGCAAGGGCGTACACGTAATTACCGTGAACGACTACCTGGCCAAGCGTGACGCTGAAACCAACCGTCCGCTATTTGAATTCCTGGGTTTAACCGTTGGTTGTAACGTGCCTGGCATGATGCCAATGCAGAAAAAAGACGCCTACGCGGCCGACATCACCTATGGTACCAACAACGAATTCGGCTTTGACTACCTGCGCGACAATATGGCGTTCAGCATCGACGAGCGTGTGCAGCGTCCACTTAACTTTGCGGTAGTGGATGAGGTTGACTCCATCCTTATCGATGAAGCCCGTACGCCGCTGATTATATCTGGTCCTGCGGAAGATTCATCTGAGCTTTACACGCAAATCAACCTGATAGTGCCTGAGCTGGTACAGCAGGAAAAAGAAGATGAAGAAGGCGTTGAAGGCGACGGTGATTACACTATCGACGAAAAAGGCAAGCAGGTTCACCTGACCGAGCGCGGCCAGGTTAAAGTTGAAGAGCTACTTACCGAGCGCGGTTTGATTGAAGAGGGTGACTCTCTGTATTCAGCGGGTAATATTACTCTGCTAAGCCATGTGTACGCCGCATTGCGCGCTCACATGCTGTATCAAAAAGACGTAGATTACGTGGTTAAAGACAATGAAGTCATCATTGTTGATGAACACACGGGTCGTACCATGGAAGGCCGTCGTTGGTCTGAAGGTCTGCACCAGGCGGTAGAAGCCAAAGAAGGCGTGAAGATCCAGAACGAAAACCAAACTCTGGCATCAATCACCTTCCAGAACTACTTCCGTATTTATGACAAGCTAGCTGGTATGACGGGTACGGCGGACACAGAAGCGTTCGAGTTCCAGTCTATCTACGGCCTAGACACGGTTGTTATTCCAACCAACAAGCCGATGATCCGTGATGATCGTGCCGACCTGGTTTATCTGACCCAGGAAGAAAAATACGAAGCGATTTTGGCCGACATTAAAGACTGCCAAGAGCGCGGTCAGCCGGTGTTGGTGGGTACTATTTCAATTGAAAGCTCGGAATACCTGTCGCAGTTCCTGCGTAAAGAGAAAATTCAGCACAACGTATTGAATGCTAAATTCCACGCTCAGGAAGCCGACATAGTTGCCGATGCGGGTCTACCAGGTAAAGTGACTATCGCCACCAACATGGCCGGTCGTGGTACCGATATCATGCTAGGCGGTAACTGGCAGAGCGAAGCCGAAAAGCTGGATAACCCAAGCGAAGAGCAAATCGCAAAAATCAAAGAACAATGGCAGAAGCGTCATGACGACGTTATTGCCGCCGGTGGTCTGCACATTATCGGTACCGAGCGTCACGAGTCTCGCCGTATCGATAATCAGCTACGTGGTCGTTCGGGTCGTCAGGGTGATGCCGGTTCAAGCCGCTTCTACCTGTCAATGGAAGATGCCCTGATGCGTATCTTCGCCGGTGAGCGCATGACTAACATGATGCGTAAACTAGGCATGCAACGTGGCGAAGCCATTGAGCACCCTTGGGTTAACCGTGCCATTGAAAACGCCCAGCGTAAAGTTGAAGCCCGTAACTTCGATATTCGTAAGCAATTACTTGAGTATGATGATGTGGCCAACGACCAGCGTCGCGTGGTTTACGCTCAGCGTAACGAGCTGCTGGAAGAGGGTGATATCTCAGAAACTATCGATGCTATCCGTAACGACGTGATCAACGGCGTTATCGACCAATACATTCCACCGCAATCATTGGCGGAAATGTGGGACGTGCCTGGCTTAGAAGATCGCTTGAAAGCGGACTACCTGCTTGAATTGCCTATCCAGCAATGGCTTGCCGACGATAACAAGCTATTTGAAGAAAAACTGCGTGAGCGCATCGTTGAAGAAGCTACTAACGCTTATAAGGCGAAAGAAGAAATGGTGGGTCCTCAGGTACTTCGCCAGTTCGAAAAAGCGGTTATGCTGCAAAGCCTGGATCAACACTGGAAAGATCACCTGGCTGCCATGGATCACCTGCGTCAGGGTATCCACTTACGTGGTTATGCGCAGAAGAATCCGAAGCAAGAATACAAGCGTGAATCGTTCGAGCTATTCTCAGCCATGCTAGAGAACCTGAAAACAGATGTAGTAAACATCCTAAGCAAGGTTCAAGTACGTGCCGAGGAAGATGTTGAACGAGTTGAAGAGCAACATCGCAAGTCTGAAGAAGTACCGCGTCAGTATCAACACGCAGAAGCCGAGCAGGTGGGTGGTGAAGCTCCGGCGCCTATGTCGGCGCACGTCGAGCCTAAGGTAGGCCGTAATTCGCCTTGTCCATGCGGCTCGGGTATGAAATACAAGCAGTGCTGTGGCAAACTAAGCTAAGCAATGTAAGAAGTTATTAAAAAGCGGCCTATGCCGCTTTTTTTATGGAGCAGTTAATGAGTCAGAAAGTGGTCAATGTTGCCGTAGGTATTATTCTTCGCGGCGAGCAAACCTACATATGTAAACGCCCGGACGATAAACATCAGGGCGGCTTATGGGAGTTTCCCGGCGGTAAAATTGAAGCAGACGAAACCACCACGGCGGCCTTGGCCAGAGAGCTGTTGGAAGAAGTCGCCATTGAGGTACACAGCAGTGACTCCTTTATGCTGATTGAGCATGACTATGGCGATAAGCAGGTGCGCCTGGATATCCATAAGGTCAGCGACTTCAGTGGTGAGCCTCATGGTGCCGAAGGCCAGCAAGGGCGGTGGGTGGCAATTAGCGATTTACACCTTTATGCCTTCCCTAAAGCGAACCAGGCCATCTTAGAAAAACTATGTTCATAAATTGTTACAAACTGCGTTTCTCGCTATGCCTGCATGGGTTTAATATGGGCTAGTTGGGGATCACCTCTTTGATAATTACTAATGGGATAACAATATGTATAAAGTAACCTTAGCAGCGGCAGCTACGGCGCTGGCATTAGGACTTACCGGTTGTAGTGAGCAAGCACAAAGTGCGAAGACCGAAACTCAAGCACAAAGCGTTGCCACAGAACAAACAAAACAAGTGCAACAACTAACCTCGGGTATTGATTTAGAAAACATCGACACCGCCGTGCGTGCACAAGATGATTTTTACTACCACATCAATGGTAAATGGTTAGAGCGCACTGAAATTCCGGGCGACAAGTCTAACTATGGCTCTTTCACCGCCCTATACGATCAGTCGCAGGCGGCATTAAAAGAAGTGATCGAAGCGGCGGCTAAAAATACCAAGGCGGCAGCGGGCAGCGATGAGCAAAAGCTGGGCGCCTTCTACAGCAGCTATATGAATACCGAGGCCTTGGAAGAAAAGGGCATCGCACCGCTTAAGCCTTACCTGGATAAGATTGCTACGGTTGCTGATAAAGCAGCGCTTGTATCGCTTATGGCGGATCTGCGCATTCAAGGCGGCACCACGCCGTTTTCCTGGTATGTAAATAACGATGCCAAGAACTCAAGCCAGTACGCTCTTTATGTATCTCAGTCTGGCCTAGGTTTACCGGATCGTGACTACTACCTTAAAGATGATGAGAAGTTCTCTACCATCCGCACGCAATACCTGGCTTATATCACGGACATGCTAACCAAAAGCGGCATTGAAAACGCAGATCAAGCGGCAAAGGCTATTCTTGCTCTTGAAACCGAGCTGGCAACGGCGCAGTGGAGCCGAGTAGAAAGCCGCGATGCGACCAAGTCATACAACAAGATGACGGTTGCCGAAGCAAACGAGCTAACAGGTACATTCGACTTTGCGCAGTTCTTAAAGCAATCGAAAATCAACACTGAAGATTTGGTTGTACGTCAGCCTTCTTATTTTGAAAAACTGGGTGGCATCTTTGAGCAAACCGACCTGGCTACTTGGCAGAATTACCTAGCATTCCATTTTGTTAGCAACTATGCCGATGAGCTAAGCAAGGAATTTGTTGACCGTAAATTTGCCTTCTACAGCACTACCTTACGTGGCGTTGAAGAGCAGCAACCACGTTGGAAAAAAGCGGTAGACTCAGCCAACTCGGTACTGGGTGAGTTGCTAGGCAAGGTGTACGTTAAAGATAACTTCCCACCTGAAGCAAAAGCACGCATGGAAGAGTTGGTTGCCAACCTGATCAAGGGTTTCGACCAAGCCATCGACGGTCTTGAGTGGATGAGTGCGGAAACGAAAGTGGCGGCCAAAGAGAAGCTGAACAAGTTCACGCCTAAGATTGGTTACCCAGACAAGTGGAAAGACTACTCGGCGCTAGAGATTAAAGCGGACGACTTGGCAGGTAACTTTATTCGTTACAGTGAGTGGGCATACGATGATATGCGTAACAAGCTGGGCAAGCCGGTGGATCGCAGCGAGTGGTTTATGACGCCGCAAACGGTGAATGCTTACTACAACCCGGTGAACAACGAAATCGTGTTCCCTGCGGCTATCCTACAACCGCCATTCTTTAACCTGGAAGCGGATGACGCGGTGAACTACGGCGCCATAGGTGCGGTAATTGGTCACGAGCTAGGTCATGGCTTCGACGATCAGGGTTCGAAATACGATGGTGATGGCAACCTGCGTAACTGGTGGAGCGAGCAAGACTTGTCACAGTTCCAGGAGCGTGGCCAGCAACTGGTATCGCAATACAACGAATATGCACCGTTTGAAGACGCGAACGTGAACGGCCAGCTGACGCTGGGCGAAAACATAGGTGACCTAGGCGGCCTAACCGTAGCCTATAAAGCCTATCAGTTATCACTGGGTGGCGCAGATGCACCGGTACTTGATGGTTACACCGGCGATCAACGCTTCTTTATGGGTTGGGCGCAGATCTGGCGTCGTAAGTACCGTGATGAAGAGCTGCGCAACCGCCTGATGACGGACTCGCACTCGCCAAGTCACTACCGTGTTATCGGTGTGCTACCAAATATGCCTGAGTTCTATAAGGCATTCGACGTGAAAGAAAGCGACGAAATGTACATTAAGCCGGAAGATCGCGTTAAGATCTGGTAAGTTCGGCTAATTACTGCCAAGGCGCCAGTCTTGTTATCCTCGCCAAATAAAGGCAAGGATAACAGGGCGGCGCCTTTGTTATTTGTAGAACGCCTGTTTGCCACCATCTACAGGGTTGTTTTTGAGCTAAATTGATGTTTTTCCAACGCTGGGAGAAACAGCAGATATACCCATACCAGCAAGTTAAAGTAGGGCACCAGACCCAGGGCCAAAAAGAGTTTAACCGGATAGCCTTTACGTTTGGCATGCACATAGCATTGCCCGGCTATAAAGAAGTTGACGCACAAAAGTAGAGTAACTAAAAAAAGCATGCCGATTTCCTTTATTTGTAGTCTTCCACACCCCTGAATACAGGCGGCGACGCGGAGTTCCTGAACCAGTAACCTGGTTTGCCACATTCCATTGTTGGGCCATTATTAGTTTTGTTGTTGTGCCGTTTTAATTGGCACGGGTAGCGCATTTATATTATTTGGTATTGGCCGTCTTAGCCTTTACTCTCGGCAAATGCACAGAGGGGTTCAGACAGACCATGAACTACTCAGTATAGACAAGCAGCTGCATAGCAACAGGCTTGTTGGCTTAAAAACAACCAGCTTGAGGTTAGTCTGATGTTTTTGCAGCAATTATTTTTTGATTGTTTTCTAAGGCATGAAGCGGTGCCGGTTTGGCAATAAAGTAACCCTGAGCATAATCTACACCTATCTCTTTGAGCATTCGGTAGATCTCCTTGTTCTCCACATATTCGGCCACCGAGCCTTTATCCAGGGAAGCCGCGATATCATTAATAGCCTTAACTAGGGCGTAATCTATGGGGTCGCGCTGCATATCGCGGACGAAAGAGCCGTCGATTTTAACATGCTGGGCCGGCAGGCGTTTAAGGTAGTCGAAGGTGCTAAAGCCAGTACCGAAGTCGTCGATGGAGAAGTCACAGCCTAGGGCGTTCAGGGCAAGGATCATCTCGCGCGTAGCCTCCAGGTTGCCAACACTGGCGCTTTCGGTAATTTCAAAAATCACCCGTTTAGGGTCAACACCATGGTCGCTGAGCATGGTTTTAATATGCGGAAGCAGGCGATCGTCCAGCAGGGATTGCGCCGAAAGGTTGATGGCAACACGTTGAATTTCTGGGTGTTCGCTTAGATCGCGAATGGCCGAACGCACCACGCATTGGTCCATCAAGTAGCTGTCGTTAAGCATTTCCAAGGCGGGAATAAAGTGATTGGGGTAGACAAGCTCACCGTCAATACGCAGGCGCAGCAAAACCTCATAATAGGCGATGCGTGAGCGCTTGATATCCCATACCGGCTGATAGTGCAGCTCGATACTGTCTTGTTGTAGCGCTGAGCGTACGCTGTGAACCCATTCCAGTCCAGATTGCATGGCATTACTGTGCGAATCGCTGGCATCGTAGCAATGTACCAGGTTGCGACCCTGACTCTTGGCAATATACAGGGCGATATCGGCCTGTTTTAAACATTCATTGGCGTCATTGTTTTGCGCCGAGATCTGGGTCACGCCAATGGAGCAACTGATGGAGTAAATCTGTTCTTGGCATTGAAATTCATGACCATCAATGGCGACACAGATGCTTTCGGCGACCATATGAGCATCGAGCAAAGGGGTGTTGGGTAATATGATGGCAAACTCATCGCCGCCGATACGGAACATCAGGTACTGCTCTTCTATATGCTGTAAGAACAGCTCGGCCACTTCCTTTAGCACTGTGTCGCCTTCTTGGTGGCCCTTGCTGTCGTTGATGATCTTAAAGTGGTCAAGGTCGATATAGATCAAGGCATGAAGGTCGTCACCTATGGTGGCCTGGCACAAGGCACTAAGCTGCAGGTCGAAATAATAACGATTATGCAGCCCGGTCAGGGTGTCGTGAAGAGCCAGGTGTTGCAGCTTGAGCTCCGCCTGTTTGCGCTCTTCAATATTGTCGATAGAGGCGGTGATCGCAGTGCCATGACTATGATCGCTGACATGCTGAAAACGACACTCAAACCAAATAAGCTGGCCATTATTGGCTTGCAGCTGCAGCTCAATTTTACGCCGCTTTGCTTGCGCCTTAAAAATGCTGTCTAGGGCGGTATTGAGTCTGGGTTTGTGGGCCTCACTGCAATAATCTTCTAAGCGCGTGCTAATGCTCTGCTTGAGGCCAAAGCCGGTATTGGTTTCCCAGGCCGGGTTTAGAAAGCTGATGCGCCCTTGTTCGTCGAGCTCCATCACCACGGTATTGAGATGCATTAAAATGCGCTGGTGTGCCGAGTATAGCTCTTTGTATTTTTGCTGACTTTGACTCAGCTGTGCCACCTTCTTCTCAAACTCGCCATAGCTGGCGATAAAGTCCTCGCGGCGAGCGGCGTGATCGCAGACCTTAGTTAATAAAGCGTTATCGTAGGGGCGCCGGATAAAGTCGGTCACGCCACTTAAAAGCAATTGCTCGGCATAATTTGCATCTTGGCTATCGATAATGGTCACTATGGCCTGACTGGGATTATGGGCGAGAATGTTCTGCACCAGGGTGTTGGCACAGGCGGCGTTGGCAATAGAGGCATCAAGCAGCACTATGGCATAGTTTCCCTGTAGGTAAGTGTTGAGAGTATGGGTGGCATCGGTACACACCTGCACGGCAAAGTTAAGTGCTAAAGCATCGCTCATTTGCTGGGCTTTGAAAGGCTCGGGTTCCAGTAGCAAAAGTTTTAAGCGGCTCGATTTTTCCAGTTGTGTTGAGAGCGCCTTGGCTAGAGCCTGCGGCAGTAGATCCTGACGCTCTATGGGCACCACCGCATCTATGCCATAGCTGCGCGCCGTGGTTTCTGCGATCCGTTCGCAGTAAAAAGGCGGAGTTAGCACTATGGGAGTATGTTTAGGTGTTTTTAACAACCCCGAGCGCACCATGCGAGAAAAGCGCCAACCATCGATTTTACCCACATTCAAGCCGGTGATCACCAGGCTGACGGAGCGCTCTTTCAGCAGTTGCAGGGCTTGCTGCGAATCACTTTGTTCTATCACCTCAAAGACATCCAAGCGCCCTAAGGTGCGCTTAAGCACCTCGCGTTCGGCCGCATTGGCATTGATGATCATTAAACTCAGTGGCGTTGCCATGGATACTACCTAAGTGACTTAAATTTATGTAATAGCTGTAGGTTATAGTGAATCAAAAGCGCAGACAAGTTAGTGCGCTTGATTTCGGGTTGGCGAATCACTAGACTTGGCGCGATTTTCAGCACCTTGGAGAGCCCAGCATGCGTGTGGCCGATTTTAGTTTTGATTTACCCGAAGAGTTAATTGCCCGTTTTCCCCAAAAGGAGCGCAGCCAAAGCCGTTTGCTTAAAGTGGATGGTAACAGTGGGGCGACCTCTCATCATATTTTCAAAGACATTATCGACTTTATTGAGCCCGGCGATCTGTTAGTTTTTAACAATACCAAGGTGATCCCGGCGCGTATGCACGGCAATAAGGCTTCCGGCGGTAAGGTGGAAGTGCTGGTTGAGCGGGTATTGGATGACAAGCGAGTGCTGGCCCATGTGCGCTCAAGCAAGTCACCTAAGCCTGGCACCATGCTACTTCTTGAAGGCAAAGCAGAAATGGAAATGCTTGGCCGTCAGGGCGAGTTATTCGAACTGGAATTAAAAGATGAGGGTTCAGTGCTGGAGACCCTGGAGCAAATTGGTCATATGCCTTTGCCGCCTTATATCGACCGTCCGGATAACGACGAAGATAAACAGCGCTATCAGACCGTTTACGGTGAAAAACCCGGTGCCGTGGCGGCGCCGACCGCTGGCTTGCACTTTGATGAAGCCCTGATGCAGCAGCTCAAAGACAAAAATGTCGAGATGGCCTTTGTTACCCTGCATGTGGGAGCTGGCACCTTTCAGCCGGTGCGTGTAGAGAGCGTTAGCGATCACCATATGCACTCGGAATACATTGAAGTACCAGAAGAAGTGGTGGCTGCAGTGCAGGCTACCAAGGCGCGTGGTGGTCGAGTTATCGCCGTGGGCACAACCTCGGTGCGTTCTTTAGAGTCGGCGGCGAAAATCGGTGGCGGCGAGCTTAAAAGCTACTTTGGCGACACAGATATTTTTATCTTCCCCGGCTATAAATTTAATGTGGTCGATGCCATGATCACCAACTTCCACTTACCCGAGTCTACTCTGATCATGCTGGTCAGCGCCTTCTCGGGGCAAACGCATATTATGGATGCCTACCACGAGGCCATTAAAGAGCGTTATCGCTTCTTTAGTTATGGCGATGCCATGTTCTTAACCAAGCAAACAAGTCAGCTGTAGGCCGGGTTGTAGGTCGGGATTTTATCCCGACAAATATGCACAACTTCCACCATGTCGGCCTAAAGGCCGACCTAAAAAACGCGAAGCGGCGACCTAAAAATTAAGCTCTTGTTGTGGAGATGATGGAACCCAAATGGGAACGAATTAGCTTGGGTGCTAATAATTCATCCATGAAGGCGGGTTCCTGTCGGCATCCATGCCTCCACCTTCTCGTGCTGCGACGATACTTAATCGTCGTTCACTCGTCGCCCCCTTTTATTTTTTCGATTTGCCCCAATTCATAGTATTGCCGTGCCAAAAAAGGTAGAATCGGACGGTTAAATTGCGTCTAAGTTCGCAACAGTTAATACCAATTCTGTTAAGTATGTGATCAGAGATAGCGCTGGATAAATGATATGATAACAAGGTGGAATTTTTCTTATGTTGTTATTCTACATAGAAACACTCCAACACAGTTAGCATGATATTTAGCCCGCTAGAATGATTAGCTATTTAAGTGAATTGGTATAAGTAGAGTTGGACTGTTTTTCCGACCGATTGAGGTTCCTATGAAATTTGAATTAGATACAACCGATGGCAAAGCCCGTCGAGGCCGCTTGATTTTTGACCGTGGTGTAGTTGAAACACCAGCATTTATGCCCGTGGGTACTTACGGCACGGTTAAGGGCATGACTCCTGAAGAGCTAAAAGGCACGGGAGCGCATATTTGTCTGGGCAATACTTTCCACCTGATGTTGCGCCCGGGCACTGAGATCATCAAACAGCACGGTGATCTGCACGACTTTATGGGTTGGGATAAGCCAATTCTGACCGACTCAGGCGGCTTCCAGGTATTTAGCCTGGGTGCCATGCGTAAAATCTCCGAAGAGGGTGTGTTGTTTAGCTCACCGGTGAACGGCGAAAAAATCATGCTAAGCCCAGAAAAAGCGATGCAAGTGCAGCGCGATCTAGGTTCAGATATTGTGATGATCTTCGATGAATGTACGCCGTATCCTGCAACCGAAAAGCAGGCAAAAGATTCTATGGAGCTGTCGCTGCGCTGGGCAAAACGTTCTAAAGAAGGTCATGGCGACAATCCGTCGGCCTTATTCGGTATTATCCAGGGCGGCATGTATCCAGAGCTGCGCGCACAATCGCAAGCAGGTTTGGAAGAAATTGGCTTCGACGGTTATGCCCTAGGTGGCCTGTCTGTAGGTGAACCAAAAGAAGACATGATCAATATCCTGGATCACTGCGCCTACAAGATGCCGGAGCAAAAGCCTCGCTACCTTATGGGTGTGGGAAAACCAGAAGACATCGTCGAAGCGGTACGCCGTGGTATAGATATGTTCGACTGCGTTATGCCAACCCGTAATGCCCGTAATGGCCACCTGTTTATCACAGATGGTGTGGTGAAAATTCGCAACGCCGTGCATAAAACCGATACAGCGCCGCTTGATAGCGAATGTGATTGTCATACCTGTACTAACTTCTCACGCGCATATCTGCATCATTTGGATAAGTGTAATGAGATCTTAGGTGCGCGCCTTAACACCATCCATAACCTGCGTTATTACCAACGCCTTATGGAAGGGCTGCGTGAAGCCATTGCCGCGGGAGAGCTTGACGCATTCGTAGCTGACTTTTATGCTCGCCGTAATCTGCCGGTTCCTGAACTCGCTGAAACTGAATAACTGCTGGCCCGCCTTGTGCGGGCTTGCGTGTAAATTAAGACATTAAAATTAATAGTTACATACTGAAGGGGAACACCTGATGAGTTTATTTATTGCAAACGCTCATGCCAGCACAGCTGGTGCCGCACCTGCTGGTGGCGGTTATGAAATGCTAATCATGCTGGCCATTTTCGGCTTGGTATTTTATTTCCTAATCTACCGTCCACAGGCCAAGCGTGTAAAAGAGCACAAGAGCCTGATGGGCGCCCTGGCCAAGGGTGATGAAGTCCTTACTCAAGGTGGTCTAGTGGGTAAAATCACTAAGGTAACCGAAGACAAAGACTTCGTAACTATCGCTTTAAACGACCAAGCTGAAGTGACTGTACAGAAAGCCTCAATTTCTGCAGTGCTACCTAAAGGCACCATGAAGTCACTATAAAAAGGAAAGATACGTGTTAAATAAGTATCCTTTATGGAAGTATTTACTCGTGCTTTTAGTGCTTGCGGTAGGGGTGCTATATGCCACCCCTAACATCTATGGTCGCGACCCTGCCATTCAGGTAACGGGCGCCAAAGGTGCCGACGCAGACTTAAGTGCACTGGATACGGTAAATACCATCCTTAGTAAAAATAAAATTGAATCCAAATCGAGCAAGCTCGAAGACGGGCAGATCCTGGTTCGCTTTAAGAACGTAGAAGAACAACTAAAAGCTCAGGACATCTTGCGCGACAATTTAAGTGAAGACTACATCTCAGCCATTAATATGGCCCCGGCGCAACCCGAGTGGTTGAAGTCGATCGGCGGTAATCCAATGAAGCTGGGTCTTGACTTAAGTGGTGGTGTGCATTTCACCATGGAAGTAGACATGGTGACCGCTATGGACAATGCACTTAACCAGATGGAGCAGGACTTCCGCTCGGATTTACGTGAAGAAAAGTTACGTTATCGTACCATTCGTCGTGTTGCCGGCAGTGATTCTGTGCAGGTAGTGATGCGCAACGAAGAAGATAAAGGCGCGGCGGAGAAATTCCTGCAGGGTCGTTATCAGGGCTATGTGTTTAGCGACGACAGCAATAACGACAATGGTTTTGTGGTAAGCATGAGCGAGCAGCGCATCAAAGAGCTGCGCGACTACGCTATCAAGCAAAACGAAACCATTATTCGGAACCGTATTAACCAAATTGGTGTAGCCGAGCCAAATGTACAGCGCCAAGGTGCTGAGCGCATTATTGTTCAGCTTCCGGGCGTACAAGACACGGCGCGTGCTAAAGAAATCCTAGGTGCTACGGCTACCCTAGAGTTCCGTGAAGTGGATCAAGATGCCGATCCGGGCCTGGCCATGCAAGGTCGTGTGCCACCGGGCACAGAGATCATCATGGATCGTACCGGTCGTCCCGTAGTGCTTAAAAAGCGCGTGATCTTAGAAGGTAGTCATATTACCGGTGCACAATCGAGCCTGGATGAATACCAGCGTCCGCAGGTAAATATCTCCCTTGATTCTAAAGGCGGCGCCAAGATGGATGCCTTTACCAAGCGTGCTATTGGTAAACCTATGGCCACGGTATTTATCGAGTACAAGCCATCCGGTGAAGTGGATGCCAATGGTAAAGCCCTGCCTCCGATCAAGGTGGAAGAGGTTATCAACGTGGCTACCATTCAAGCGCGTTTAAACCGCAGCTTCCGTATTACCGGTCTTGATAGCCCGGCCGAAGCTCATAACCTAAGCTTGCTACTGCGCGCTGGTGCCCTGGTTGCACCGATTCAAATCGTTGAAGAGCGTACCGTAGGTCCAAGCCTGGGTCAGGAAAACATCGAAGCGGGTATGACAGCAGTTGTCCTTGGTTTTGCCTTTGTGCTTGCCTTTATGTTGCTGTACTACAAGGGGTTCGGCATGGTTGCCAACCTGGCGCTTGCTGCTAACTTGATTATGATTGTCGGTGTTATGTCGATGATCCCTGGCGCAGCCCTGACGTTACCAGGTATTGCCGGTATTGTACTAACAGTAGGTATGGCGGTTGATGCCAACGTACTTATTTTCGAGCGTATCCGTGAAGAGCTGGCCGATGGCCGCAGCCCGCAACAGGCGATTCACTTCGGTTACGACAGCGCCTTTAGCACCATTTTTGATGCCAATATCACCACCCTGATTGCCGCGGTTATTCTGTTTGCAGTGGGTACAGGCCCGATTGCCGGTTTCGCGGTAACGCTAGCCATTGGTATTTTGACATCAATGTTTACAGCCATTGTCGGTACCCGTGCAGTGATCAACCTGATCGTTGGCGGCAAACGCATTGAAAAGCTGTCGATATAGGAGCAACTAAGCATGCAATTATTAAAAGTAAAGGGCACCTTGCCATTTATGAAAGCACGCAAATTGGCAATGGGCTTCTCCATCTTGCTGATCCTTGCTTCTTTAGCGTCGCTTTTCGTTAAAGGCCTTAACTTTGGTTTGGACTTCACCGGCGGTACCGCCGTTGAGGTAGGTTTTTCACAACCGGCCGAACTAAGCAATGTGCGTAAGGTACTCGCCGAAAATGGCTTTGCCGATGCCTCGGTACAGCTATTTGGCTCCAGTAAAGACGTGCTGGTACGCTTGCCACCTCAGGGTGAAGGCGTAAAGGCCGAGGTTATTGGTAACCAGGTGATGACGGCAATGAAACAAGTGGATGCCGATGCGCAGATGCGTCGTATCGAGTTTGTTGGCCCGAGCGTGGGGGAAGACCTTAAAGAGCAGGGCGGTTTGGCTATGTTAACGGCGCTTATCTGTATTCTGCTTTATGTGGCGATGCGCTTTGAGTGGCGCTTCGCACTGGGTGCGGTATTCGCGCTTTTCCACGATGTGGTGTTAACCATGGGCTTGTTCTCATTACTTGGTCTTGAGTTTGACTTAACCATATTAGCGGCAATCTTGGCGGTAATAGGTTACTCACTCAACGATACCATAGTTGTATCAGACCGTATTCGTGAGAACTTCCGTAAAGTGCGTACCGATGACACCTTGGAGATCATCGATATTTCACTAACGCAGACTCTGAACCGTACCTTGGTAACCTCAATCACCACTATCCTGGTATTGGTTGCTCTGTTTGTATGGGGCGGACAGACCATTCACGGTTTTGCCACGGCCTTACTATTTGGTGTGTTCATCGGTACTTACTCTTCAGTGTACGTTGCCAGCTCGGTTGCCGTGCTGCTTGGCGTAAGCAAAGAAGATTTGATCCCGGTAGAAGTAGAAAAAGAAGGTGCGGACCTAGACGCCATGCCTTAATCGTCTTTTTTGCGATTGTACTGTGATATAGAAAATGCCGCTTCCCAACGGCATTTTTTTCGCCTGTAGGCCGACGCGAATTCAACTCCGAAGTGCACCACTCGCTAAATTAAGCCGCCTTACGTAATTCTTCGAATACGACTGCTGGCTGTTTATACCCCAGACATTTTCTCGGTCTGGCATTTAACGCGCGTTCAATCTCTGCAATTTGCTTGTCTGTTACCGTGCGTAAGTCAGTGCCTTTGCGTATGTATTGGCGCAGCAAGCCGTTAAAGTTTTCATTTAATCCACGTTCCCATGAAGAGTATGGATTAGCGAAATAGATATCCGTTTTCAGTTTCTTTGCAACCTGTTCGTGGTCACAGTTATGGTATGAACGTGACGGCGATAACGCCACAGCATGCCGACCATAGCTCGGCTCACATCAGCCGCGCACTTTGCTGGTACTTTACGTATCAGATACAGCTTACTTTTGCGCTCAACCAGGCTGACTATGG
>NZ_JBCGCU010000019.1:0-60524 GCF_038739665.1 Pseudoalteromonas qingdaonensis | reverse complement strand
GTATGAACGTGACGGCGATAACGCCACAGCATGCCGACCATAGCTCGGCTCACATCAGCCGCGCACTTTGCTGGTACTTTACGTATCAGATACAGCTTACTTTTGCGCTCAACCAGGCTGACTATGGCTCCTGTCCCTTGCTTACCGAGAACGGTATCGACTTCCCAGTCCCCAAACCGCTTTTTCCTGTCGACGATGGCCGGGCGGTGCTCAATCCCTACGCGGTTAGGGATGATGACGCGTTTTTCTCGGCTACCTTTTCGGTAACGGCGGTGACCTTGGCGTAAGTGCCTAAACAACTTGCCGCCGTTCAATTTATCCCGTTGCACATAGCCGTAAATCCACGTGTGACTCACTAACAGTCCAATAACTCGACCCACGCCTGCAATTTGCTCGGGACTCCACTTTTGTTCTAACCCGAACTCAACAAACGTGATGGTCTGTTTAGATAGACACGACTTTGCAGCTTGAACACGCCTTTTAAATGCCTTAGCTTGCGCGACTTCGGGAAGATAGTGATTGTCCCGGATCCTATTTCGTCTGACTTCTCGGCTAATAGTGCTATGGCTGACTTTCAGGCGTTTGCCTATTTCACGATAACTAAAGCCCTCGCGTAAGTAGGCTTCGATCTGGTATCTTTGTCCTTCGATCAACTGCTTGTAACTCATGGTAAATACTTCTGTTTGTTTGGCGACGATAGAGTACCACCAACAGGCAGTTGATCTCTTCTCACCGTTTAACCATGAGTGGTGCACTTATTATCTGAATTCGGGAATCCTATAGTGAAAAATAAGAATACACATTATTTTTTCATCATGCTTTATTAAAAGGATAAAAAGTGCGCACCTGAATAAAAGGTGCGCACTTTGGTTGAGGTAAAGGTTATGGCAAATTTATGGGGGTTATTACCTCAAACTCGTTTAACCAAAGATATAATTACATATCCTTGGTCTCATTTTTTATATTAATAATCCGCCAGCTATGCTGATGTTGCTGCTCTTTATAGCGCGCCACTTGTCCCACCTTTTTGCCTAATAGCGACATTCCCAAAGGGCTGCTGCAAGGCAAGGTGTAGCCATTTCTAGAGCCTTGATGCGGATGCACTAGATTTAGGGTACGCTTGACGCCTGTTTTGACATGTTTAACAACCACTGTGCTACCCACTTTAATATGTGGGCTGAGCCGAGATAAGGGTCGGTTGGCATACTCTAAACCTGCTAATACCCGCATTAGCTTTAAGGGTTGCAATAGCTCGGGGTCGGGGTAACAACTGGCTACCTTTCGTTTGAGCTTAATTAAATAACCAAGCACAAATAAATCTCCTCAAAAAAAGGATTTTTAATAAGAATTTGATTTTTATAAACGGAGTTGTGCCGAGCGTAAAAAAGCTCGGCTTAAATGTCGAAGGTGAGGGTCGTTTTTTTGAAGAAAAAAGGCTTGTACATTATTTTACTCCCGTAGCTTCGCCCATCATACCCACTAATATTTTTTAATCAATGGTACTGCCACTTTAAATTTCCTGGTTTTTATAACCGCGAATTCAGATAATCACAACCCTCTGTCAGGGTTAAACTGTAATAAGAGAGAAGCTGCCCATAGAAACAACCTGGACACCCACCCTAAATAAAAATAACTTGGACACCCACTCGAAACAACCTAGACACCCATCCCAACAAAACAACTTGGACACCCACCCTAATTAGAAGCAAAACAACCTATACACCCACCCTAAACATTTTCTTGTGGTGCGAGACTGCAGCAAGTTGCTACAAGCAATAAAGTTTATGAGTGGTGGTTAGATTGAAAGAATTAAGCAAATGTATATTCAAGGCCAGCATAAGCACTGGCCTTGGCAGGTTATAACGCCTTATTGCTGTAAGTCGATGCGATAAAGGGCAAAGCCGTTTTCATCGAGTTTATCAAGACACCCATCTTAAAAGTTATTTTTGAGTGGGTGTCTTCGTTATTTTGGTTTTCCTGTGGCTTGCTGCTGCCCCTTTAAAGATGGCTTTTACTGACTTTTTGTAAAATGTACTTGACATAAAAAAGGGTGAAGACTAACTTAAATGTAAAGCAAACGTGACTTTTAGACAAAGGAGTTAGACTTATGACCTGTGAGCAACTTGATACCAAATCACCCATAATCAACACCACAAAAAACCTGGCTATGTGGGCTGTCAGCTGGGTTGGCTCGGCGGCGCTGGCGACTCTGGGCCATCAATTACTGTGGACGGACAACATCACATTGTCGCTTATTGCGATCGCCATTAATCTCTTGCTTGGGGTGCAAATGATCCGCGCTTATATCAAGCACGTGAAGGCCCTGGATGAGCTGCAGCAAAAGGTACAAATTGAAGCGGCGGCCATCACTGCGGGTACAGGCTTAGTGGCCGGCAGCAGTTACAGCTATTTATCGAATTTTGGGGTGATCCAGCAAGAGGCTAGTATTGCTGTACTCATCGTCATTATGGCGATAGCCTACATTGGCGCGATTATTGTCGGCATATGGAGATATAGATGAAAAATCGCTTAAAGGTACTGCGTGCCGAGCGCGATTGGACTCAGGCCGACCTGGCGAATGCTCTGGGTGTCTCCCGGCAAACGGTAAACGCCATAGAAAAAGGCAAGTTTGACCCAAGCCTCCCCCTAGCCTTTAAATGCGCACGGCTGTTTGAGCTCGCCATTGAGGAGATTTTTGAGGACGAGAACGAATAAGTGAGCCTGCAATACCATGCTGGTTGTAGGTCGGGGTTCACCCCGACAAAGATGCCTCATGGTGTTTCAGTAACGTGCTCTGGTGTTACTCTCTTGTCGGCCTAGAAGACCGACCTACAGGGCAAATCCCGCTCCTCACCGCAAAAGCTGGGTTATAAATAAACGCTGATGTATCAGCCCTTATCCCGTTTAGGTTCGCGCTGTAGAAATCAGCTTTTGTTGTGGAGTGTGTTATTGAGAGCGAGGCAGGATGCCGAGCTAGATTTGTCAGCACAGGGACGTGCTGTTAAATCGCCTCAATAACTAAATGGAACGTTTAACAAAACCTGAGTTCGTAAGCATTAGCGAATCACGGGCGCCTTGGGGTTCTTAGGGGTGGTTGGCGTAAACCACCCCTAAGGTGTCGTCGTCACCACGACAAGATCTCAATTTGAAGGCCGTTTGTAGATCGGTACACTGCGCTGACATCTCAATCAAGGTGCTCTTGCATTGCTCTCTTGTCGGCCTTTTTCGGCAATGTGCTCCTGCATTGCTCTACTACCGCCATCCATGGCGGCAAAGGCCGGCCTACAACCTTGGCGGAATGATATTAGCCTTTGGCGATCAATTCGTAGGAACGCAATCGAGCTTGTTGATCATAAATAAAGGCATTAACCATGATCTCATCGGCGCCGGTGCGCGCCTGCAAGCCGCGTAGTCCGGCATGTACCTTATCCTGATGACCAACGATGGACTCGCGCAGCATATGAGTAACCTGCTGGCGCTCCGCCGCAGTCCAAATCATATCCATATTCTCGGTTGGCGGTGGAATTAACCCCTCCTGCCCACGCAACATGCTGACAAACTTTTGCTGTCCGGTGGTAGCCAGGAATTCCGCTTCTTCATTACTATCGGCGGCTATCACATTCACCGCCACCATAACGTAAGGCTCGGCCAGTTGCTGGCTGGGCTGAAACTGCTGACGATATAACTCGATGGCACGCATCATAAAATCCGGGGCAAAGTGTGAGGCAAATACGAAGGGCAGCCCCTTTTTCGCCGCCAACATGGCGCTGTAAGTGCTCGAGCCTAATAACCACAGCGGCACCTGAGTACCGGCTCCGGGGTAGGCGCGGACTCTTTGCCCGGGCTTGGCATCGCCGAGAAAATAAGCCAGTTCATCGACTTGCGGTTCTAAATCTTCCGCCGCACTCGGATCACGACGAAGCGCATGAGTGGTAGCGCCATCGCTGCCCGGAGCGCGACCTATGCCGAGATCAACGCGATCCGGGAATAAGGTCGCTAGGGTACCAAACTGCTCCGCCACCACCATGGGCGCATGGTTGGGCAGCATCACGCCACCTGAGCCTATACGTATCTTCTCGGTATGCGCGCCGATATAGGCCAGCAGGGTTGAGGTAGCGGCGCTGGCGATATCGGGCATATTATGATGCTCTGCCATCCAAAAACGCCGATAGCCCAAGCGCTCAACATGTTGCGCCAGCTCTTTGGCACGCATTAATGCATCCCGCGTTGAACTGCCCTGCACTACAGGTGCCAGGTCAAGCACGCTTAAAGGGGGTAATTTTGCCATCATACATTCACCAAGATTAAAAATTGTCAGGGCGCTAGAGTAGCAGTTTTATTCGCTTTGGATGAGACAACTAAAAACACATCTTTGTGGCCTAAATGGCATCAATCGGCCTTATTCAAAACCTATTCATGCTTAGGCTAAGATAAAAATGTCATAAAATTAACACGCTTGAGCACTATGCTTAAGGATATGCTCGGGACTATTTAAAATAAGACTTGCCTATGCACCTTGCCCTTATCCTCATTTTTCTCGCGTCACTGCCCCAAGCCTACGCCGCAGCAAGTGCAACGACAATAAAAAGTGCCCATACTCAGGTACAGCTAGGTCCGCGACCCTATGCGCTTATTGATGCCATGACACCGAGCGATCTCAAAAACAAGCTGCTCGCCTGTGGCGATAAAGCAGTTAAGGCCCACGCTTTTTCCATCGGCCATCGTGGCGCGCCGCTGCAATTTCCTGAGCATACCCGCGAGAGCTACCTGGCTGCAGCCCGCATGGGCGCTGGGGTACTCGAGTGTGATGTTACCTTTACCGCCGACAAGGAGCTGGTGTGTCGTCATTCTCAATGCGATCTGCATACCACCACCAATATTTTGCAAACAGAGCTGGCAGCCAAGTGCTCCGAGCCATTTACACCAGCCGCAAATGGCAAACCGGCCAGCGCCAAATGCTGTACCAGTGATATCACCCTTGCGGAATTTAAAACCTTACAGGGGAAAATGGATGGCGCTAACGACAAGGCCGTCACTGTAGAGGAATATATAGGCGGCACCGCCGACTGGCGCACCGACCTCTATGCCAGCCAAGGCACACTGATGACCCATGCACAAAGCATTGCGCTATTTAAAGAACTCGGCGTGCAAATGACGCCTGAGCTCAAGGCTCCCGAGGTCGAGATGCCCTTTAAAGGCATGTCACAAACGGATTACGCCGCCAAGATGCTCGAAGAATATCACCAAGCCCAGGTGCCCCCAAGTCAGGTGTGGCCACAGTCTTTTAACCGCGATGATGTACTGTATTGGCTTAACGCGCACCCTGAGTTTGCCGCGCAAACTGTTTACCTGGATGACCGTGACAGTAACCCTGAATTTGATCATCGCCATGCGCATACTTGGTCACCAAGTATGGAAGAACTGGCAAACCTGGGCATAGAAGTGATTGCGCCACCAATCTGGATGTTGCTTGATTTAAACCAAGACAAGAAGATAGTGCCCTCGGCCTATGCCAAGGCCGCCAAGGCCGCAGGGTTAAAGATCATCGCCTGGTCGCTGGAGCGCTCTGGCCCATTGGCAAATGGCGGCGGTTGGTACTATCAGTCAATCACAGAGGCGGTCAACCATGACGGCGTACTGATGCAAGTATTAGATGTGCTGGCCCAAGAGGTGGGCGTGATAGCCGTTTTTAGCGACTGGCCAGCGACCACTACCTATTATGCCAATTGTTTACTGGCACCAGATAAAGAAGAAATAAAAGGAAAGTAAGTACACACCAACCAAACTTCTCCAGCAAGTGGATAATGTGGTTTAAGTTCCAGCAAAAAAAACAGACTTAACCCTTTCATTATTAGAGTAAAGTTAACATTTTTATGGCGCAATTAGGGGCACGGTGGTAGGCTGTTAACGGCGATTTATTAATCTATCAACAATAAGCGCTCTAATTTCGGTCTTTCTAAGGAGAGTAATATGGACCCCGTTTCGCAGATCCTCAACATGCTATTTACCGTTGAGGCGTTTCTACTGATCTTCGTGATTGTGCTACTAAAAAGCAGCGTGAAGTTCGTTCCACAAAACCGCGCTTGGCTGATTGAGCGTTTTGGTAAATACCAATCAACCAAAGAGGCTGGTCTTAACTTTATCGTGCCTTTTATCGACCGTATCGCCGCTGATCGCAGCCTAAAAGAACAGGCGCAGGACGTACCGTCGCAGTCGGCTATCACCAAAGACAATATCTCGTTGATTGTTGACGGCGTGTTGTACTTCCGCGTGCTAGATCCATACAAGGCAACCTATGGTGTTGATGACTATGTATTTGCCGTAACCCAATTGGCGCAAACCACTATGCGTTCTGAGCTGGGTAAAATGGAGCTAGATAAAACCTTTGAAGAGCGTGACTTGCTTAATACCAATATCGTCGCGGCCATTAACCAGGCTTCCGAGCCTTGGGGTATTCAGGTACTACGCTATGAAATTAAAGACATAGTGCCGCCAAACTCGGTAATGGAAGCGATGGAAGCCCAGATGAAGGCCGAGCGTGTAAAACGTGCGCAAATCCTTGAATCTGAAGGTGATCGTCAAGCCGCTATCAACGTGGCCGAAGGTAAGAAGCAATCACAGGTACTGGCCGCAGAAGCGGAGAAGGCCGAGCAAATTCTAAGAGCCGAAGGTGAGGCTCAGGCCATTATCGCCGTAGCCGAAGCCCAAGCAGATGCCCTACTTAAAGTTGGTGCTGCTGCCGATACCGAGCAAGGTCAAAAAGCCATTCAGCTTGATCTTGCCACCAAGGCCATTGCCGCTAAAGAAGCCATCGCTCGCGAGTCTTCCGTAGTATTACTACCGGAAAGCGGCACAGATGCTAGCTCATTGGTGGCGCAAGGGATGTCTATTATTAACTCCCTTAATAATAAGCAAAAAAACAGTTAATTTTGAGGAGTAAGCCATGGAGCTGATCACCAACAACCTTGCCGAAGCCCTGATGATTTTGGGCGTGCTCGCCCTAATCGTAGAGGCCGCGGTGCTAGGTATGTCGACCATTATCCTGTTGTTATTGGGTTTGTCGCTGTTGGCTACAGGGGTAATGATGAACTTTTCTTTATTGGAGAGTTCATTAACCACGGCATTGTGGAGCAATACCCTGATCACCGCCGCCTTGGCTGCCTTGTTGTGGAAACCGCTCAAACGCATGCAGGAGCAACGTGATAACGCCCAAGTGCACTCTGATTTTGCCGAGCTGACCTTTACTCTGACAGAAGACGTAAACGATCAGGGTCTGGCTCATTACGCCTATTCCGGCATCAGTTGGAAGCTAAAGAGTGAACAGCCGCTTAGCGCTGGCACCCTGGTTAAAGTAGTAAAAAAAGAAGTGGGTGTGATGTGGGTAGCCGCCTGCGACTAAGCATCAACTAGGGTCTGTTGACCTTTGTTGTTTGTTTCTGCAGCAGTTTGTAGCGGATTTATACAAGGCGGCACATGTGTGGTGTAGTTATTCTACATGAACATGTAACAACACAGTAGAAATGCGCTACAAGCGCTGCCCTATGGGTTCATCTAAACGCATCCTGCTCTGTGTTGCTCGCTATGTACATAGAATGACTATGCAGCATAACGAGCGTCGTGATCAGAATGCGTTTAGATTGAACATAAAGTAAACCACAAAGATAAACAGACCCTAATCTCTCAAAAATAAAAAAGCGCCTGTCGGCTACCGGCAAGCGCTTTTTTTATTCTCTAAGTGCTGATAATCACTTTCACTTGTCAGTGATCACCGGCCAGCAGGGCGTCTATTTCGAGACTGATTGCTTCTTCTGCCTTGACCTTCGCTCTGACCTTGTCCTTTGCCTTGGCCTTGCCCCTTCCCTGCGCCACTTTGCTTACGCTGGTTATTTGAGTTGGCAGGACGACGGCGCGCTTTGTTAGCGTGGTGGGAATGACCACGTCTATCGGTTTGTTCTTTGCTTTTAGCCGGCGCGTTTTGTGCGTTACTTTCCGAAGCTTGAGCTTGGCCTACAGCGTTCACTTTAGGTTTTTTTGGCTTCTTAGGTTTCTTTGGCTTAAGCGGTTTGAGGGTACTTTCAGGCAACTCATTGGTTGGCTCAAATCCGGCAATCACTTTTCGTGGTAAAAGTTGCTGGATTAGGTTTTCAATGTCGTTTAAATCTTTGGCATCATCGGCAATCACAAAAGAAATAGCTAAGCCTGAAGCCCCAGCTCTGCCCGTTCGGCCAATGCGATGCACATAGTCTTCGGCAATGTTAGGAAGATCGTAGTTAATCACACAGGGCAATTGATCTATGTCTATGCCGCGCGCGGCGATATCCGTGGCAACGAGCGCCTGTATGCTGCCGTCTTTAAACCCGGCCAAGGCTTTGGTTCTGGATCCTTGGCTCTTATTACCGTGAATTGCCGTCGACGGGATGCCACGGGTTTCAAGATTACGGGCAATACGATTGGCGCCGTGCTTAGTGCGACTAAATATCAGCACCTGCGGCCAATCATTCTCTTTGATTAGATGACTAAGCAAAGCCGTTTTACGAGATTTATCGACCGGATACACCCACTGCTCAACGGTTTTCGCCGTTGTATTAGGCGGCACTACCGAAATCTCCAGCGGATCTGTCACTATGGTCTTGGCTAAATCACGAATTTCTTCGGAAAAGGTCGCCGAGTAGAGCAAGTTCTGACGTTTTGCCGGTAGCAATTTAATTATCTTACGAATATCGTGAATAAAGCCCATGTCCAGCATGCGATCGGCCTCATCCAGCACCAGCATTTCAAGTTGATTAAACTTAATGGCGTTCTGCTGATACAAATCGAGTAATCGCCCAGGTGTGGCAACCAAGATATCTGCGCCGCGGCGTAACTGCATCATTTGTGGGTTAATCTTCACACCACCGAATACCACGGAATAACTCAGTGCCAATTGCTGACCATAGGCTGCTACGCTCTCGCCGACTTGAGCCGCGAGCTCTCTTGTTGGTGTTAGCACCAGGGCGCGGACATTATTATTTTGCGCACGCTGACCTTTACTAAGTAGTTCCAGCATGGGTAAGGTGAATCCAGCCGTTTTACCCGTGCCGGTTTGCGCTGCCGCCATCACATCTTTGCCGGATAATACTGCGGGTATGCCTTTGGCCTGAATAGGCGATGGATGCTTATAACCCTGCTGTTCCACCGCTTGTAATAGCTTCGGCTGCAAGCCTAGGTCGCTAAATTGAAGATTATCGTCGGGTTGAATAGAACGGGTCACTGGCGCTGATTCTTGGTTGGTCATATTTACTCGGTATGGGTGGCAAAATACGGCTGACGGTTATTTCACCAGAAAAGATTATGGATGCGAAGATTAAAGGACTATAGCCACAATTACAAAGACTACCCGCACTTTTTCACTTATTTCATAGCCAATGAGCATTATTGAGGCCAATTAAATGTACGCCCTTCCAAGCTGATAGCCAAAATTAGCCTTTTTTCTCCAGTAAATGAGTGCGGATCGCTTGGCGTACTTGATTATGCAGCTCAAACACGCGCTCCATATCATTGAGATTGAGAGAGATGTTTTCCAGCATCACAAGATCTAAATTAAATTCCGGGTAGTGAAGCGACATAGACATATACCCGGGTAAGTATCCGGTGTGGCTAATATTCTCTAAGGTCGTCGTCACTATTGAGCCTAAGGCCATAGCCATAGCTCATATTCGGCCAGAAAAAATCCATCTTGGTATGAGCGCGCGTCATCAATTTATAGCTCTTAGGGATGATAAGCTCGCCATTGTAAATAACTGAGACACCCACTCCAATTAACTAAGACACCCATTCCAATATTTCACACTCCCCGATCCTTTGACTACACTTTTAAGGTGCTACTCAAGGAGGAGTGGATCATGGCAACACCTCGAAAAAACCAAATCAGTCTGGCAGATACCCTCTATTATCACTGTATTTCTCGTTGTGTACGGCGTGCATTTTTATGCGGCATAGATGCACTGACCGGCCGCTCTTATGAACATCGCCGCGATTGGGTTGAAAGCAAGCTGCTGCAGCTAGCGCAAATTTTCTGCATAGATGTGTGTGCCTATGCAGTAATGAGCAACCATACCCATATCGTACTGCATGTAGATAAGCCTAAAGCTCAGGTCTTAACGGATAGAACCATAGTGCTGCGGTGGCACAAATTGTTTAAAGGTACCATGCTCTGTCAGCGCTTTTTGCAAGGAGAGTCGTTAGATGCGGCCGAGTTGGCCACGTTGCACAGTCGTATCTTGATTTATCGTGAACGCCTGAGCGATATCAGCTGGTTTATGCGGGTACTAAATGAAGGAATTGCTCGCCAAGCCAATCGCGAAGATGATTGTACTGGCCGTTTTTGGGAAGGGCGCTTTAAATCCCAAGCCCTCCTTGATGAAGCTGCCTTGGTGGCCTGTTTAGCCTATGTGGACTTAAACCCTATTCGTGCAAAGGCCGCTGATTTACCCGAGCACTCAAACTATACCAGTGTAAAAACCCGAATCGCATCAGCAAAGAAAGGTGCGCAACCCGCTACCTTAATGCCCTTTGTTGGGAACCCACGCAAAAACATGCCGAAAGGGTTACCTTTTGAGCTACAGAGTTATCTGGAGCTAGTTGAATGGACAGGGCGCTGTATGCGCGCAGATAAACCAGGGCATATTTCATCTGACGCAGCCCCCATACTTGAACGCCTCGATATTTGCCCTAAAAACTGGTTAGCACTCACAACTTCGTTCACCAAGGTATTTCACGGGGCTGTAGGTAAGGAGCAAGCGTTAACAACCTACTGCCAGCATCAACACCGAAAACGACGTGTGGATTTAAGCAACAGCCAAGCGCTGTTTGCTTAAGTACCACTTCCCCTTAGCATTAGCAATCTCCTACTACGTGCACACAATGTGGGCTACGTACGTCTAAAATTCACGAAAATGATAAAAACAAAAGGCAAATCGTCAAAAAATATAAAAACAGGGTATCACTCGCTTTAAAATCCATTCCCCTCGTTCTGTTACAAAGCTCAATCTTTAGGATGGATGTCTAGGTTATTCCTGCGACCTTACAACTCCCAGCCTTTAGAATGGGTGTCTTGTTAATTACTTTTTTAAAGTGGGTGTCTCGTTTATTCTTTGTTTATTCTGTCACTCTAGCTTTCACCCACAAATAAGTCGGGGTCAGCAGACACCTGTTCAAACCAGGTGCGCAGGCTGTCGATGGCGGCGCGGGTTTTGGCCGCGACCGCATCGCGATGAGGGGTGACTGCGTAAACACTGTAATGGGGCAAATGCCACTGCGGACATAAACGCTTGAGCCTGCCGCCGGCAAGCAGGTGACGCACCTCAGGCTCCGGCAACATACCATAACCTATGCCATCCAAGGTCAGCTGGATCACCGCCTGCATGTTATTAACCATCAATCTTGGTTCATCCAGAGGGCGGCTTCCGCCGCTGGCTTCATGGGTTAATGCCAAAGCCAAACGCTTAGAGCTGATATGGCCAATTAAGGGATGTGCCGCCAAGGCTTGCGGATCCTCAGGGTCTATTTGCGCCAGCGGATGAGTGCTGCTGACACAGGGGATCAGCTGCCAGTCGGCCAGGTGGCGGGCAATTAATGTGGAGTCGTGCAAAGGGCCTATACAGATAGCAAGATCGACCCCTGCGGCTATGATGTCTAAGGGTTCATCGGTGAACGTTAATTGCAGCTCGATTTTAGGAAAACGCTCCGTCAGCTGCTTAATGGGCTGGCTTAACAGGCCGCCACCAAAACCTATGGGGGCGACGATCTTTAAGCGTCCCGATGGCGTATGTTGCAACTGTTCCAGCTGCTGCTGCGCTCGTTCAGCGGTGGCCAGTAACTGCACCGCCGAGGAATAATAAATCTCCCCCGCTTCGGTCAGGGTCAGTTTACGGGTATTGCGATTAAACAGGCTTAAATCTATGTCCTGCTCTAACTTGGTGATCTGCTGACTTACCGCCGAAGCTGTCATATTAAGCTGCGCCGCAGCGCGGCTCATATTGCCCGCCTCAACCGTTTTCACAAACACCTGTAGCGCGCGCGTTATTTTAGAATTCATAATGTTAAGCGTTTCTAATATCAATTTTAAGCAAAAATCCAATTGCTCCTAAGATGGCGACATCATACCATCGAATGATAATGAATATCATTTCTTTTAATTGGACGTAAAAGTTGCCACGTCGAACTGGAGTAAATACGTGACTAAACGCAGTAAGCTTTGGGATCTCAAAGCCTGGCATTGGATAAGCTCAGCAGTCTGTCTTATCGGCATGCTGTTATTCGCCATCACAGGTATCACCCTCAATCATGCCGCCAGCATTGAAAGCCAGGCGCAAGTAACACAAGTCGAAGCCCAAGTACCTAATGCGATACTAACCCAGCTTGTAAATGCTAGCCAGCACGAACAGCTACCGCACGGTTTTTCCGCCTGGTATGCACAAGAGACTAAACACACCTTAGCGGCCAATGCCCAAGTACAATGGAGCGATTATGAGCTCTATGTGGCCATGCCTAAAGCGGGCAGTGATCGCTGGTTTACCGTGGCTTTGGACACAGGTGAGTTTTACCAGGAAGCCACTAATCGAGGTCTAGTCGCCTATTTCAACGACCTGCACAAAGGCCGCAACACAGGCATCTGGTGGAGTCTGTTTCTCGATATTTTCTCCATTGCCTGTATCGTCTTTTCACTCACAGGCCTCTTGTTGCTTAAACGCTATGCCAAGGGCCGCAAATCGACCTGGCCCCTGGTGCTGGCCGGGCTTGGTATTCCGGCTATGGTATTGGCCTTACCCGCTCATGCGGCGCAAAAAAGCCAGCTAGAGGTAGAAATTCCTCGCCTTAGCGTGGCCGAGTATCACCCTCCCTATGTCGCCATTTGGCTGGCCGATGAGCAAGGCAAGGCGGTGATAAACCTGGCGCATTGGTACGACACCAAAATGGCCGACCGCGAAGGCGAGAAATGGCTTAAAGATTTACGCCTTTGGTGGCGTCGCAGCGGCCGCAGTCTAAGCCTGCCGGTGGATGGTGTAACCGGAGCTACTCGCCGACCGGGCACGGTAACACTGGATTTAAGCCCTTTTATGGCAGAGATACAAGCGCTGCCGAAAGGTACTTACAGCCTGAATATTGAAGCGGCGCGTGAGCTGGGTGGCCGTGAATTAGTACAAATCCCCATAGCCCTGCCCAGCGGCGAATCAATCATCTACTCCGAGCAAGGAAAGCAAGAGCTCGGCACTATTACCCTAACCATGGAGCCCAATCTGTGAAGCTAGTTAAATTATCATCTCTTATTATTTGTGCCAGCCTAAGTGCCAGCGTTTTTGTCGCTCAAGACGCCCATGCACACCGCGCCTGGCTAAAACCCAACACTACAGTGGTGTCTGGTGACGAGTCCTGGATCACTTTTGATGCGGCCATCGCCAATGGTATTTTCAATCCAGATCACCATGCTTACCCATTGCAACGTCTCTCTGCCATAGGGCCAGACGGCAAAGAAGTAGCCATGCAAAACAGCGCCAAATTGCGCTATCGCAGCGTATTTGACTTGCACCTCACAGATGCCGGCACCTATCGAGTATTTAATGCCAGCCGCTCTCTTATGGCCCGCTGGGTAGACGAGCAAGGGCAAAACCAAAGATGGCCAGGACGCGGAAAAACTGGCACGGCGGAGCTATTCGCCGAGCAAGTACCCAAAAATGCTAAAGATCTTCAGGTCAGTGAGGTTGCTCGCCGCATGGAAACCTTTGTCACCTTAGGCGCGCCGAATGCAGTGGCCGTTGAGCCTACGGGACAAGGTCTGGAACTCAATGCCCTAACCCACCCCAACGATTTATACGTAGGCGAAGCCGCTCCTATGCAGTTTCTTATGGATGGTAAAGCCGCGCCGGGCACGACTATAACCCTGGTACGTCAGGATGAACGCTATCGCGACCAGCAGGTGGCCACCGAACTCAGCACCGACCAAAACGGTAAATTCACCCTGGAGTTTAGCGAGCCGGGCATGTATTGGCTCGAAGCTGAATATGAGGACAATCAAGGCAAGGCTCCGGCGACCATGCGCCGTGGCAGCTATGTGGTGGTACTTGAGGTGTTACCGCTATAAAGCCACCAATTTTTTGATGTAAACGGGCTTTACAGTGCTTCTGTGAGCCCTTTTTTTCATTTTTCAATCAAGGAGCTAACCACAGCAAACCAGTTAAAACAATCGACGTGGTTTACTTAGCACGCTAACTAAATTAAAATATTTAGCATGCTAACTAATTTGGAATTGTTGCTCATGTCCGATACCCCTTTTCATGAAACCTTGGATCTAAGCCTGTGTGGGCAACTGGGTCGCGTTCATCGTATTTGTCGTCAGGCTATTTCGGTGGCGGTAGAGCCCTTGGGTTTTACCCAGCCAAGGTGGACGGCCATGATGTATATCCAGCACCTAGGTGAGGGCTGTACTCAGCATGAGTTAGCGACCAATTTGGGGCTCGAAATGCCAAGCCTGACGCGCACCCTCAAGCAGTTGGAGCAAAGTGAGATTATCGAACGCCGAGTCGATAGTCAGGATAAACGTTGTCGACGCCTGTATTTTACCGAGCAAGGACACCAGCAAATGCTGCTGTTGCGCGCCCGTATTGCCGAGATTAAAACTCAGCTCTATAGGAACCTCAGCGACGAGCAACTCAACGGTCTTGCCCAAGGCCTGATCCAACTTGAAGAAAATGCCCTTAATTTAATACAGGAGGATCAGTTGTGAGCCAGCCCCGCACCCCAGATCAACAATTTGCCCGTTACGTAAAAATCGCCATCGGCCTTTTTATTTTATGTTTTAGCTACTTTGTTGTCGCCGATCTTTATATGCCTATGACCCCACAGGCCCGGGTGTACCATCAAGTAACCCAGATCACGCCCCAGATTAACGGCGATATTGTGGCGGTGGAAGTCAGTAACAATGAGCAGGTCAAAGAAGGCCAACTGCTGATGCGCATTAATCCGCGCCCCTACGAGTTAGCGGTACAGCAGGCCGAATTAACCCTGGCGCAGGTGCAATTGCAAAACCAGCAGCTCGATGCGGACATCAGCGCCCTTAACGCCGATTTAAGCGCCGCTAAGGCCAAGTTAAATGAACAACAACGTCTGCATAAGCGCAGCGCCGCCTTATTGGCAAGCAAGGCGATTTCTGAACAGCAAAGCGATGCTATCACCGCCAGTCTGGCTACCGCCAAGGCTCAGGTCAGTGCCATTAATGCCAAGATCCAGGCGGCCAAAATCAAGCGTGGCAAACATGGCGACAACAACCTAGCCCTGCAACAGGCCAAAAATGCCCTAGCCCAGGCCCAATTGAACCTCAGCTATACTCAGGTGCTGGCACCCCATGATGGCGTGATCAGTAACCTTCAGGTGACCACAGGTACTTATGCCAAGGCCGGCATGGCCATGACGGGCCTAGTTGCCAACAGCCTAGATCTGGCCGCGGATTTTCGCGAAAAGTCGCTCTATCATGTGCGTGTTGGCAAGACGGCCCTGGTGAGTTTCGATGCCCTGCCCGGCCAGGTTTTTAGCGCTCATGTCAGCGAATTTGCCGCCGGTTCCAGCGATGGTCAGCTTAATGCTAACGGCGCTCTGGCTCAGGTCGAAAATTCGAACCGCTGGGTCCGCGACGCACAGCGCCAGCGCATCCATTTGCAACTTGAGCAGCAATCGAGCGCTAAATTAACCTACTTACCAAGCGGCTCCCGCGCTACGGTGCAGATTATTCCCGATGGCGGTATTCGCGCCGCCCTGGCCAAGGTGCAAATTAAATTCGTCAGCCTGATGCACTACATCTATTAATGGGCGAGGTAGAATTATGATGCTTAGCGCCAACCATGTTCGACAAATGCTGCGTATCGCCAGCGGCGCAACCTTAGGCTTCACCCTAAGCAAGTTGTTCGACTGGCCCAATGGCATCTTTTTTACCGTGTACCCCATGCTGTTACTCGGTTTAGTGCCCGTCATCAACGCTCATATTGCCCGTCAGTTTTTCGCCAGCGCACTCTTTTGTGCCTTTGCTGTTCTGGTTGTGCAAGGTCTGCTGGGGTTTCACCCTGTGCTTATGTCGCTGGCGGCATTTTTGGTCTTTGCCTTTTTGTTTTATCAGATGAGTCGTGGCGTCAACTTCTTATTCGGTGCGCTCAGCGTGGTGGGGTTATCAATTCAATGGCATTTCGCCAGTTACAGCCCTATAGGCATGAGCCTGTATGAACTTGTTTTTAGCAATATACTGGCCGTGATTATCAGCCTGAGCAGCGCTTATCTGATGCACTGGTTATTTCCGGATGTGACGCCACGCGTCATTCCCCAGAGACCACCGAAGGACAGTGCCAGCGTACGCCATGAAGTGCTTTTGTGTGCTAGCGTCACTACTGTCTCTTTTATTACTTTTCAGGTTTTGGACTTGCAGGACTCGGTATCCGCTCAGGCCGCCTCTATCCTGATCCTCTTTCCACTTTGCTGGAAGGCGGCGGGCATGGCGGGCTGGCAGCGTATCATTGGTACCTTGATAGGTTGTAACCTGGCATTAGGGGCGCAAATTCTACTGTTTAACTACAGCCAGATTCTACTGTTTCCTATCTTAGTGCTGTGGATCTTAACCTTTGTGTTCAGTCGCTACCATGTGCTTGGCAGTGGCTTGCCGGGAATTGGCTTTGGCGTGATCACCACCTTCGGTATTTTGTTCGGACAGTCGCTGGCACCGGATCAGGATTTAATCTACAGCGCCCTATACCGCTTTAGTTCGGTCTGCGTGGCCATAGCCGTGAGCCTATGCCTGGTTTATTTGCTACACCATTTCCTAAACCGCTTTAGTATGACTCGTCATCATACTTATTTTTAAGGCTACTTCAGGAATTAAAGGTTACAATCATGCTAAAGCAAGGACAACAAGGATGATGATGCACAAGCTCTCTTTAAAACAGGAAAAACACCCTTGGTGGGTGTACGCAATGGCGGCCGTGGCCGCATGCGCTTTGATTGTAAGTGTTATCAAGGGCAGTAATCTGCTGTTCGCCCTAGCCATGCTCGCCAACCTGGGGCTAATTTGGCGCGTCAATTTTTCTTCACCTCAGATAAATACCACCAACCCTTTGGCACAAATAAAAGTTGACGGGCAGCTTCTCAAAGTGGGTAAGGCCACTTTCCCAATCCATGAAGTAAATAAGGTGGTGATTGAGCGCTTTGATGATAAGGGCTTGTTCCAGCTTCCCTACAATGGTGGCGGCCAGGTGCAGTTGGTGTTCGACGGCAGTTATGTGAACGGCTTAAAAGCCTATATTCAACAAAACATGCCGCACGTTGCAATTGTGAGTTAAGGCCGATGAGGGCCTTAGGGTTTGGGCATTTTTCTTAATTCTTTGGTGCGGCCACGTTGTACTTTTTCGTCCACTCGCTTGCGCTGAGAGCTGCGGGTAGGCTTAGTAGCATGGCGCTTTTTTTCTACCTTGGTAGCGGCCAAAATAAGTTCTTTTAAGCGCTGCAAAGCTTCTTCGCGGTTTTGCTCCTGGGTGCGGTGGCTTTGCGACTTGATCACTATAACGCCGTCTTTAGTGATACGGCTATCGCGATACGCCAACAGCCGCTCTTTATAGAAGTCAGGGAGTTTTGAGCGTTTAATATCAAAACGCAAATGAATGGCGGTCGCCACCTTATTGACGTTCTGGCCTCCGGCTCCTTGTGAGCGAATCGCACTGAGTTCGACTTCCCATTCATCTATGGTTACGGAGTTGGAAATTTGTATCATTACTTATTCAACTTAGCTGTTCATCTTAGCTTAAAGGCTCTAACCTATTATCATCGGCTTAGAGTCTATCATAGAGTCAATGTGACTCAATCCATACGACCGAATCAGTGTAACCCGAATTGGCTTTCACTCTAAAATGGTGACGAGCGCAACAAAAAATCAAGATTTATAACTGGAGATAACAATGAAAAAAATGCTATTCGCACTTACCCTGGCCGCATCCGCGGCGCTTAGCTCGGCTCAGGCCTGGGCACTGGAGTTAAGCACGACGGACGTAGAAAAATTTCTTAAAGCCGCGCCCGCGGTGACCGATTGGGCAGATTACCAGGGCGGTATTGACGCTGGTGCCCTGCTTGGCGCCCAGCAGGTACAAGAAGGCGATACAGGCTCAACCAATAATGCCATGGTGAGCAGCGCCATCACCATGCTAAATGACAACGCCATGTATCAAGAGTTTGCCACCATGCTAAGCGCTTACGGCTTTACCCCAGAGCAGCTTATTAGCGTTGGCAGCGAGATCAGCAGCGCCTATATCGTCAATATGAAAGGCAACCTTTCTGCAGAAAATCAACAGCGTGTGGACCAGGTAATGGGGGGTCTGCAAAGCCTCTCTGGCGGCAAGAGCAGCGACAGCAATTCGCTCCTTGGCGCCCTGGGCAAGGCCAATGAGGCGAGCAAGGAAGAGATCAGCGATAACAACCTGTCTATTGTTAGCGAATATATGCCACAGCTGCAGCAGCTTTTTAGCGCCTACGTACAATAAAGCATTAAGTTTATCGGCGTCGGAGCCCTCCGATGCCTTATTCCCCCCTCCCCGACTAACAACAAAACTCATACAGCACTTCGCGGCCTAGCCCTTACGGGTCATAATAGCGCCATGATAATGGCAATAATAATACCAATTCTGTTAAGTATGTGATCAGATATAGCGCTGGATAAATGATATGATCACAAGGCGGAATTTTTCTTATGTAGTTATTCTACATATAAAAATTCCAACGCAGTGAGCATGATATTTAGCCCGCTAGAATGATTAGCTATTTAAGTGAATTGGTATAACTCCCTATGACTTATCTTCTCGCCACCACCTTGCTGTGGGCATTTTCATTTAGCCTGATTGGCGTGTATCTGGCCGGACAGGTTGATCCCTGGTTTTCCGTGCTGACACGTATCGCCCTAGCGACCTTGGTATTTCTACCCTTTTTACGCCTGCCCCAGCTGACGCTTGCTATGACGTGCAAGCTGATGGCCATAGGCGCGGTGCAATTAGGCCTGATGTACGCGTTTTACTATCACTCCTTTTTTTACTTAACCGTGCCAGAAGTGCTGCTATTTACTGTAATGACACCCCTGTATGTGACCTTGCTCAATGATGCTCTGGACGGACACTTTAATCCGGGCTTTTTTATCGCGGCGCTGCTGGCCATAGCCGGCGCCGTGGCCATTCGCTTCGATGGCATTAATCAGGGCTTTACCCTTGGCTTTGCCATAGTTCAGGCGGCAAACCTTTGTTTTGCCAGCGGTCAGGTGTTGTATAAACGCCTTATGGCTCAAAATCCTAGCCTGGCTCAGCATCAAATATTTGCCTGCTTCTATATCGGCGCCTTGGTGATAGCCCTAAGCTGTTATGCCCTGTTTGCCGATACCACGGCGCTGCCGCAAACGACAACGCAATGGACGGTTTTGGTTTATCTCGGTTTAATCGCCTCCGGGCTCGGGTATTTTGCCTGGAATAAGGGCGGGACCTTGGTCAATGTCGGTACCCTGGCGGTGATGAACAATCTGCTTATCCCGGCGGGGATACTGGTTAATGTGTTGATATGGAACCGCGATGCCGATATCTGGCGCCTCACCTTGGGCGGCGGCATCATTATGGCGGCGCTGGTACTTAACGAAAAGTACTTCAACAAGCAAAGCTAAAATTGGCAAGGGGGTTTACACCCCCTTTTTATTGGCCGCTCACCCCCTAATGCTGAGGTAAGGCCTCAAAACGCGCCACTACCCGGCGCTCAATATCGGTGACAAAGCTATTATTTCAATACTGAAGCAACGCGGGTTTTCAGCTCCGGCAAGAGTTCTTGCTCAAACCAGGGGTTACGCTTAAGCCAGATATTATTACGCGGGCTAGGATGTGGAAGCGCCAGTGTTTCGGGCCATTGGCTGCGCCAGTCCTGTACCGCAGCGGTCACGGTTTTATAGCGTTTTTGCAAATGATAACGCATGGCATACTGGCCTAACACTAGCGTTAGTTGCCTTTGTGGTAAGGCCTCAAGCACCTGCTCTCGCCAAGTTGCAGAGCATTCAGGACGCGGCGGAAAATCGCCTTGTTTACCTGTACCTGGATAGCAAAACCCCATAGGCACAATGGCAAACTGATGCGGATCGTAGAAGGTCTCCTTCGTCACCCCCAACCATTGCCTCAAGCGCACACCACTGACATCGTCAAAAGGGCGCCCGGCATTATGAGCGTGGAGCCCCGGTGCCTGCCCAGCGATCAGTATTTTCGCATCACCATGCAGTTGCAAGATGGGCTTAGGTGGCAAGGGTAGATCCGCCTTACACAAGGTGCAGGCACGTATTCTATCGAGTAATTCCATGGCTTAGGCTAGTCAGAGGCTTTATTAAAGCCTAGATGATAACGTGGGACACCAGCAAACTAAATATGTGAGCTATAGAAGGTATTGATACTAGTTAGATCATAATTTTACTAACTTGATGACCTAGTTAGTAAAATATTGATCTCAACACAGATCAGATTTTTACCAACTTTTCAGGGAAAAAGCCGTTTATAAGCAGCTAAATAGTTAACACATAAGGCTCTAAACCCTCTAAACCATGTGATACGGGTAGTTTCTTGTCTTTATCTCCCTGCACTTTTACGAAAGCGACTGTTGCACTAGGCTTTGTGTAACCGAATTTAGCTAACCCACTGCCTTTATCCTGCTTATGCTCAAGGTGGAGATCAATATTTTACTAACTTAACAAGGATCACTTAGTAAAATAATGATCTGTAAACCCCCTTTACAACTTTATACTGATCCTCTCAACTATTTACTGCGCCACCAAAATCAGCTTATCAACAGCGAAACCTCGCGCAGCCAATTCTCTTTTGAAGTCTTCAACACGAGCCGGTTCAACGCTTGGCTTTCTCGCCAAAAGCCAGGCATAGTCTGTGTTATAGCCGCTGATATAAGCGTATTGATATGCCTCCTGGTCGAGCTTAAACACCACGTATGAGGAGTAGAAAGGGCCAAAAAATGATACCTTCAAATGCCCTACATCGCTCCCATCAACAAATTTAGCCTTGCCTTCGGCACTGCTCCACTGCCCTGTTTCGGCATTAAAACCCTTATTTAAAACCTTAACCGAACCGTCTTCATTGATGCTGTAGGTGGCCGTCACCTTGGACAAGCCTTCTTCGAATGAGTGCGGCATGCGGGCAATTTCATACCAGGTTCCGCTATAGCGGGAGAGCTCAAACGGAGTCACAGGCGTTACCTGCTCAGGCATGGAAGTGCAGGCGCTGAGCAACAAAGTTAGTAAAATAATGATCTTGTTGATTATGGAGATTTTCATTGTTTTTCCTTAGCTTATAAGTATTAGGGTCTGTTGACCTTTGTTGTTTGTTTCTGCAGCAGTTTGTAGTGTATTTGTACAAGGCGGCACATGTGTGGTGTAGTTATTCTACATAAACATGTAACAACACAGTAGAAATGCGCTACAAACGCTGCCCTGCGGGTTCACCTAAACGCATCCTGCTCTGTGTTGCTCGCTATGAACATAGGCGAGCAAGACCGAAGCAATGCTTCGCAGCTTAGCGAGGTGAGCGCATGGATGCGCGATGTAACCAAGCTTCATGGATGAATTTGACCACATAAATCAGTGATTATATTCATCAGAATGCGTTTAGATTGAACATAAAGTAAACCGCAAAGATAAACAGACCCTAGTAATCACTTTAGATGAGTACGTAGTAATGGGTATAATTGGATCGCTATTTTACTAACAACAAGACGAAAATTATGCCGCAGGCTATAGGATTTGGTGCCACCGATGCCGCCATTCGCGTTTATGTGAAGAACCGCCCTCCCCTTGTTGAGTTTCAACAACTCGACACCCTATTGGCGTTGGATAAAGAAGCCATAGAAAAAATTAACTCCGAAGCGGGCAATGGTTGGCGTAAGGTATTTAATGTGTACGCAAAGTGGTTGTTTGCGCTGCACGGCAAGCAAGGCATGTTAGGAGAGTTTGAAAGTTGGCAACAACTAAGGGATCAGTTGCTGCTACGCAAGAACAGTAATACGGCTTTGTTATTCAGTGTTCCCGAGTTTAATAGCCCTGCCCTGCATGTGATAGCTGGTCGCACCTACGCTCAGGAGCTGGCGGCACAGCCCTCACTTGGTATAAATCTGATCTGGCTGGATAGAGAGTTCGCAGTGGATCAGGCAAACCGGGTTTTGGTCTGCCCATATTTCGACTATCGCCAGCTTAGCAATGTAAAAATCGATAAGCTCTGCCAGCTGATCCGGGAGCTGTTTCCGAATTACATCTAAATCAGGCTATAAGCAACGTATGGCATAGCCGGTAAAGCCCAGCGCCTTAAAGTAACACTGAGCAGTACCAAAGCCAGTCTGATCCAACAGCTCAGCAAGACGAATACGATCAAGCGGATAAAACTCGTACTCGAAATTATGACGCATGCGCTGTACACCGACTTCGGTCAAGCCGAGCTGCTGACACACTAAAAACTGAGCGTCTAGCTCGAAAGGAGTTTGCGGCTTCATTAAATCCGCTAACCACAGCCAGGCACTTGGCTTTAACCTTTGGCGCACAGCGCTCAGTAAGTCAGCCTTATCGCCATTATCGGCGACAAAGTGCAGCACCAGCAAACACAAGGCCGCATCGAAGTTACCTTCGATTTCCGCCACGCTACCACAATGGCATTGCACCCTATCGCTAATTCCCGCCTGCTCGAAGCTCTTTTTCGCAAGGCTGAGCATATCCGCAGAAATATCCTGGGCGACAAAGCGCATCTTAGGTTTGGCCTTGGCTAGAGCCAAAATCTCGGTGCCGGTACCGGCACCGACCACAAGCACATAAGCATCCTCGCTCAGAGCCGCCTGGCACTGAGCCTGAGTCAACTGCTGTAATAGATCGTACCCAGGCACTAAACGTTGAATTCGTTGGTCGTAGTTACTGGCTTCATCACCTAAAAAACTGGGCATACTGGCTCCTTAATTTAGCTATTCTTAGCTTATACGCAGGCTTACTCACAACTGATCTGCGAGTATCCCCCGGGTCGCTTAAGCACCTTAATCTGCGTGGCAACCCGCTCTGTTAGCTCGGCAACATGGGAGATCACCCCCACCTTGCGCCCCTGCGCCTGCAGGTTATCGAGCGCATCCATGGCAACGCTCAGGGTTTGTGCATCCAATGTGCCAAAGCCTTCATCAATAAACAAGGACTCTATTTTCACCTTGTTCGACGATAAGGAGGCTAACCCCAGCGCCAGCGCCAGGGATACCAAAAAGGATTCGCCGCCGGAGAGGGTGTTAACACTGCGCTGCTCATCCGCCATATCCTGATCGATAATGGCAATATCCAGAGTGCTAGGAATACGGGTAAGGCGATACCGTTTCGACAGGGAGTGCAGATGTTGGTTTGCATAGGCGAGCAAAATAGCCAGAGTCTGGCTTTGTACCAGATTTCGCAAACGCTTACCCTGCGCATCACCCAGGGCGCTGTTAAGGGTGGCCCAGGTCTTCAGCTGGGCTTGTAACTGCTGCAGTTGCTCGGCCTGATCCGCCAGCTGAGCAAGATTCTGACGGTGATTCTCAAGCTTAGCGGCGATCAAAGTCAGTGTTTGCTGAGTTTGCTCATAATCATTATCAAGCGCCGCTTTACGTGCCTCTAATTCACTCTGTGCCTGCTCTGGACGCGCTTGCTGATGCGTACTATGGCGCTGCTGCGTTTGTGCTAATTGCGCTTCAAGGCGGACCTGCTGTTGTTGCAACCTCTGTTGCTGAGCGAGCAGGGCATCGACCTCGGCGCTATCGCGACTTAGTAAAACTCGGATCTGCTCACGGCCAATTTCGTCTTCGGGAGCAAAATTGGCGCTGCACCAATCACTAAAGGCCGTTTCCAGTTCGCTTAAGTCCTGCTGTAACTGAGAGCAATTTTTTACCAAGTGCTCATATTCATTGTGTTCGCGCTCAAGCCTGCTTTGCGCCTGCTGCTGAGCTTGCTGCGCGCCCTGCAGCTCACTGGCTCCTTGCTCAAGGGCTTGCTCAAGCTGAAGCAGCAATTGCTGGGGCTGCAATTCGGGTGCGAGCAGAGCATGACGACGAGTTAGTAAATTACTGATCTCCTTTTCACTACCTTGCTCTTGCCGCGTTAATTGCTGCAATTGAGCGGTGCAGGCAGACAACTTGGTAAAAATCTGATCTAACTCTAGTTTATAGTCGCTAACCTGTTGTTCTAGTTGCGATATTTTAATCTGCTCCTGATCATACTCTTGCAGTTGTAATTGTAGCTGTGGCCAGTAGGAGGCGAGATACTCCGGTTCATCACGCCACCAAGGCGCCTCACTAAATGCCGTTTCTAGTTGCGCAATGCTATCTTGGCTACGTTCCTGCTCAGCTTCAAGTTCATCACTAAGGCGTTGATACTGTAGCTGTAAGTGCTGGCTTTGCTGCTCATACAGACGCTGTTGCTGCTGTTGTTGCTCGGCAAGAGTGCGCCCTTGCTGCAGTGCAGATCGCAATTTTACTAACTCCTGCTCAAGTGCCGTGGCGCCCAGGTACTGGTTATTCAAGCTTTGCAATTGCTCGCTAAAGTATTCCTCGTCCAACTTATCCAGCCCCTGCTCAGGGCAAAATTGTGTCAACTGCGCACCTAACTCGTCTTGCTCTTGCTGGGCTTGAATAAGGCTTGCGGCCAGGGTGCTAAGCTCTTGCTCGGCTAATCGGGCTGAGGTTTGCAACTCGTGGCTGTGGGTTAAATACTGATCCCAATTCTGTTTCGCCAGCTTAAGCTGAGCGGCAAAATCTGCGAGTAGAGCACCGAAGGGGCTGGTTTCACTCGCTTTCACTGCAAATGGATGCTCACAGGAGCCACATACCATGCAAGGTTCACCCGCATTTAACTGAGTACGTAAAACACTGATCTCTTCACTGGCACGTAATTGCACCTGATTATAAGCCTGCTCAGCATTAACAACTTCTTGCTGCAAGAGTGGCTGCTGGGTTTGACGCTCGTGCAACTGCTGTTGATACTGCGCCAGTTGCTCTTGATTGCGTGCCTGCTGCTGGCGCCACTGCGCAATTTTATGCCCCAAATCGTGCCAGCGACGATAATGCTCCAAGCCCTGTTGCCACCTGCCGATATTTTGCTGCAAGGCAGCAGGAGACTGGTGTTGTAGCTCTTGCTCCAGATACGCAATGCGCTGCTCCTGACCCAGATTTTGCTCCTGAGTGTACGTCTGCTTTTCGGCCAGCTCAGTAATACTGACGGTGAGTTTTGTCAGCTCGGATTTATGCTCTTGTAACTGGGTATTTTTTTGCTCTCTAAGCTGAGAATGCAAGGTGATGGGCTGCCATAGATGCTGATAGTGAGAACGATTTTTTACTAACTCTACAAGCCAGGGTTGCGCGCTTGCCTGCGCCACTTTTTGCTGTAACTGTGCCTGACATTGTTCGGCACTAAGTTGCAACTTGGTGCTTTGTTCTTGTAACTCCTGCTGATCGCGGTTTTGAGCGACTATTTGCTCTTGCTGCTGCGCTAATCCCTGACGCAATTGCTGTACCTGAGCGTCCAGGGTAATGGCCTGCTGCAACGCCGGCTTTTGCTCATTTAGGCGAGCCTGAGCATGAGTATAGACAGACTCAGCCTGCTGTAGCATCTGCTGCGCCTTTTCCCATTGAGCCTGAGCGTCTGAGCCTTGCAAAGCAACAATTCGCTGCTCATCTTGCTGTAAGCGCAATCTCAAGCGCGCGGTATTATTTATATTGTCACTAATTTGTCGACAACGGGCGCTGAGCTCGGCTTGTTTAAACTCGCCCTCGCGAAGCTGTAATTGCTCGCCCGCCTCGCTTAACTGTCCTTGCAGGGTAAGCAGCTCGTTCTGCATATTTTGTTCGTTGGCAAACCACTGCAATTGCAGCTGGTAAGCACTGATTTGTTGCTTACGGCTTTGCTGGATCTCACTCTGCTCTTGCTGCTGTTGCCCTAAGGCGGCAAGTTCCTCGTCGCTGAGCAAATGCACGGCATTCATACTGCTTTGGAACAGAGTTACTTCATTGAGTTTGGCCTTGTAGCCCTCAAAAACCCGCTGACCAACGAGGGAATACTTTTGCGTGCCACTTAAGCGCTCTAACAGCGCCGCACGTTCATCCCCTTGTGCCCGTAAAAAGGCGGCAAACTCATTTTGCGCCAGCATTACGGCGCGGGAAAACTGATCGAAATTAAGGCCGACTAAGCGCTCGATGAGCTTTTTTGTTTCTGACTTGGCATCGCTTATAAGCTGCTCACTGGGCAATTGATAAAGCGCATGAGTTGGCGTTTGCAGCCGCCCCTGGGCTTTTTTACGCGCGCGCGTTACCTGCCATAAGGCCCGATATTGCTGCCCATCTATGGCATTAAAGTCTACCTTAACCCAGCCTACGCCAGTGCCGCGCCTAAGCAAGTGGCGCGGGTCGTTTAGGCGCACATTATCGCCATTAAAATCAACCTTCTGGGTGTTCTCATTACTCAGACGCGCGGTCTTGTCATAGAGCGCCAAGCACAAAGCATCGAGCAGGGTACTTTTACCTGCACCTGTATCGCCGGTAATGGCAAACAAGCCGGTGTCACTCAGGGGGGCCTTGGTAAAATCGATATCCGCATCCACTAAGGAAGCAAGGTTATGAATTTGCAGGCGATTAATCTTCATGGCTTAGCTCCTGCTCAACATCGGCAACCAGCTGGGAAAACAAGGTCTTAATTTCATCATTGAGATCTTGCTCACTCAGCTCGCTGTGCTCCTCAAGGGCGACGGATAGCAGATGATCCGCATCGAGTCGTTCGAGTTGCGAGAGATCCTGAAATTCCACCTCATCCTGCTTTGCTTGCTGCTGCGACCGCACCCGCTCTATACCGCAAAACAACAGGTTTTTCCCCGCAAGGGCGGCATCTATTTGCTCGCGAAAATCCGTACTTAGCTCTTTGCTCGACAGACGCACGCGGATATAACCTGGTTGCGCATTATCATCTGGCAGGGCGCTCAGCTGCTGACACAGCTCTGTAAGCGGCACTACCTCACCCTCGGGAAGCAGATGCAGCTTTCTGAATGTGGGAATGTAAAGGGGGTTGACACTTTGCAGGGCGCCATCGGCGACTTCAACCAGCAGGCATTGATGGCGGTAATTACGCTCGTTAAAAGACATAGCGAAGGGCGTGCCACTGTAGCGAATACGCTCCTGAGAATTGACCATCTGCGCTTTATGCAAATGACCAAGGGCAACATAGCAGGCCTCGGCGGGAAATACATCCGCACCTATGGCATCTTCACCGCCAATCACCAGAGCGCGTTCGGAGTCTTCACTGACCGCAGCACCACGAGCATGCAAGTGACCCATGGCAATCACATTGGTTTGGGTATCAAACTCGCTGTTGTCCAGCATACTGGTATAGGCTTGCTGCACAGCTGTGCTATAGCTTTGGCTGGCACTGGGAATATCACAGGAACGCAAATAAGGAAGCGCTAAAATCAAGCATTGCTCATCGCCTTTGGTAATATTAACCGTACTAAGTTCCGGCGCCTGATGCTGATAATGGCCAATGATTTGTGTATCGAACTGGGCCAGCAAGGACTCTGCCGTGGTGATGCGTTTGGCGGAATCGTGGTTGCCGGCAATTACGACTATTTGCAGCTCAGGACAGGCGGACTTTGCCGCTTCTATAAACTGATAGAACTGCTTTTCAGCACGACTAGGAGGCGTCGCTGTGTGGTAAATATCGCCGCTGATAAGCAGTACATCAATGGCCTGCTCACGTAATTGCGTTAATAGCCAGGCTAAGAACGCCTGATGCTCATCAATGCGTTCATGTTCGTAAAAAAGCTGTCCAAGGTGCCAATCTGAGGTGTGAAGTAAGCGCATGAAATAAAGTGATTAGACTTATAATGTCCTCACTATATCATGGAAAACTTGTTACCGCGGCGATTGCTTTAATGGGTAAATTGCCACCAGGTGATCAACAAAATAGGTATGGCAATGGCCAGAACCAGCAGGGGAATACGTATGCTACGTTGGTATTTGCTTTGCAGATGACTTATCGCCGTGCGCTCGTCGCAGGCAGCTACCTTATCTATATAAAAGTAGCCATTGTTTAGGTACTGCTTACAATGCTGCTCATCGGCAGGAATAGCAATTAACTCGTTTTTCTTTTTAAGGACATAAAAATCCATAGCACCACCACATACACCTTGCTATGTGCGAATCAAGTGAACATTCCATCGCTTATTTTATATCTCGCCAGGCATTATTGTGCTCGCCGAGGTCCATTTTTATTGTTCACGAATTAAAAAAGTGGGGGATTTTAAAATTAATTAAATACCAATTGCAACCTTTGCCGAAATTATTTTATCAATTCGCTGTCAACCCCCTTTACACTTGTTGTAACTCAGTCAGGAACTAGGCAAGCACTCAAAAAGTAACCTTATATTTTATTTGGTTTTACTATCGAGCCTAAGGTTTATTAGGGAAAAATTAACAAGGATGAAAACCAAGGTCGCTATATTGGGCCGTTACTGCTACATTGCCAGCATAGACTACGCATGTACCAGATGTTCGCATTAAGAGGAATTTATGAGCAAATACCACAATGTGCCATTAAAAGGTGTTATTTTTGATATGGATGGCACCTTATTTAGCTCACAATTAGATTTTGCCCTTATCCGTGAGCAAATAAACTGCGCCCATGGCGAGGATATACTCGAATTTATTACCCGCCTGGACAGCGATAGCCAGCGCCACGCCGAGCAGGTGATACTCGACCATGAACTGGCAGACGCTGAACAAGCCGAGCTGCTGCCCCAGGTTGCCCAGTCCCTTGCCAGCCTGCATAAGGCGCAGATCCCCATGGCCATAGTCACCCGCAATTCCGAGCAAGCCACGGGTATAAAGATGAGCCGAAATCCCATTCCCATAGATTTGGTGCTGACCCGGGATGATGCCCCCGCTAAACCCAACCCCAGCGCTTTATTGCATATTGCCGAACGTTGGCAGGTGCCGGTGCAGCACTTGCTTTACGTAGGCGACTATAAATACGATATTCAGGCCGCCCATAATGCCAATATGCGCGCTTGCTTGTACGCTCCGCACAAGATTCCCGACTATGCGGCACAGGCGGATTATGTGATCCGCTGCTTTAGTGAATTACCTGCACTTATTGAGTTATGTTAAATAGCATGGTTTTTTAGGTTTTACCACTAGCTATACTGCTTTTATAAAAACATGACACTAGCCCAATTTGCCTTGAGTTGTTAAAATCATGCAAAGCATAAAATTCAAACTTGAGAGATTGAAAATGGGCAGAGCGTTTGAAGTTCGTAAAAACGCCATGGCGAAAACCGCTGCGGCAAAAACAAAAGTAAACTCAAAATACGGTAAAGAAATCTACGTCGTGGCAAAAAACGGCGGTGCTGACCCAGAGACCAACCTTTCTCTTCGTCGCTTGATGGATAAAGCGAAAAAAGATCAGGTACCAGCACACGTAATCGATAAAGCCATTGAAAAAGCCGCTGGCGGCGCTGGCGAAGACTATTCAACAGCTCGTTACGAAGGCTATGGCCCGGGTAACTGCATGGTTATCGTTGACTGTTTAACCGACAACCCGAACCGTACCATCAAGGACGTACGTCTTCCTTTTACCAAAACCGATTCAAAAATTGGCAGCCCGGGCTGTGTAGCACACATGTTCGATCACCTGGCGATCTTGGGTTTTGAAGGCGATGACGACGAAGCCGTGTTAGAAGCACTGATGATGGCCGATGTAGATGTGACCGACGTTGAATTAGAAGACGGCAAGGTTTCAGTATTTGCGCCGCACACCGAATACTTTAAGGCGAAAACCGCACTTACCGAAGCATTCGATGGTATTAACTTTGAAATCGACGAGATCACCTTTGTGCCACAAACACATATAGAGATTACAGATGCTGACGATATTGCCAACTTTGAGAAGTTTATGAACATGCTTGAAGATTGCGATGACGTGCAAAACATCTATCACAATGCCATTGTGAAAAACTAATAGCGTCCAACACGCAAAAAAGAAAAGCCGGATATTAATCCGGCTTTTTGTGTAAAGGGGGTTTACACTTTTACGACTCTTGCTGTTTGCCTTTAAACAAACGACGGTAATGATGCAATAGAGGCTCGGTATAGCCGCTGGGTTGCTCACAGCCTTTAAACACCAGATCCAAGGCTGCCTGGAAGGCAAAGCTGGCATTGAGCGACTGCTCATCAGCGGCCATGTCAATATAGCTGGGGTCGCCGGCATTTTGCTCATCCACCACCTTAGCCATACGGGCCATGGTATTGTGAACCTGCTCCTTAGAACACACGCCGTGACGTAACCAGTTGGCAATATGCTGGCTGGAGATCCTCAGGGTCGCTCTGTCTTCCATCAAGCCCACATTGTTAATGTCCGGCACCTTAGAGCAACCTATACCTTGCTCAACCCAGCGCACAACATAGCCGAGAATACCCTGAGCATTGTTGTCGAGCTCCATTTGAATATCCTCTGGGCTCAATTGCTGACCCTTGTCTATGGGCGGCGTCAACAAGGCCGCCAACGAATCCTCACCTAGTGGCGGCAGGGATTTTTGCAGCGCAAATACATCGAGCTTATGATAGTGCAGAGCATGCAAAGTCGCCGCAGTAGGGGAGGGCACCCAGGCGGTATTGGCACCGGATTGCACATGCGCCACCTTTTGCTCCATCATCAGGGCCATTTTATCTGGAATGGGCCACATGCCCTTACCAATTTGCGCCTTGCCGCTGAGGCCGCATTCCAGGCCTATGCTGACGTTGCGCTTTTCATAAGCGTCAATCCAAGGCTGCTCTTTTATTTTCGCCTTAGGCAAGACGATGCCACCTTCCATTGCGGTGTGAATTTCATCGCCGGTACGGTCGAGGAAGCCGGTATTGATAAAGACCACGCGCTGTTTGGCGCTGGCGATACAGGCCTTAAGGTTAACCGAGGTACGGCGCTCTTCATCCATGATGCCCATTTTGATGCTGTATGGCTCAAGCCCCAGCAAACGCTCTACCTCAGTGAACAGCTGCTCGGTAAAGGCCACTTCTTCTGGGCCGTGCATCTTGGGCTTAACAATATAGATGCTCTTGGTGCGCGAGTTCGCCAGCTTGCTGCGACCATAATACTCGGGCAAGGCACATAAGCTGGTAAAGATGGCATCCATAATGCCTTCAAACACCTCATTGCCTTCGCTATCGAGTATCGCCGGGTTGGTCATCAGATGACCGACATTACGAACAAACATCAGGCTGCGCCCGTGCAGGGTCAGTTGTGAACCATCGGGCTTGGCAAATTGCAGATCCGGGTTTAATGTGCGTTCAAGTTGCTCGCCACCTTTATTAAAGCTGCAGCTTAGCTGACCCATCATAAGGCCGAACCAATTGCGATACACATTGGTTTTATCTTCACCGTCCACCGCCGCGACCGAATCCTCACAGTCCATAATAGTGGTCAGCGCCGCCTCCATAATAATGTCTTTAATTCCGGCTTTATCATCACGACCAATGCGATTATGCGGGTCGATAGCAATAATAAAATGCAGGCCATGATGACAGAACAGCAAGGCGGAAGGACGCTGTGGCTGGCCCTGAAAACCGAGCAACTGAGCCGGGTTTTGCAAGCTGACCTGCTGTGAATCACCCAAAGTCACAACTAGTTCGCCATTGTTGATGGCATATTCGGTACTTTCGATATGTGAGCCGCTGCTAAGGGGCAGGGCTTGGTCGAGGAATTGACGGGCATAGGCCATCACCTTAAAGCCGCGCACCGGGTTATAGCCACCGCCTTGCTCAGCGCCTTCTTCCTCGGCGATCACATCACTGCCATATAGGGCATCGTATAAAGAGCCCCAGCGGGCATTGGCAGCATTGAGGGCAAAGCGAGCATTGCTCACCGGCACTACAAGTTGCGGGCCAGCCATGGTGGCAATTTCCGCATCGACGTTGGTGGTTTCTATGCTCACCGACTCCGGGCTATCAACCAGATAACCTATCTCGCGCAAAAACGCCGTATATTCATCAAGATTATGCTCAGTATTAGCCTGATAGTAGGCGTCTATCTGCTGTTGCAGCGTCTCACGCTTGGCCAGCAAGGCTCTGTTGATGGGAGTAAGTCGCTTGATAATATCGGCAACACCGGCGAACAAGGTATCGCCGTCTATATCGGTCTGGGGCAATACCTCTTGAGTAATAAACTCATAGAGGGTGGCGTCAATAGACAGGCCGCTGTGCGAGATGCGCTGAGTCATGAGCAATTCCTTTAATCGAACAAGTGTTATTTCACTGTAACCGAAAATATGTGAATGTGAACACAAAACCTATTCACTAAAAATATAGCGGCAATAACAAGTATAAATTTAATAAATCTGTAAAAAACGGCCTAGGGTAAATATACAAGACGACCACCTCTCCCACAGGGTGTTGCAAAACATAACCATTACACGTTCAAAGGATACCGACTATGAAACAGTACAACGCACAGATAGACAGCCTTGCTACCCTATGCCAACAAAATGGTCAAAGCTGGAACAGCATCAGCCCTGTTTATGCGGCTCGTATGCAACTGCAAAACCGCTTTAAAACCGGTTTGGATATCGCCAAGTACACCGCCAAAATCATGCGTGAAGACATGGCCGCTTACGATGCCGATTCAAGCCAATATACTCAGTCTCTAGGTTGCTGGCATGGTTTCACGGCGCAGCAAATGATGATGGCGATTAAACGCCACCAAAAGACGACTAAACGCAGTTATGTGTATCTGAGCGGCTGGATGGTAGCGGCGCTACGCTCTGAGTTCGGTCCACTGCCAGACCAAAGTATGCACGAGAAAACCTCGGTTCCGGCACTGATTGAAGAGATCTACACCTTCTTAAAACAAGCAGATGCCCGTGAGCTGGATCATCTTTATAAAGCTCTGGATGCGGCACAGCAAAGCGGTGCAGACACTTCGGCAATCGAAGCGCAAATTGATAACTTTGAAACCCATGTAGTGCCAATTATCGCCGATATCGATGCCGGTTTTGGTAACGAAGAAGCCACTTATTTACTGGCCAAGAAGATGATTGAAGCCGGTGCCTGTGCCATTCAAATCGAAAACCAGGTATCCGATGCCAAACAATGTGGTCACCAGGCTGGTAAGGTAACTGTACCGCACGAAGACTTCCTCGCGAAAATCAACGCCGTGCGTTATGCCTTCTTAGAGCTTGGCGTGGAAGACGGCATTATCGTGGCTCGTACCGATTCATTGGGTGCCAGCCTGACGCAGAAAATCCCAGTCAGCAAAGAGGCAGGCGACTTGGCCAGCCAATACATCAACTTCCTTGACGCTCAGCCTATCAGCGGCGCCGATGACCTGGAAGACAACGAAATGGCGATTAAACTTAACGGCCAGCTATGCAAGCCGGTACGTTTAGACAATGGCCTCTACCAATTCCGCGCCGGCACAGAGAAAGACCGCGTGGTACTGGACTGTGTCACCAGCTTGCAGCATGGCGCCGATCTGCTGTGGATCGAAACCGAAAAACCGAATGTGCAGCAAATTGCCGAACTGGTAAATCGAGTTCGCGAGCAAGTACCAAACGCCAAGCTGGTGTATAACAACTCACCTTCATTTAACTGGACACTGAAGTTCCGTGAGCAGGTTTTCGCGCAGTGGCAGGCTGAAGGCCGTGACCTAAGTGCTTACCCAGATCCAACAAACGATGCCAAGGTATTGATGGATGCGAGCCTGGATAGCTCAGAGCTGGCGGTTGCCGCCGACGAGCTTGTGCGTAACTTCCAGCGCGACGGTGCCCGTGAAGCTGGTATCTTCCACCACCTGATCACCTTGCCGACTTACCATACAGCGGCACTAAGCACGGATATTCTTGCTGAAGGTTACTTCGGTGATCTGGGCATGCTGGCCTATGTACGCGATGTACAGCGTCAGGAAATCCGCCGCGAGCAGGCCTCGGTTAAGCACCAAGACCTGGCCGGCTCGAATATCGGTGATACTCATAAAGAGTATTTCTCCGGTGAAAACGCGCTTAAAGCGGGCGGTGAAGCCAATACCATGAATCAGTTCTAACCACTGTGTGTTGCAAGCAAAAGGGCCTAAGGGCCCTTTTTTATTGAGATCAGCTTTTAACTAGGTTGAATATTTCCCAGATCGGAAGTGCCTCAAAAGTAGGAAATAGCCGCTATAAACGGACACAGAGCAAGATTTTACCAAGTGTCTTGAAGCTAAATTTGGGAACAGAGCAAGTTTTTACTAACTGCTCAGGGGATCCCGGAACATTTTTTTACTAACTTGGCTTTGACTAAAGAAATTCCAGAGACATTAAAAAAGGCCGTACTAATGACGGCCCTTTGGTTCAGTGCAAGTGGTAACTTAGGCTTGGTGGCGACGCAGGGGCACCACGGAATTATCTTCATCCATGGTGCTAGGCTTTGGGCTATCACCTTGGGCAAGCGCGTTAAGGCGCTCACGCACGCTTTGAGCGTCTTGCGATGCAGTTTTTTGTGCCGCTTGATTCAAGCGTTCACGTATAGCATCGAGTTTTTGCTGTTGTGGGTCTTGCGGAGCAATATGATCCACAGACACACCTTCTTGCGCCATCATATCGGCTAAAGAGTCCGAGGGCAGATTAAGCGCCAACATGGCAATATCCACGGTTTCTTTACAGCTTATCTTCTCGCTTAGGCTCAACTGTTCAAGCGTTTGCTTAAGCTTGCTGTAATCCAAAAAAAGCTGGCTAAGATGATTTTGTAAGACCGACTGCGAAGTCTGATGATCCGGCTTAGACATAGGCGCACCAAGCGAACCCAGTAAGCCTTCCTCACGCATTTTTTCAATCAGAGCGGCGGAGGGCATGTTGAGGTCGGTAAAAACCTGATCCACATTTCGTTTAACGCGAATAGCTTTCAACATGCTTAAACGCGCAAAGGCACGAGTAAGATTGTGATGATCCGTTAATATTGCAAACATAAGCCCTCCTGTTGAGAGTCGCCAGCCTAGCAGGCGACCATTAAACTTTTATTACAAAACCCAGACTTCAACTCGGCGATTGCGCTCGCGTCCCTGTACCGTGCTGTTGTTGGCGACCGGCAGAGCTTCACCAAAGCCCTGAGTATCAAACACGCCAATACCGCGAGCACTAAGTTCGGTGGCTACCGAGCGGGCACGTTGAGCCGACAGGGATTTGTTCTTCTCGTCATTGCCAGAGTTATCCGAGAAGCCCATAAGTACCACGCGCTTTTGCGGGTGTTCTTCTAAGAAGCCAAGCAGACGCTGTAAGTCGCGCTTACCCTTGTTATCAAGTTGGCCGCTGCCGAACTCGAAACGGAAGGTAAGAGATAAACGCTGGCCCTGACTGGCGTATTGCTTATAAAGCGCCGGAGCCGTTAGCGGTGCCTGCACCTGCTCAACATGGATATTCTGTGAAATAAGACCAGTATCGGCCACAATTTCCTGACCCGGGTATGAAATTGCATAATGAGCAAAGTTCTTCACAAACATGTCTGCCGTGGTCGGCGTGTATAAATACAAACGACGTGACAGGGCGTAGTCCTCAGTACCTATGGTAAAGCGGGTAGGGTAGATGGGCGCGGTTTGCTCACCCTCAGAGATAGCCACCGCCTTGTTATGCACTATATAGTTAAGGCCGATAAAACCTATACTGTGCTCATCCTGCGACACCAGTTGCGATAGCTCAGAGCTGGACTCAAAACGCTGGGCGTTATTGCTTAATTTGGCGCTGTGCTTTTTCAATACCAGGTTTTTAAAGGTATCCCAGGTACCAGATTTAGCATCGCGAGCATACAAATTAATGGCCGCCGAGGCGCCGCCAAGCTCTCCCCAGTTGCTGATTTTGCCCGAAAATACATCAGCAAGTTGCTGCGTGGTCAGGTGACTGATAGGGTTATTTTGGTTCACGATCACCGCCAGACCATCAAGACCGATAATATGTTCATTACCTACCTGGCTAAAGTCACCATATTGTTCTTTTAGGCTCGCTACTTCTTTATCTTTTACTTTGCGCGATGCCATGGCCACATCGGCGCTGGCCGTCTGCACATCGGCAAAGCCGGTGCTTGAGCCGTGCGCATGCAGTTCAATATAGTAAGGTTTATCGGCTAAGCGATAATGAAGCTCGCGCTCTACCGCCACATCACCTTGTTGCCATGTGAAATCACTGGCGCCTTGCTCGGTTAAATAGCCTTCGATTAGCGCCGGAGCCAGCTTTTCACCTATGGTGTTAGAGCCGTGAATACGAAATGCCAGTTGCGCTTGTGGCTGAGGCTGCACCTGAGCTGCAGGAGTCGCGTTTACGGAAGTTGCAGTTTGTACTGGCGCTTGCTCTGTGCTTTGCGTTGGAGCCTGAGTTACTATCACTTCAGGCTTGGCGGCAAACATGGTATAGCTGGCAACCGCCAGAGCCACAGCAGCAGTAATTGATGTGAATATTAAAGCCAATGGCTTCTTGCTTTGTGCCTTAGGCTCTTCCTGTGCGGGCGCTACTGCAGGTTGTTTAAGCGCGCTAATTACCGCATTGAGTTCACTGTCGCCGAGCAAGCCCAGTTCGTTAAGTACCAGATCACGGTAGTTATCATCATTGATAAACTTTTCCGTGGCGATATCAATGCCAAATTTATTTTGCGCCAAACTTTGTAGTTGTTTTAGTTGTGCAATAAAGCTCTGCTGATGTGCTGATGTCATGTGTTAAGCCCATGTTCAATTTTGGGGCTAAGAATAAAACAGAAAAATGACAATTATATGAAACGTAAAGGGGGTTTACATTTGCTCATTTTTATTGAAAATCAATAAATTACCTAAAACAAATACATATAAAGGCATCAGCTTGCCCGCCCCAACCAAAAAGGCTAGGGCAAGCACACAAATACATTAGTCGCTATGTGTTAGCTCAAGCTCGGCTTTTTCGCGCAAAGACTCGGGCAACTCCTTTTGCACCGCCACACCCAGCTCCTTAAATTCATTGGCTTGCTTGATCAGGTTGCCCTTACCGCTGTAGAGCTGCGAAAACGCCTTATCATAGGTTTCCCGCGCCTTATCAAGCTGCTTGCCCACACCTTCCATAGACACTAAGAAGGAATTGAGTTTGCTATAGAAACGCTCCGCGCGTTTTGCTAGCTCCTGAGTGTGCTTGGATTGATCTTCAAAGCGCCATAACTGTTTTACTATGTTTAAACTGGTGAGCAAGGTAGTCGGGGTGGCCACCAGAATATTCTTTTCAATGGCGCGCTGATACAGGTCGGGCTGGAACTTAAGGGCTTCGACAAAGGCGCTTTCGATGGGCATAAACATGATCACCACCTCAGGCGAATTTAATTGCTCAAGGCGGTGATAATCCTTGCTAGCAAGCTCATTAATGCGCTCGCTTACCGCCTGTACATGCTCCCCCAAGGCCTGCTGCGCTTCAAGCTCGGTTTGGGCATTCACATAACGGGTGTAGGCATTAAGAGATGTTTTCGCATCGATAACTATATGGCGCTGTTGCGGTAAATACACCACCACATCGGGGCGCAAGCGGCCAAGGGGTGAGTCGAAGCTGACCTCACGGCGATAATCCTGATTAAGGCGCAAACCGGCGCTGTCGAGCACGTTCTCCAGCATAAGTTCGCCCCAGTTACCCTGTGTTTTCTTTTGCCCCTGTAGCGCCGTAGAGAGCTTCTCGGCCTGTTCAGTGATGGATTGATTGAGCTTTTGCAGATGTTGCAGCTCGGTTTTCAATGCGGCCCTTTGCTGTAATTCCTGAGCGTGTATATGCTCCATCTTGTCGCGAAAGCCTTTAAGCTCCCCCTGCACCGGCTTAAGCAACTGTTCCATATTTTCCTGGTTAAGGTGCTTAAACTGCTGTGACTTGTCTTCAAAGACCTGATTGGCGAGCAGGGCAAATTCCTTTTTCAGGGTTTCTTTGGAATCTTGCAACAAGCTGAGTTGCTGCGCAAAGTGCGTTTCCTTTTGCTCCAGGGTTGCCTTAAGTGATTCATAACGACCATGTAACAAGGTGACTTTTTGCTGCAATTGCTCGCCCTTTTCACGTTCGCTTGCCGCCTGACGGCTCAGCTCAGAGGTACGCGCTTCGGCGCCGTGCGCCTGCTGTTGCAGTTCATTGTTATGAGTCAAAGCCGCGCGTAAACGCCCTTGAACGCGCAACAATACAAAAGCTAAGGTCGTCGAAGATAAAGCCAGCGCAGCAAGGGCGCCAAGCAACACAGGTGAGCTTTGGGAAAACAAGGAAAGCATATTGAGCCCGCATTAATTATTGTTATGTATAGAGTGATAATAACAATTTTATCAGGAAAGTAATTAAGGTCGATGTTGTGGGCGAGGCTTTAGCCTTGCAAAGTGTCCGTATTACTCATTTGTAGGGATGCCCGGCGTTGCTCTACTACCGCCGTTCCTGGCGGCTTTTCGACAAGGAGCTCCTGCATAGTCTACTGCCGCCGTCCCTGCCGGCAAATTTCAGGCAAAAAAAAGCCAGCTAATCAAGCTGGCCTTAAAATCATAATAATCAGGGAAATCAACATAGGGTGCTTGCATCACAAGCATAATAGTAGAGTCCCAGCTGCCGAGAAAGTTCAGGAAAATTTAAACTTTTTCTTCTTTTTCTAGATTTAACATTTCAAATAGTTGATTATCATCAATTTTTTTATCTGATAATAAACTACCATTGAGGAACTCATCCACCAGGTGGCGTTTCTTCTCGGCCAAGGCCTGTACCTGTTGCTCGACAGAATCCGCCAAGATCAGCTTATAAACAAATACCGAGCGGTCTTGCCCCATACGATAGGCTCGGTCTGTAGCCTGGTGCTCCACCGCTGGGTTCCACCAAGGATCGAAGTGGATCACTGTATCCGCTTGAGTCAGGTTTAAGCCGCTGCCGCCGGCCTTTAAACTTATTAAAAACACTTGCTTACGCCCTTGTTGGAAGTCATCAACCTGACGCTGGCGGTCTCGGGTTTGCCCTGTCAGTAACGCATAGTCTATGCCCATATCCTGTAACTGCGCGCCAATAAGGCTGAGCATGGAAGTAAACTGGCTGAAAATAATTACATGATGCTCTTGCTCCAGCATCTGGGGCAAATGGGTTTGCAACCATTGCAACTTGGCACTGCCGCCCTGATAACTAGGGTCAACCAGCCCAGGGTGGCAGCAAATTTGCCTGAGCTTTAAAAGCGCATCTAGAAACTGCAGCTTACTTTTGCCAATGCCTTGAGTTGACACCAGATGACTGAGCTTTTGGTGCAGGGCGCTGTGATAGCCCTGATACACATGGGCTTGATCTTCAAGCATATCGAGCTGTTTAACCAACTCGGTTTTGCTCGGCAGCTCGCTCAGCACATCGGCTTTGGCACGGCGCAATAAGTAGGGACGCACCGCTTCTTTAAGGGCATTTTTTCCCGCCTGTTCAAGGTCTAAAAAATTTGCCTTAAACTGGCTATCTGAGCCAAGCAGGCTCGGCATGGCAAAATCAAATACGGATTTAAGCTCAAGCAGGTTGTTTTCAAAAGGCGTACCGCTCAAGGCAAGACGAAATTGTCCTCTTAATTGCTTAACCCTTTGACTAAGCTGAGACTGAGCGTTTTTAATGGCCTGAGCTTCGTCTAACACCAGGGTGTGATACTCAACCCCATGATAAAAGGCAAAGTCGCGTTTAAACAGGGTATAAGTAGTGATGATCACCTCATACTTGGCCAACTGCTGCAACATGATGGTTCGGTTATTACCAGCCACTACCTGCACTGATAATTGTGGGCAAAAGCGCTTAATTTCGTTACACCAGTTACCAATCAAACTGGTAGGGCAGAGGATCAGATGTGGTCGGCCGACACGAGGTTTTAGGGTACTGAGATAGGCAATCACCTGCAGGGTTTTACCCAGGCCCATATCATCGGCGAGCACGGCGCCTAGCCCCTGCAAGGAAAGCAGTTGCAGCCAGTTGACTCCGGCTTGCTGATACTCTCGCAATTGCACATTGGGCGCCAGTTTAACCGGCTGCAATGAATTCAGAGTAGGCTTTTGTAATAAAGGCGCCAAAGAGGTGGCAACCGATAACTGCCAGTAGGCTTGCTCGGTTAACTTGGCATACAGGCTGCGCGGAATGGAACAAATACTTTTCTCTTTAGCGCTGGCAAAACGTTGCAGATAACTCAGTATCTGCTTTGCGGCCTCACTAGTTATGACACATAACTGGTCGTCACATTCTAAATAACAATAATGAGCACTGTAGTTGGCATTATTAGCCAGTTGTTCAGCGCTTAAAATAAAAACCTTTTGCTTGTGGTGTAACTCAAAACGCACCAAGAAACGATGCCCCTGAAGCTTATCGATAACCAGGTGGGGGGTCAGTACAGCGCTGGTTTGCTGGCGCTGACGTGGTAAGGCAATCACCTTTCCTCCCAAACTCTGAACCTCTTGCTCAAGCTCAAAGAGCCATTGCTGCTCTTGCAAGGCGTCGGCAATAACCACTTGATACTCTTGCTGTAAAGGCCCTTTACATGGCTCAAGACCTAAATTGGCCAGGCAGGCTTGAGTGGGGGCTTGTCCCTCAAGGGCAATAAGGTAAGGCGGGGATGTGCGCATAAAGCGCAGGGTAAAGCCTAGCTTAGGCTTTTTTTTTTCGCCTTTGCTCAGCGACAGGGCGAGCTCATCATCAAGACGCTGAGACAAAGCACTAACATCTTCCTCGTTCACCTCAGGAAAGCGTGCCAACTGTTTGATCTGCGAGCCGGACAGATGGGTATGCAAAGCCAGTATCTGATTCTTGCTGCTATCAAGGTAGTAGGGCGGGGCGGTATTAAATACTCTGTCGGCATCAAAGTCGGCGATATTGCAGGTTAATTTCGCCTTGCCCTCATGGCGTAGCCACTGGTATTGCAGCTGCTGCGGCTTACCCAACAACAAAGGCTGGCGTTGCTTTTCAAAAAACAGACGTTCGCGGGCAAGTAATTGCACCAAGGCACGGGCGCCCCAGTGGCCATAAAGCAGGGATTGTCCGGGCAGGTTTTGCGAACGTATCCAGCTAAACAAACGAAAATCGTCTTCATCAAGCCCTTTGGGGGTGACCTGAGTATGGCTTTGCTGCTCGCTCAGTGCTCGACCCTGAGATTGCAAACCCGCCTCGGTATTGGGTGTCATCTTGGCCTGGAGTTGAAGTTCGCTCTGGTGTGGGTGCAGCTCGAACAACAAAACCTGTTGCTGGCTTTGAGCTGGCTCACTGTCATGCTGAGCCAAAACACAAAACCAGTCATCTATTTGATATTGGTGAGCAAATTCGCCATGACTTTGGAGTTTTAGTTGCAGCAAAGCGCTGGCCACATGCTTGCAGCGCACCTTTGCCTGACAGCTACAATGGGCTTCTATCTGAGTGTGCTCGACAAACTGGAGCTGGATATGCTGATCATAGGTGATACCATCATCGTCAAGCACCTGCGCTTCAATACGGCTATAGTCATCGTTGCTTTTTACCCAAAGCACTTGCTCATCGCGCTGCATTTGCTGGGCGCGGCTGTAAACCCCCTTGCTAAATAGCTGCTTCAGCGCCTGCTCGGACAATGGCAAAGGAGCTGGCTCGGCATTGATCTCGGCAAAGACTGCGAGCAAATCTTCTTTAGTAAACGATGCGGCCATGGTCCAACCCAACTACTGAAATAGGCCAGTATATCGCTTTTCGACATGGTGAAAAAGCCCCAGAGCGTGGAACTCAGGCGAATTGAGGGCATAAAAAAGCCCGGGTCAAAACCGGGGCTTAAAAATGAATGAAAAAGAAACTTAATTAAAACTTTCCAGCATTTTAGCCAGTTGCATAAAGCGCTTCTCTGTCATTATCTTATTGTCGATCTTGATTGTTAGATCGCCATTTTTACTGTGCTTTTGGATCCGCACAAAGTCATTGGCGAGTTTAATGTCCTCGTTGCGCTTTACCCCTTGCGGCGCTTCACACAGGTACTTAGTTATTGCAAGCGCAGCCTTGTCGTCACTGTCGAAGCCAGTTTGTGCAAATTGGGCACGGCAATCGGCAACACGTTCGTTAAAAGCACTGCCGTCTTTATCTTGCGCCTGAATCAGCTTCTTAGCCACTTCGCGGCCAACATGGTTGGCGGTAGGGTAGAGGGCCAGTACATCTTTAGGAAGGCATTCAAAGGCCTTAATGGCATCAGCAATGGCTGTGTGTGAAACACCTTCTAACTGAGCAATTTCGCGATACGAGCCCTTTTTACCCAGCTCCTTCAACTCTTCGCGCGTCGACGCATAGGCCTGGCCCAGCTCCCATAAACTAGGTGCTATATATTGATCCGAAGAAACCGCGAGGATCTTCGCATCTTCATCGTTAAAATCGCTGGAGCTTAATACCAGATAATCCGCCGGTGCCAGCATACAAGCCTTGCGACGACGCGAGCCGGCCAAAACCAAAAGCTCGCCATTATGCTCCCAAGCCAGTGCCGGATGCTGGTTACGACCATCTTCACGAATGGCAGGAAGAATATCGGCCACCGACTTTTCTGTCAGAAGCGCCTGAACACGGCGGTTTTTGCCGTAAACCTTGGTACGTTGTTCAATATCCTGATGGGCGATCACCTGGCAAGTAAGCCGAATGGTGCGGTTAGGATCGCTTGGCGCCGGCATACTGATCACATCCCCGGCTTGAGCCTGGGCCAGTAATTGATCCAGACTGCTACTTTCTACCGCGGTTGCAAACGGATCGATGCGGGTGTCGTTCTTACGTTTCTTTGCCATGATAATGCCTTACTGTGCTGCCTTAAGTTGTGACTGTGTCGATGCCCAATTGGAACGGATAAGCATTTCTAATTCATCAACCACGTCTTTGACGTTTTCCTGAGCCTTAATCAAGGACTCTCGGCTAGCCAAACTGTCAGAGGTTTTCTGATCGAAAATAGTGTTAAACGACGAAGAACTCGCGGTAATTGCACTGCTATGGTTTATCGGATAGCTCATTACCTGACGACCGAACGCAGAGCGCACATCTTTAACTATGTCGCGTTGGGAATGGTTACCTTTGACATAGTTGGTAACCAGGAACTGCATAAAGTCCCAACCATCATGACCCAGGGCAGCCACGGTGTGATAAATCTCACCCAGACGCTTAAGGTATTTATTGTTTGCATCAAAGTCGACGGCTTCCGGGTGAACCGGAATAAGCATCGCAGTTGAAGCCATTAATGCGTTATAGAACATGAAGTTAAGTGATGGTGCCGTGTCGATCAAAATAATATCGAATTGATCCTGTACCGGTTCAATGACCTTTTCCAATAACTTATGGTAATGGCGTGTTTGCTCATAATCACCGCTTTTACGCAGTACAGTGGCTGTTTCATGCTCGAAGTAAAAATCATCCATGCCTGATGGCAAGATGCGGATATTAGGGATATGGGTTTTTAAAAATGCATCGCTGACAATCCCTTCCCAGGTTTCATCTTCGTCAAGCTCGATACAATCGCGCATTAGATCACCCACAGTAATGGGATCAGGCTCGCCTGGTGGGAAAAAGCTCGATGAGGATCCTTGCGGATCTAAATCGATAATGCCAATGCGGTAACGTTTAATATTGGTGGTTGCAAGTGCGGCGGCGATGTTAACCATACTGGTGGTTTTACCACATCCGCCTTTGAGTGAATTAATAACAATAACCTGAAGTTTATCATCAATTTGGCGATGATCGGCATCAATCCCCATCACTTCGGCCATGCTATAAATATTTGCCAATGTGTAGGCATAATGACCATTGGCACCACGGCGAATTTCAATGTGATCGAAATCACCCTGATCATGACGTCGTTTTAAGGTACGGTTATTACAACCTAATAGATCGGCGGCAGCCTTTTGGGTATAGGTTCGAAGCTCTTTCTCTTCTGATTTGAGATGGGCTCGATAATGTTGAATTCGTCCTTCGAGTGACTTTTCAGCAACATCGGCGGTAGCCTTAAGTAACTGGTAGGTTCTTAGCGCACTTTGTTTTATTGTCATACTTGCATCCCTAAGTTTAAGCTATGAGTATAATGTCCACTCCTTTAGCTGTAAACATATATTTTAGGCGACATTACATTAAAAACAAGAAAGACAAATTGATTGAAAACTTCCTATAAGGTAATAACTAGATTAGATTCGTTTAAATATATAGGTATATAAAGGTTAAAGCATAAAATATTAACACTAACTAATTGTTTTTTAATGATATTGTTGTTTTTCTTAGATCGTCATTTTACTTGGTATAGATCTGATTCCTACCAAGTCATGGATCAGCATTATAGTAAGTGAAAATCTGCGCCTTGAGTTATACACAGTTTACTTACAAGGTTACTCACAAAAATGCCAGGTAAGATCATTTTCTTACTAACCATTTGCTCTTAGTTATGCACATAAACAGGTAACTAAGACACTGATATCTAGGTAAAGATCTGATCTTTACCTGCTATAGATCAGATCTCTACTAAGCGCTTACCCAGTTATACACAAGGTTAGTATTTACAGGACCAATAATGGCCAAAAAGACCGCGATTTTTTAAGTGAAAGAACAAAAATACAAAAATTCTGCCGCCCTACTTGGTAAAAATATGATCTCTAACCCATGAGTTAATAAAAATCTGATCCCAAAAGTATCAAACTGAACGTTTAATCGCCTAAGGTTAGTAAAAAAGTGATCCAAACCATGAAACTCGAACTCGGATCAGTTTTTTACTAACATAGATGATTAACTTTTTTCGTATTATGTGTTGATATTACCTTTGGCATCGATAGCAATGGAAAATAACAATGAACCGCAAGGTTAATATCTCGGTAGAAAACTTACCAGACTCTTTGCGAGGCCAGATCAATGGCGTTGAAAGTGCAACGGATAACGAAAATCTGGCATTGTTCACCGACAATAAAGATGTGCGTATTTCAATCGAAAGTTCTGTACATGGATTAAGAGCCTACTCTAATACCTTCAACCATTATGATCTTTGGGGGCGCTTCGTCCGTTCAGGTCATAAAAAATTGCCGCTAGAAGATGCACCAAAGAAAACCATTATTACTCGCCGAATTTCGGAAAAAGTAGATGGCATACTGTATGAGGGGGAAATTAAAATTACTCCGGCGGTGGTCAGTACTCGTCAAGAAGGCGAAGAAGTTGAATGCCTGGTATGGCCATCTGACAGAGAAGAAAAAGTTGAGCGTGCCTTAATTCGTTTGGCGTCCAAAGGCAAGATTGTCAAAATCAACTTTAAGTCGGGTATCCAATACGCGGTTATCTTTTCGATGAATGAATTGGCCCAAGAGCTCAAGGCTGTGGGTCAGTCGATGCCATACCCGCAAATTAAAGAATCATTGGAAGCCCTGCAAGGCTCCAAGTTGTCCTTTAAGTACACGGCGACCGATACCAAAAATTCAAATATCGATGATTCATTTTATGAGTCGAATATGAACTTCTTATCCTCATTACATTTCAGTGGTAAGAAAGGGCAGGGCGGCAATGTAAAATGTGTGGCCTGTTTAAACGCCTTTGTTCACAACATGATAGATAACCTGGAATATAAAGGTTATTACTTTAACCGCGCGCAAGAACTGAAACGCGGATTATCGCGATGGATGATGTTACGCCTGTATCACTTGTGGCGCTACGCAGCACCGGGTAAGACGTATCATTTCCGTCTGCTGTCTATTATGGAAAAATATGGCTCAATCTATGCCGATGACAAGATCACCGACAATAAATTAAAAGCCCTGCGCCGTGATATGACTACAACCATGAAAGACCTGATCGATAAGGGCGCCATTTCCGATTACAGCATTTCCAATGTGAAAGAGGACTCAACCGGGAAAATTATCGATTATGTTTACGAAATGCATCCATCTGATGAGTTTTGCGAAGAAATTCTTACTTTGAATAAGCAAAACAAACGTATCGAAATTCAAGGTGGCAAACGCATAGTCGAAAATGCAGAGATCATAGATGAAGAAAGACTAGAAGAAATAGTCGAAAAGTAATCCTTGTGTACGCAAGCTCTCAATAGAAAAGCCCACAGATGTGGGCTTTTTAACATAATAAATACGGGGAAATAAAAAGTTGTAAGCACTTACTCACTTTTAGCTAAGTAGAGTCGCTCAACCAGGTATTCATAGTCACGTTTTCGCGGATCTTCCTTAGGTTGATAATCTTTGAGTTCCCCAAGTTTTATATCCGGATTGTCGTCAAACACGATAAAGGGCAAAGCACCGCTAACATGATAGCGGCGGTTATCGGCAAAGCGTACATTTACTTCCGGCGTAACCCTTATAGGCCGACGAATACGTAACTTTTCGTTTTCAGCCAAACTCGCAACCTTACGTTTTTCCTGCTCGACTAATATTAGCCACTGCTGCTGATCTATCATGCGTGGATTTGAATAAGCACTGCTTCGCTCTAACATAGTAAGTGCTAACTTACGGGTAAGGGATTTGGTGGAATGTTTTTGCATCCAGGTAAAACGCACCGAGTAGGGAGAGTGAGCTTCAAAATGGATATGGCGATAAAATGCCAGTGTCATTAACCCCGGCACGGCACTGTGAACCGCATCAAAACGGGCGTCATTATTATCCAGGGTCAGCACCTTTTGCTTAAACTCGGTTTTAAGCTCGTTTATTTTTAAAAGATAAGGCTCAAAAGTAGCGAAAGAAGCTCGCGGTAATAAGATTATGCCCGGGTGACGTTTAGCTAATTTTCCGCTGAGTTCACCATCTTTATGAAAATCTAAAAAGCTATTTTTAATTTGTGCCAGCGCTGCATCACCTCTATGGCCTTGCACTGAAATTGCGGCCAAAGGATTTCGCTCCTGTTCAGGTGTTGGCAAGGGCAATTGGAAATAGCTCGCCTGGCGATACTGGGTTTGTGCCAGTAACTGAGTAAAATCCTGCAGATATTCCTGCGTCAGATCGTAAATGCTGCGAAGCTGTAGTTTTATACTGCTCATAGTAATAAAGAACACATCATACAATATCTTGCTAGTTTAGCTTGTAACTCCTCTGTTATTCAATAAATTGAAAATAACAAAAATGCTGAGATTGATATTTTCCTAAAATAAGTATGATGTGTTCATTGTTGCATTACTCCAATCGAACTGTTACTAAAATTAAGTAAGTAAATAAAAACAGGATAAAAAAGCTATGAAGATCATGTTCGTCTGTTTAGGTAATATTTGCCGCTCGCCAACAGCCCATGCCATTGCTATAAAACGAGCAATAGAGCAGGGCTTAACCTATATCGAATTTAGCAGCTCTGGTACTTCTGGCTATCATGTGGGTGAGCATCCGGATGAGCGGGCAATTACACATGGCGCACGACACGGATATGATCTATCACGGCTAACCGCACAACGACTTAGCCAAGATGATTTCTATGAACAAGATTTAATTCTCACCATGGACGAGCAAAATTACCGAGATGTGCTGGCCATGCAACCCGAGGATGCAACAGCCATGATCAAGCGTCTGCTCGATTACCACCCCGACCATGAATTAACCCAGGTTCCTGATCCATATTACGGCGGCCAAGCAGGTTTCGACGCTGTGATCGCCATGTGCGAGACAGCCATTGATTCCCTGTTTATCCTATTAAATAACAGATAAAACGTTGCTGAGGTTGCCGACCTCCTGCAATAAGTATGATGTGTTCAACTTACATAAAGGTCCACCGCGACAAAAGTAGGATACTTTATTTCCCCCATCTGCCCCTTTTACCCTTGCGCTAGCGCCTGCCATTGGGTACTTTCGTGAGTGAGGTACAATTAGGAATGAGGAAAATTGTAAAGTGAAACCTTGGAGTCCAAATAGCTGGAGGGATTTCCCCATAGTCCAGCAACCCACATACCCGGATCAAGGCGTTTTAGCAAACGTTGAAAATGAGCTAAACAGTGCCCCCCCTTTGGTGTTTGCCGAAGAAACGCGCAGCCTATTTAAGCAACTTGAAGATGTGTGCGAAGGCCGGGCCTTTTTATTGCAAGGTGGCGATTGCGCCGAATCCTTTGCTGACTTTAGCGCCGCAAATATCCGCGATACCTTTAAAACCCTGCTGCAAATGGCGGTGGTATTAACTTATGGCGGTAAATGCCCGGTAGTAAAAATCGCCCGTATGGCGGGGCAGTTTGCCAAGCCACGTTCGAGCGACCTTGAAACTATTGACGGCGTCAGCCTGCCTTCATATCGCGGCGACATTATTAACAGTTACGAATTCACCGAGCAGGCCCGTGTTCCCGATCCGCAACGCCTGATGAAGGCTTATCACCACAGTGCGTCAACGCTTAACCTGCTGCGTGCATTTGCTCAAGGTGGTCTTGCGGATTTACACCAGGTAAACCGTTGGAATATGAGTTTCGTTGCCGCCAACCCCTTAAAGGATAAGTATCAAGAGGTTGCCGATCGCATTCAGGACGCCCTCGAGTTTATGGAAGTCTGTGGCATTAATTCCACCAATGCCCCGTCGTTAACCGAAACGTCTTTGTATACGTCTCACGAGGCATTGTTACTGGGTTACGAGCAGGCACTCACACGCCGTGACCACCTATCTGGTGACTGGTACGATTGCTCTGCGCACTTTGTGTGGATTGGCGAGCGTACACGCCAGCTTGATCATGCGCATATCGAATTCTTCCGTGGCATTAAAAACCCTATCGGTGTTAAGGTTGGTCCAGGCATGAGCCCGGATGAACTGATTGAACTGATTGATGCGGTAAACCCAGACAATATTCCAGGGCGTTTGACGCTGATCACCCGCATGGGCGCCGATGTGCTGCCGGAAAAACTGCCGGCTCTGGTACGTCGCGTACAGCAAGAAGGGCGTAAGGTGATCTGGAGTTCTGACCCTATGCACGGCAATACCGAAAAAGCCAGCTCGGGTTATAAAACTCGTAGCTTCGACAATATCCTTCGTGAGATCAGCCAGTTCTTCGCCGTCCATAAGGCAGAAGGCTCACACGCCGGCGGTGTACATTTAGAAATGACCGGCCAGCACGTGACCGAATGCACAGGCGGCGCTTATGGCCTGTCGGATGACGATTTGGCCCAGCGTTACCGCACCCAGTGTGACCCGCGTCTGAATGCCGATCAGGTACTTGAGCTCGGCTTCTTAGTTGCAGACTTACTAAAAGACGCCCGCAAATAAGACCAGTAAAAAGAAAAAGCGCCCTGGGGCGCTTTTTTTATTCAATAGTTTTTAATATTTTCTGCGCTGCAATCCGGTCTCAGCCATAATCTTGGCTGACATTTCCTCCACCGAATGATGCGTGGAATTATAGTAGGGGATACGAAAACGCTTATACAGCATTTCCACTTCACGGATTTCGATACGACACTGGCGCAAAGATGCATATCTTGAATTGGCCATGCGCTCATTACGTATAGCCGCAAGGCGTTCGGGTGAAATGGTTAAACCAAACAATTTGTTTTTGTATGGCTGTAAAGATTTTGGCAACTCGCCTGAGTCCAGATCATCCGGCGTTAAAGGATAGTTGGCCGCCTTAATGCCATATTGCAGGGCCAAATACAGGCTAGTTGGGGTTTTACCGCTGCGGCTCACGCCCACCAAGATCACATCCGCCTGCTGATAATCCTTAATATTGGCACCATCATCATTGGCCAGCGCATAGTTGACCGCGGCGATACGAAAGTCGTAACTTTGCTCGTGAATACTGTGAGTACGATGCACCTTAGGTACGGGTTCAACACCCAATTCGTTTTGCAATTGACTGCTGAAGGTGCTGATAAAGTCATAGCACACGGCATTACTCGCGAGGATGATTTCGCTGAGTTCTGGATTCACAAAAGTGAAGAAAACAATGGGTTTTTCATTGCTTTTGGCCGCTGCCTGCTCAATTTGCGCCTTTACTTCTAAGGCTTTTTCCCTGGTTTCAACAAAGGGAATGGTGGTGTGTTCAAATTCCATGGGAAAGAGGGACAAAGTCGCATTACCAAAGACCTCAGCGGTAATTGCGGTGCCGTCAGAAATATAAAATGCGTTGCGCATAAGCGTCCTTTTTTTATCTAATAATCTGATAAACCGTAAGGCTACGGTTTACGCATCAGTGTTTGCCAGTGTAGAATGTTAGCGCCTCATTTAAAAGGTCATTGTTTTAATGACCAAACTTACAATTTGTTTTTTGGAGAAAGTTCCGTGCAAGAATACGTTCTCTGGTATCAAGAGCTTGGTATGCAAGATGTGCCGAGAGTTGGAGGCAAAAACGCCTCTCTCGGTGAAATGATTTCAAACCTAGCCAACGCCGGTGTACAAGTACCGGGTGGTTTTGCAACGACATCATACGCATTTAACGAGTTTCTTGAGCAATCTGGACTGAATGCTCGCATCTACGACGTGTTAGACAAACTAGACGTTGAAGATGTCAATGAATTGGCCAAAGTTGGCGGTGAAATCCGTCAGTGGATCATCGACACGCCATTCCAGGATTCATTGGACCAGGCTATCCGCGAGGCCTACGGCCAACTACACGCTGACCCAGCACACGACGTCTCCTTTGCAGTACGTTCCTCTGCCACCGCCGAAGACATGCCAGACGCATCATTCGCCGGACAACAAGAAACCTTCTTAAACGTGCGCGGCATCGATGCCGTAATGGTTGCTATCAAACACGTTTTTGCTTCTTTATTTAATGACCGCGCCATCTCTTACCGTGTACACCAGGGTTACGACCATAAAGGTGTAGCACTTTCTGCCGGTATCCAGCGCATGGTTCGCTCTGACATGGCCTCTTCAGGCGTAATGTTCAGCATCGACACCGAGTCAGGTTTCGAAGACGTAGTATTTGTAACATCAAGCTTCGGTCTTGGTGAAATGGTTGTACAAGGTGCGGTAAACCCGGATGAATTCTATGTCCACAAGGGTACGCTAGCCAAAGGTAAACCAGCCGTTGTTCGTCGTAATATCGGTTCTAAAGCCATTCAAATGGTTTACTCACAAGACCAGGAACACGGCAAGCAGGTTGAAATTGTTGACGTAGCGCCTGAGCAAGCCAATACCTTCTCTATCACAGGTGAAGAAGTAATGGACCTTGCTAAGCAAGCGGTTATCATCGAAAAGCACTACGGTCGTCCAATGGACATCGAGTGGGCAAAAGACGGTAACGACGGCAAACTTTATATCGTTCAGGCTCGTCCAGAAACCGTACGTTCAAACGAAGATACGAACGTGATGGAACGTTTCCAGCTTAAGCAAATATCAAGCGTTGTTGCCGAAGGCCGTGCTATCGGTCACAAAATCGGAACTGGCGTGGTACGTGTACTTAACTCTATCGACGAGATGGACAAGGTACAACACGGCGATATCCTGGTAACCGACATGACTGACCCGGATTGGGAACCTATCATGAAGCGCGCTGCAGCTATCGTTACTAACCGTGGCGGTCGTACTTGTCACGCGGCCATCATCGCCCGTGAGCTAGGTATTCCTGCGGTAGTAGGTTGTGGTAACGCCACCGACCTTATTAAAGCGAACCAGGAAGTAACCGTTTCTTGTGCCGAAGGTGACACAGGTTACATCTATGAAGGTCAGCTTGAGTATGAAGTACTGACTTCACGCATTGATGAAATGCCTGACTTACCACTTAAGATCATGATGAACGTGGGTAACCCAGATCGTGCTTTCGATTTCGCGCGTTTACCGCACGCCGGTGTTGGTCTGGCTCGTCTTGAGTTCATTATCAACCGTATGATAGGTGTTCACCCTAAAGCGCTTCTTAACTTTGATGCTCAATCTCCTGAACTTCAGGCAGAAATTAAAGAGATCATCGCCGGTTACGAGTCGCCGCGTGAGTTCTACATCACCAAGCTGGTTGAAGGTATCGCCACGCTAGGTTGTGCGTTCGCTCCAGAGCGTGTGATCGTACGTATGTCTGACTTCAAATCGAATGAATATGCCAACCTGGTTGGTGGTCAGCAATACGAGCCGGAAGAAGAAAACCCTATGATAGGTTTCCGTGGTGCTTCACGTTATATCAGTGAAGACTTCCGCGAGTGCTTCGCCCTTGAGTGTGAAGCCATCAAGCGTGTTCGCAACGACATGGACATGAGCAATGTTGAGATCATGATCCCGTTCGTACGTACCCTTGAAGAAGGTAAACAGGTTATTGAACTTCTTGAAGAGCAAGGCCTTAAGCGTGGCGAAAATGGTTTGAAAGTGATCATGATGTGTGAGCTGCCTTCAAACGCGCTACTTGCCGATGAATTCCTTGAGTACTTCGATGGTTTCTCAATCGGTTCAAACGATTTAACTCAGCTTACTCTTGGTCTTGACCGTGACTCGGGTCTTATCGCTCACCTGTTCGACGAGCGTAACCCAGCGATCAAAAAGCTATTGTCTATGGCTATTAAAACAGCCAAAGCAAAAGGTAAGTACGTAGGTATCTGCGGTCAAGGTCCTTCGGATCATGAAGACTTTGCTGCCTGGTTAGTAAAAGAAGGTATCGATTCTGTTTCATTGAACCCAGATACGGTATTGGAAACCTGGTTATACCTGGCTGACAAGCTTAAATCGAACTAAGTTCGGTTGCTAAATAAGTAAAGAAAAAGGGCGAAATCTTCGCCCTTTTATTTTTTCGCCAATTTGCTGTCGAGCAATCGACACCCTCGCGTTAGGGTAGTTTGGCAAACCCGCACATATTTACGGGCAAGAGGGTAGTGCACGGCCAGTAAGGTCAACCCGATTAAAAAGAAGATCACCGAGGGCCCGGGCACCACGGCAAATATCAACCCCAGTAAAAAACACAGTGCCGCTGCAGCATTCATTAACCACTTTTTCATACATCACCTAATAATACCAATTCATTTAAATAGCTAATCTGTTTATTTTTGCGGTTAAATTCATCCATGAAGCTTGGTTACATCGCGCATCCATGCGCTCACCTCGCTAAGCTGCGAAGCATTGCTTCGGTCTTGCTCGCCTATGTAGAATAACTACATACGAAAAATTCCGTCTTATTACCACATCATTTATCCAGCGCTATCTCTGATCACATACTTAACAGAATTGGTATGGTTACTCTTAACTGACCATAGCGTATTGGCGGCTACAAAGTGATTTCAAATTGTAACAATCTGTATATTCTTCAATTTCTAAGCGGGCTCAGCATGCTATAATGGCGCCGTTTGTTCCTGAGGTTTTAAGGCCATGATAGCAAAGTTAAGTGTTGAGCAAGTCAGTTCTGAACTGGTATTACATTACCTAAAAACAATCAAAGCTGAAGGCTTTAGTGGCGATGTCGATGCCAGCTATGGCACCCGGCTATTAGCGGCCACCGACAACAGTGTGTATCAAACTATTCCTCAGGGCGTGGTATTTCCAAAAACCGATAAAGATGTGCAACTGGCACTTAACATAGCTTCACGCGACCCTTTTCTGTCTTTAACCTTTGGCCCACGCGGTGGCGGTACCGGCACCAATGGCCAGTCGTTAACACCGGGTATTGTTATCGATCTTTCCCGCTATATGCGCGAAATTCTGGAAATTAACGAACAAGAAGGCTGGGTGCGGGTTCAAGCAGGGGTGATCAAAGACCAGCTGAACGACTTTTTGCGCCCCTATGGCTACTTTTTTGCACCTGACTTATCCACTAGTAACCGGGCCACAGTCGGCGGAATGATCAATACCGATGCCTCAGGTCAGGGCAGTCTGGTTTATGGTAAAACGTCCGATCACACCTTGGCACTCAAGGCCTTTCTTGCCGATGGCAGCGAGCTCAATACCCAAGGTGTAAGTTTAGATAAAGCCAAATTGATTGCCGAGCAAGACACCGCAGTTGGCAAGGTTTACAAAACTGTATTGGATGTGGCCAGCACTAAGCGCGATTTAATTTTAGAAAAATTCCCACGACTGAATCGCTTTTTAACCGGTTATGACTTAGAGCATGTCTTTAATGAGACCATGACCGAGTTTGATATTGGCCGCGTACTAACCGGCTCCGAAGGCTCTTTGGCCATAGTGACCGAGGCCAAGCTCAATATTACACCGATTGCCAAATTTAAAACCCTGATCAATATTAAATACGACAGTTTCGACTCTGCCTTGCGTAATTCACCATTTTTGGTGGCAGCCGAGGCTACCTCGGTAGAAACCGTTGATAGCAAGGTATTAAACTTGGCCCGCGAAGACATAGTGTGGCACTCAGTATCGGACTTAATTACCGATGTACCCGGGCAAGAAATGCAAGGCTTAAACATGGTTGAGTTTAATGCCGAGCAAGAAGGGGATATGAAAGACAAGATTGACGCCCTGTGTGCCAAGCTTGATAACCTCATAGCCAATAAAGAAGCCGGGGTAATTGGCTATCAGCTCACCAATAATGTGGCCGATATTCAAAAAATCTATGCCATGCGCAAAAAATCCGTTGGCTTGCTTGGTAATACCAAGGGTGCGAAAAAGCCCATCGCTTTTGCCGAAGACACCGCAGTACCGCCAGAAAACCTTGCCGACTTTATCAATGAATTCCGTGAGTTATTGGATGCTCACCAACTTGACTATGGCATGTTTGGCCATGTCGACGCTGGTGTATTACATGTGCGCCCGGCGCTGGATATGTGTGACCCAGAGCAGGAAAAAACCCTGCGCCAGATTTCCGATCAGGTGGTGGCATTGACCGCCAAGTACGGCGGCCTGATGTGGGGTGAACACGGTAAAGGTTATCGCAGTGAATACGGCCCGGAGTTTTTCGGCGACGAGCTGTTTCAGGAATTGCGCCGCATTAAATCGGCCTTCGATCCAAACAACAAGCTCAACCCAGGCAAGATCTGTACACCCCTTGAAAGTAACGACAGCTTGGTCAGCGTTGATGATAAAAAGCGCGGCTGGTTCGACCGTCAAATTGATGTCCAGGTAAGGGATAGTTTTGCCAACAGCATGAACTGTAATGGTAACGGCCTGTGCTTTAACTATGATGTGAGCTCGCCCATGTGTCCTTCATACAAGGCCACCGGCGATCGCCGTTACTCGCCAAAAGGCCGCGCCGGATTAATGCGTGAATGGCTGCGATTACAAGCCGAGCAGGGCGTTGATCTACTTGAAGAAGAAAAGGTGATCAGCAAAAAAGATGGCCCGACCTGGTGGGAGCGCTTCCTTAATACCCAGAATAAACGCAGGGGCCAGTATGATTTTTCACACGAAGTGAAAGAGTCCATGGATGAGTGTTTGGCCTGTAAAGCTTGTACCACAGCCTGCCCAATTAAGGTGGATGTGCCGACATTCCGCGCCCGCTTTCTGAATTTTTACTACAGCCAGTACAACCGCCCGTTGAAAGATTACTTGGTTGCCGGCATAGAACAGACCGCGCCACTGTTGGCCAAGTTCTCGGCCATTACCAACCCTGTGGTTAAATCATCCCCTGTACAATGGGCCATTAAAAAGACTTTGGGTTATGTAGATACACCGACCCCAAGCCATCCAAACCTTGCGCAGCGCACCGCGACTTTAGAAAAATTCGATTTGAATAAACTTGAGCGATTGAGCGAAGAACAACGCCTAGACTATGTACTGATAGTACAAGATCCCTTCACCAGTTTTTATGAAGCAGAATTAGTTGAGAGCTTTGCCAAGGTGATTCAGGCGCTTGGCAAAAAGCCGATCATCTTGCCCTTTAAACCCAATGGCAAGCCGCAACATGTTAAAGGCTTCTTAGACAAATTTGCCCGCACCGCTAAAAACAGTGCTGCATTTTTAGAAAAAGTCAGCGAGTTGGACATTCCCATGGTCGGCCTCGATGCCTCCCTAGTTTTGTGTTATCGCGATGAATACAACACAGTTTTGGGCGAGCAAAGAGGGGACTTCAATGTTTTGCTGGCCCATGAATGGCTTGGCGAGCAGACCTTTAAACAACAGGTTTTTGAGCCACAAACAAGCTATGTGTTACTAAGTCACTGCAGTGAAACCACAGCTCTACCGCACAGCGCCAAGGTGTGGCAAAGTATTTTCTCTGCCTTGGGATTACAACTTGAACCCCAGGCCACCGGCTGTTGTGGTATGGCGGGCACCTATGGCCACGAACTGCAAAACCAGGAAAACAGCAGAGCTTTATATGATCTTAGTTGGAAGGACAAGGTTGAAAGCACAGCGCCCGCTCAGTTGTTGGCCACGGGTTTTTCATGCCGCAGCCAGGTAAAACGTTTTGCTCAATTTAAGCCACAGCACCCAATTGAGGTGCTGGCCAAGATTTTGCACTAAACTTTTTTAGCCCGACTTTTTTTGTTAAAGGAGTTAGCAATGGGTCGGGTGGTAATGCCGTGAATAAAAACGCTGGTCAATATGGTCAGCGTTGCTAATTCACTGAGCGAGCCATCGGCGGAGTCCAACACCATCAGGGTAAAAACTATGGACGCCAGGCCGCGCGGTCCAAACCAGGCTAGGGTAAATTTTTCCTTGAAATTTAAGCCATTAAATAACATCAGGCTAAACAGCACGGGAATAACCCGCACCAAGGTGGCGGCAATAAGCGCAAAGATCACCTTCTCCCAACTCAAATCTATGCTTAGCAATTGCCAATAACTGTAGGCACCGAACAAGCACCAAATTAAATATGAAAAGAACTCGGCTATATGCTCGCTCTGCTCAATCAGCCGCATATCTTTACTGGGTCGGTACAGATGATCAAACAACAAACCGGCAATAAAGGCGGCAACAAAACCGCTGCCACCCACACCCTGTGCCACAGCGTAATTCACAATGGCTAAAGACAAAATTAAAAACGGGCTCGAAGTTTTTTCGAAAAAGTGGCGACTTGCACTGTACTGAATAAGACGAGTTGCAACCCAGGTGATCACCACAGCAACCACCAGAGCAATGCCCACTTCGCGACCCATAAACTCAAGCATTTTCATCGGGTCTTGCCAACTGCCTAATTGCCAAGACAAAAATAAAAACAAGAATATGGGAACACATAAGCCATCATTCAAACCACTTTCAACATTAATGGCTTCACGAATATTTAGCGGCACCGCCTTGGCTTCTAAAATACCTTTGCTCAAAGCCGCATCCGTTGGCGTTAAAATTATGGCCAGCAGCGCCAGCGCCAATAACCCCATTTCCGGGAACAAGACATAGCCGGTGAGCACAGTGGCAAAAAATGTCAGCGGTAGGGCAACAAATAAAAGCACCAGGGGATATTTAAATTCACGTTTTAAAATGGCCAGCCGCGTTTTTGCCGCATCGGAAAATAACACCACCGCCAAGGTCAGCTCCACCAAAGGCAAGAGTTGATCTAAAGGCTGATTGATTTTAAATTCCGCCACAAAAATAGCCGCGACCACCATGCCGGTTAAGACAAAATACATGGGGCCGGTAAGCTCAGCTCGCGCCAACTGGCGAAATGAAATGGAGTAGATAAAAAATGCCAGCGCCAACAAGATTGCGATGTAATATTCCATTGCTTGTCCTTAAAGCTTACGTTTAACGCCCGACTTAGCTCGTTCTTTTATATTAGTCTGAATATAGATTTGATCTGTGGTTGCTAACTTAGCATGACCCAAATCTTCAGATAAATGTTTTAACGGCCGGGTTTGCGCATCATGGGTGGCACCTGTATGGCGCAGCCAATGCGCGGTTGCCGCCATTAGTTTTTCTGCTTCCTCGGTAAAACCGTCGTGATGAAGTGCGGCTGTAGCCAAGTCGAAACTTTGTTGTACTAAACGACGAATTTGTCTAACCGTCATGCCGCCTTTACCGCGCAATTTATGAATAAGCGGGTAGGGCTCATCAACTCGAGGCAGGGCACTTAGGCCTCGATATAAACGATAACGTTTTAAGTAAGCAATAAAACTTTCGCTTAAAGTCACATCCCGTAACTTGTTGCCCTTGCCCATCACCCGTAAAAACCAAAACGCATCGGCATCTTGCCAAAAGTGCGACATCACGGGTGACCAGTTCGGTCGCTCCGATAATTCAGAGATACGTAAATACAAACCCTTTAAACAGGCCAGGGCAAAAAGATTGCGTTCAAGTTGCGGGTCTTCTTCGCAGCGCTCTTCGGTCACCCGCAATACATATTCCCATTGCAAGTCACTTAATGTATCTGGTTGATTTATTTGAGATTGAACAACCAGGTAAGGGCAGTTCTTTTTAACCACGGGAACAAAATTTGTAAATGAGCGCTCCTCTAAAATGGCAAACTTATAAAACACATTAAGCGCCGTAAAAGTTGAATTGAGTGTTTGCTGGCTCGGCTTGGTTTCCTTAGCCATAAAAGGGCGCCATTTTGGATTTGCAATACGCTGACCCAGTTTTTGTTTAAAGCGCCACTGCACCGAGTCCGAACACCAGTCACGGCTCGGTTCAACAACAAAATCTATGTAGTGCTCAATATCTTCGCGTTTTAGCGCCATCACAGAAGCACCTTTTATCAACCAGGACCAAAGGGCAAAACGTTCTATTTCATTGCGAAAGCGGGTAAAAGTGGCATCGGATTTACGGCCATAGACATACAAGTATTGGTAAATAAATGATAAATCTTTTGAAATTTCAGCAAGGTTTAAGCTTTGTTGGTCTATAAATAAAGCTAGTTCAGGATATTCGCTGTTCAAGGTGCCATCTTCGAGATGAGCGATTTGATAGCGCAATTGCTTGAACGTATCAACTAAAGGGGTAAGCATAAGATAAATAACTAAAAAATTTATAGTCTTAGCTTACCACAAAGTCCGATACTGTCTAGTATTGGACATTAAATAAGGGGTATACCATGAAAAGTAGAGCTTTATATATTCACATCATGTTACTTGCCGTTGCTGTGCTCACCCTAAACGGTTGCGCCACCTCCAGTAATGCCAGTCCGCAAGCAAAAAGAGAGATGGTGCAAAGCATGCGCAGTGAAACATTGAAAACCTTGTATGTGCGCAAACCCGATGTGCAAAACCAAATTGCCACCAGCGCCGGTTATGCGGTATTCGATAATGCCAATGTAAACGTGGTCTTTGCCAGTTTCGGCGGTGGTTATGGCGTGGCTAAAAATAACCGTACCGGAAAATGGACCTATATGAATATGGGCGAGGCCGGTTTAGGCCTAGGTTTGGGCGTTAAAGATTTTAATGTGGTGATGGTGTTCCATACCGAAGCAGCATTAAACCGATTTATCGATCATGGTTGGGCCTTTGGCGGTAATGCCGATGCCGCAGCCAAACATAAAAGCAATGGTGGTGCTGTTACCGCCGAAGCCATAGTTGATGATGTAACCGTTTACTCCCTAACCGAAACAGGTTTAGCCTTACAAGCTGTATTAAAAGGCACCAAGTTCTGGGTGGATAATGAGCTAAACTAAGCACTTAATCCAATTCAGTTTAGAAAATGGCCTATTTAGAAATGGATAGGCCATTTTTCATGCCAATTCCTAGCTTTTTATCGGCGCGCACAGCCCCGCGTTTAGATACATTACCTTGATTCATTAACTTAATCTTAATTTAACATAATTAAATTTATGGGCTATCGTGCACACAGATAGCCGCTAGGCTCATTTTGTGATCAACGAATTACAAAATGAGGTTTTTGTAAACTTCGAGGCTAGATAAATTGGGACTTCCACCAATATACCCCTGGCTTTTAGTGTCATTTTTGACTTTGTTTAATGAGTTTTTGAAGCGGAACTCTTTTACGGTAATTTTGAAAAATGCATTTTCGGTTTTTGCTTGAGTTAGACTATTTTTTAACTTTTTTTAATGCCCCCGAATTCAGATAATAAGTGCACCACTCATGGTTAAACGGTGAGAAGAGATCAACTGCCTGTTGGTGGTACTCTATCGTCGCCAAACAAACAGAAGTATTTACCATGAGTTACAAGCAGTTGATCGAAGGACAAAGATACCAGATCGAAGCCTACTTACGCGAGGGCTTTAGTTATCGTGAAATAGGCAAACGCCTGAAAGTCAGCCATAGCACTATTAGCCGAGAAGTCAGACGAAATAGGATCCGGGACAATCACTATCTTCCCGAAGTCGCGCAAGCTAAGGCATTTAAAAGGCGTGTTCAAGCTGCAAAGTCGTGTCTATCTAAACAGACCATCACGTTTGTTGAGTTCGGGTTAGAACAAAAGTGGAGTCCCGAGCAAATTGCAGGCGTGGGTCGAGTTATTGGACTGTTAGTGAGTCACACGTGGATTTACGGCTATGTGCAACGGGATAAATTGAACGGCGGCAAGTTGTTTAGGCACTTACGCCAAGGTCACCGCCGTTACCGAAAAGGTAGCCGAGAAAAACGCGTCATCATCCCTAACCGCGTAGGGATTGAGCACCGCCCGGCCATCGTCGACAGGAAAAAGCGGTTTGGGGACTGGGAAGTCGATACCGTTCTCGGTAAGCAAGGGACAGGAGCCATAGTCAGCCTGGTTGAGCGCAAAAGTAAGCTGTATCTGATACGTAAAGTACCAGCAAAGTGCGCGGCTGATGTGAGCCGAGCTATGGTCGGCATGCTGTGGCGTTATCGCCGTCACGTTCATAC